>CAYUUV010000009.1:0-31331 GCA_964448015.1 uncultured Candidatus Saccharibacteria bacterium
CTTCTACGTGTGTAGTTTATTCTGGAATTTTACAAACCGGGAATCTTAAGAAAAAACAAAAATGGTTCCTGGCTTGAAATCAGAAAGGTGTCGAAATCTACGCTGATATACCGTAGATTCCCAAGCTCGAAAAATATGACACCGGCGAAGCATTATCAAGCGTCATGCTACCGATGGCTCTAGGTTAAACTAGTGCTGGCGCAAAAGCCTGTTCACGAGCAACAAATGGATTGATGCTTGCTACGAAAGCTTTTGCTTTTGCAGAAAAGTTTGCAATTAAATAACGAATTGTGTTCGTAAGTCAACACGCTAGTACAGATTGTTAAGGTCTCTTCGTCTAAAGCTATGTCATCCCCTCGTCGGCGTTGACGCGCTGATCTCGTTTTTTCTTATCAGAAAAAGCTTCGATTTGGCGCTATACGTCTCCTCTCAGATTGAAAAAGTCGCGATGCTTTGTTTTTCAATCTGGCGAAGAACATGTATAGAGTACTATACTCTGTACAGGTCTGTTGTCTTCACAACATTCCATACTCTTATTATAGCATAACCGTCAAGTTATTGCAAGATTTACAATTTTTTGGTATAATTGTCAATCTATGAGTCACGAAGCACCAATCGATTATACGCCTGTAGTAACCGACCTTGGTCCCGGTTCTACCGTTGTTCTTAGCGTCTCCTCCGCCGGCAGCGACCTTACAACTAGCTATCGCCTCACAAAAATGAGTACGGCAAGTCCTACATTCAAAGTAGAGGCTGTCAACGACCTTCCAGCCAGCGGACCTCCCATTGAATTTACCTCAGGATCAGATGATCTGCCGACAACCTTTGTCAGCGGTGATATTCTAAAATTTAAAGGCAGGTCTGACGATTCCGCCAGTATGACTTTGGGTATTCTCGCAGATCTCGTGGTCATTAGAAAACGACGTTAGTCATTACTAGGTTAGGGGAAATATGAAACGACCACGCATACCTTTGAGAATCGAAACTGTGGATAATTGTCAGCAATGCAATCCCTCAGCTTGCTGTATGGGAAGATTAGTTTTGCAGTTAACAGACCCCGAGGCAGATGTAATGCGTGCAACTGGCAACAGGCTTTTCACCCACGTAGCTTCTGCCCCCTACGCCAGAGAAGACGCCCCCTACCCTATCGGCATGGTGGTAATAAACGGCACTGCTCAGTTTGATGTTGACCCGAATAATCCAAGTGAGCCCCTCCCCGCGCATCAAGGAAGATATATTATGCCAGACAGATGCTCGAATCTAAAAACTGATTTACTCGGTCAAACAAGCTGCGCCATTTATGCAAAACGCCCTGAAGCCTGTGCAGATTTTCAGCCGGGGAGTCAAAAATGCCACCAGATGCAAGAACGTCTAAAGCTTGGAATATAACTGATGCCAGTTATCTATGGTGAGTTCCTGGGCGCGAGCGTCGGGCGAGATATTTGCCTTTTCAAGGAGTTCATCAGCCTCGATTTTTGAAATTTGCAGGCCGCCACTTAATGATGAACGGAGTTTTTTGCGCTTTTCTGAAAAGCCAGCGCGAACCAGGTGGAAGAACTTTTTGGTATCAACGTCTGGGAAGAGTGGGGTTGCACGGCGTTTGATCTGAATAATTTGGCTATCGACTTTTGGCGGGGGCGTGAAGAGTTCGGCTGGCACGAGTTCGCAGAGTTTCACTTCGGCGTAAAACTGTGTGGCAACCGCCAAAATACTCATTTCACCAGGGCCAGCAGCAATTCGCTCAGCCACCTCTTTTTGAATTAACAGCGCCATAATCAAGGGCGGATTTTCACTTTCCAACATTCGGCGAATGAGATTCGAGGTGAGATAGTAGGGAATATTGGCACAAACTTTATAGTTTTTTGGCAGGCCCAACAGATTAAACTTTAAAATATCTTCGTTCACTACTTGCAGTTTGTCATTCCGGACCTGCGCTGCCCCGTGAAGGATTTTTCGGGGATCCGGAATCCAAGTATTATCTGCATCACCTTTGGTGATATCATTTTTATTGGATCCTGAATCAAGTTCAGGAGGACGGTCTTTTGCTATGACTGCCGACTGCGAACGGGTTAGAAGATTATGTACAAGTTCACTCGCTAGTTCATCATCGAATTCAACCGCAGTGACATGCGCACCGCGAGCTAGCAGCACTTCGGTAAGTGTACCGAGGCCTGGGCCCACCTCTAACACAGCATCACCCGCCTGCACCTCTGCAGCTTCTGACATTGCGGCAAGAGAACCAGCATCATGCAGCCAATGTTGCCCAAGTGATTTTTTTGTTGGATGCCGTTGTTCAAACATTGAGTGTTGATAGCCCTATTGCTTCATCGAGTGATCGGCTTAAACCCTCCTCTTCATACCAGCGATGCAGTAAGATCTCGCAGGTACCGCCAACCGCCAGCTCTTTGACGTGGCCGCCGACGCCTGAAAAATCTCTTTTAGAAAAAGTGCCGTGTATATGCAAGATTGGCTCATCATCGTTCCAGGCTACATTCCCTTGCAAGCTGGTGATCTCGGGGATATCGTCGAATTTTTTCCAGGTATACTCCTGTGTTTCTAAATTGTAATAGCCAAGCTCCGCCCACAAAGCACCGCCAAGGCCAGAAAGCCAGGCGCCTTTGATGCCTTCTGCTTTAACCACTTTCAAAAGATTTTCAACGAGTAACTCGCCTTTATTCAACTTCACCAGCCAGTTATAGCCATCAAATTTATATGTCATCACTTACCTCCAAAAACTCTTTTAACCTTTGTACAATTTCATCTTCCTGCTTTTTGTTTGGCGCACCAAGCAGTGTAAGTGCTTGGTTAATTGGCACCCATGTCTTCCCGTCATGCTCATTATCGATATCAGCATCTTCGCTCACCAACTTTGCAGCGTAGTAATGTGTTACTTTTTCAGTTTGAAATTTTGTTTTCGGGTGCAGGTAACTCCAGTGACGTATTCCAAGATATCCTTCAAGCTCTGCGCTGCAACCAGTTTCTTCCCGGGCTTCACGTAGCGCCGCCTGAGCTATAGTCTCACTCAAATGCATGTGTCCTTTTGGTAGATGATAGGTATTACGACCGGTGAATTCAGGGTTATTATCAGTTTCAGGCCCTTCGTGGAAAAGCAGTAAAACCTCTACTTCACCCTCTACTTCACGGTACACTACACAACCCGCACAAATTGCGTGAGGCCAGTCTTTGCTCGCACGATACTCACCATCTTCGTAAAATTTCATGTCTTTAGTGTAGCAGATCTAGTTGAATCTGATTTCTGTTATCTTATGTGTTAGTGCGCTGTATCGCCCACCCTGCACTCAAGCTATGAGTGACAGGTAGCTATCCTAAAAACTGGATTCCCATCGTCGTGGGAATGACAGCACGGGCACCGCGTACTACTTACTACATACTACTTGCTACTTCTTAATACCAGCCACGGCTAGCATGAAAGGCACGAGCAGCAGCCCAGCTACCGTAGCGGCGCAGCACATAGTTTTCCATCCATTGCAGCTGACAGACGGCACCAGTTGCGTCCAATGGACAAGGCAATTTAGAGCAGGGAAGTGCTTGAGGAATACCGCAGGCACCCGAAGTTTTATTAACAGCACCCGGGTTACAGCCAGATTCTTTCCCAACCAGCCAGAGTGCATCAGTGTCGGTGATGCCGGCACCCGCCAGCCATTCTCCGCAATTACCAGGGATATTGACTGCCTGTTTTGCACCAACCAAAACAACCTGTTTTGTTGGCTCCTCTGTAACAACCTCTTTGATAACTGTTCTAGTGGGTGCACCACCATTACGAGTTACAACCTCGTAGGTCACAAGCTTTTTCCCGTTCTTACCGGTTTCTTGGATCTTACGATAACCGAGTGGCTGCTGCGCATCTTTGATCTGTTCTTCTGTAAAAGCAGCGACTTCTTCAACCGTTTCAACGGCTCGACCAATACGAGCCAAACTAACTACCATACCTTCAGTAATACGACCCTGCTGGGGTACATTTAATTCGTCGCCTGCCTCTAGGGTGACTCCGCGTTCTTCGAGTAGCGCCCCAACGGTATTTTCATTCGTACTGAGTGCACTACTGGTACCGTAGAGATCAAAGGTGATTGTTTTTGCCCGCTTGATAACCATTTGCGTTCCCGGCGCACCAGCAAAAGGATCGTCGGAACGTTCAAAACTAAATTCATCTTCGGGCTTAGTTGCAAAACCTGCATCTTCCGCGATCTGCCGCGGCGCTCGTTCGGCAGTCATCACCGTATAATTATTGGCTCCATCCACCACGACAATCGGTCGAGCTCGATAAACGTTAATCGTAAAATCCATGCCATTGACTGGTTCAGTCAATGCTGGTTCAGTTTTGTCATGTATACCAATTTCGGTGCCACTGCGATTCAGTACCTCTTGAACTGTTTCGGCATTTGTAGCAATTGTTCTGGTCTCACCATCAACATGCACCGTAACCACACGTGCATTCCCGGCTTGTGCCGCCACGCTATGTTTAAATGACACCCCTAATACAAGTGCCACCACCACGACTACCAAACTGTATACAAATCGTTTCTTCATAAAAACATGAGGCTAACAAATTCTACTTCCCGCACCTCGCATGTAATATCTATTGTAGCATATATATTCTATGTAAACATCGTCATTTGACCCGCCTGTACGTTCAGCTTCAAGCAACAAACTCTCGTATCTGTTATCTCGAGTACGCTTGAGATGACAAAAAGTGTCGACCTACCGAGTACTCTGTATGTAGGCATAGTGCTTCAGTGCAACAGCTACACTGGGTGAAATATTTTTTGGCAATGCATCGAGGGAACACCACCTGGCCTCAATCACTTCAAATGGTCGTTTAATTGTTAGTGGGTGCTTTTTTTGAAGATGAGCAACGTAAAACACCGCGGCGTAGCGTGGCCATACACGATCTACTGGTAATCGATCTTCGCCAAGACACGTCAGATCTGCTTCGTGTAATGTAAGACCGACTTCTTCTTTAACCTCCCGCAGCGCTGCGTTAATGGCGTTTTCATTTTTATGAATACCACCGCCAGGCAACGACCATTTTTGTAGACCCCCGTAGCTGCGATGCAGCACAAGTGCATTGTCGCACATCAGTAACACGCGGGTTCTGCGGGAATTATGCAGATACAGGCCAAATACTGGGTAGCCAATACAGTACGCCACTCTCGCCCCAAAAGCCAGAAGACGCTTCATGAAAGAAGCTCCAACGGTGCAAACGCCGCGTTTAGCTTTTTCACACCCTTACCACCGAAGGCAATTGCCAGCATTTCACCGTCAACTTCAACAACTGTTCCCACACCAAATACCTGGTGTCGCACCCTTGCACCAACAGCGACTTGCAGGCTGTGTTCAGGAATATAGTCGGGAATATCCGCAACATGGGTTGGCTGAAAGAAAGATTCCATGTTTGATTCTTGCGCAACTTCATTGCCATCGATATCACTTAAAAAACGAGAGGCAGGATTATGTTGCGACATACCAAACAATAGGCGACTATTGGCATGATACAAAAATAACTCTTCGCGCGCTCTAGTCATGCCGACATAGCACAGTCGGCGCTCTTCTTCCATCTCGGCTGCATCGAACAGAGCGCGTGAATGTGGAAAGATCGACTCTTCCATCCCGGCCATAAAAACAACGGGGAATTCCAAACCCTTCGCCGCATGCAGTGTCATCAACGTAACGGCATCCACCGATTCATCAAGTGTATCGAGTCCGGAAAGTAACGCCACTTCCTCTAAAAAGCTATCCAGCCCCAGTGCGTCATATTCTTTTGCAACACTGACAAGTTCTTTCACGTTTTCAATGCGCTCACCAGCTTGCAGCGAGCCATCATCAAGCGCTATTTGATAACCTGTACGACGAATAACCGCTTCAATGAAATCACTCACCCCCAGCGATAGTACCGCCTCACCGCTGAGCGAACGTCGTTCAGCATCTTCTTCAAACACTTCTGATGGCGCTTCACCACGAGTCACCGCTAGAGGCGCTTGAGCCCGCAAGTCAGAGAGTAAGTTACTCAGTTCCACCAGCCCCTTGTAAGCCTTGCCTGTCACCGAGGTACACAATTGCGCCTGCGAGAGCGCCTTGGAAAGCGTCATATTACCTTCTGATGCCCATTGGAAGAATTTTTCCAGACTCTTTGCGCCAATACCCCGAGCAGGAACATTCACAATTCGCAGGAAACTAGTGCGATCTTCGGGTTGATATATCAGGCGAACATAGGCCATGATATCTTTGATTTCTTTGCGATCATAAAAACGCACCCCGCCAACAATACGATACGGCACCCCATAGCGCAGCAACGTTTCTTCCAAAGAGCGGCTTTGGGCATTGGTACGGTACAAAATTGCAAAATCACTATGCGGCCGCAGCTTCATAGAAACCTGTGTTTTTATTTTATTGACCATACTTTCACCTTCATGTACATCAGACTGAACTTGTACAATTTGCACTGGCGAACCCACTCCGGCTTTAGTCCACAATACTTTGTCGCTACGCTGTTCATTTTTTGTAATGACCGCATGTGCAGCATCAAGAATATTTTTGGTACTCCGATAGTTTTCTTCAAGTTTAATAATGGTTGCACCCGGATAGTCTCTTTCAAAATTCAAGATATTACGAAAATCCGCACCTCTCCAACTGTAAATCGAATTATGCACGGCCACCCCATTTGCCATATAGGCATGCACCGACTGGATGTCCAGATCGTAAACAGGCCCTTTATAGGCTGTTTTTTCAATTGTGGTAATTTTACTGGCTATGATCGTATTATCGCCCTGTTGCACGGGAATCGACATGCCGCTATGAAGTTGACCTGCGGGCATAAACATAAATTTCTTATCTGTCATGAAGGCATACTTATTAATTTGAACCTCGCTAGTGAGATGCTCAGAAATCTTATCAAGCGTTTCTTCAATAGCCCCATAATGCAGTGCATGTATTTCGCACCGGTAGGTGTCCGCTTTCCCCGGTCTGACCGCACACCCCAGCCGCTGCATTGCCTCCAGATCACTTAGATCACTGGTATTGATAGAGAGCCTACTTGCCGACCACGGACTTTTTACTGACGTCCGCTTATCGCCGAACAAGACCGCGTTCAGATGCACTCGCTTGCTGCCCCCACGTGTCGTTGCCGAAGGGATAAAATGCGGGTAATGATAGTCGATGCCCAAATCTTTCATTAACTCGCCCGCGCGTTGCACGGTATCAATTTCCGCATATAGCGCATCGATCGATTCCTGGGTAAACTTCATGGACCGATTGGCAAAGGCGTGAAAAACAACCATCGGTATACCGTATTTATAAGCGTACAGTGCTTCAAAATATTGCGCTTGCTCGCGAGTTTGACAGACCTGCAGTACCCACATTCGATCAGCTCGTTCTTGATTCGCCCGCACCCTGAGGCCAATGTCCATCTTTTTTCCATCAAATCGACTACCCTTGGCAAGGCCAATACGATACCCCTTTTTACTTGAAAACATAAGATATACAAAATAATCGGCAGTTTCTTCCCACCTGGCAAATAAAAGATGGTTAGCCGTTACCCTGAGAGATGCGCCTGACTCTGTTGTAATAGTCAGTATTTCACCATGAAAGTTTGACTTTTTATTTCTTAAGACTTCAAAGTAATGTGTTTTGCCGTAGCCGGCCGGAGCTTTGACCTTGTCACCCTTTTTAATTGCTTCAATGGGCTGAGCACCCTGCTGTGTCTCAATGATGGTTCCCGGAGCGAGACACTGCCAGTCATCACCAACTACACAAAGATTTTGCTTATTAAGCAATTTTATTAGCTTATACTGAGCACTATTGGTATCTTGATATTCATCTATCATGATGTACTGAAATTGCTGAGACCACTTTTCTTGCAAAGGACGATGGTGCGCAAGCATTGCCACAGTTTTACCAATCAGGTCGTCGAAATCGAGAGCACCAGCATCTTTGAGCGACTTCTCATACAGCGGAAAAACCTGTGCCGCCACTTTTTGAGCTGGCAGTGTTGCCGTACCGGCATATTCTGCAGGAGTAATCAGTTCGTTCTTTGCGCCTGAAATCATGCCGCTAATCGCACTAGGTTTGAACTGCTTTTCATCGACATGTAGCTGTTTCAGGGCTTGTTTCACAGCGCTCAATCTATCCGACTCGTCAAAAATAACAAAATTTTTAGGAATCCCGACAAATTCGCCGTCTTGGCGTAAAATTCGTACGCAGATTGAATGAAAGGTACCCATGTACGGCATAAAACCTCTGTTTTGGGCATTCTCACCCAGCAAAACCGCGACACGTTCGCGCATTTCTTTCGCGGCCTTATTGGTAAATGTGACCGCCAAAATACTGTATGGACTTACCCTATTTTGAATCAGATAAGCAATACGATGTGTCAGCGTTTTTGTTTTACCACTGCCAGCACCGGCCAAAATAAGCACCGGCCCTTCGATGGTTGTCACGGCTGTCTGTTGGTTTTCATTGAGACCCTGGAGTAAATTCATGCCTTTTTAGTATATAGGGAATGGTGCTGAGTTGGTAGTGATGAGTAAGTGCTTATAAACAGCTACTTGTCACGCTTTACAAACTACCGATAAATGGTAGTGCCTGGCCGGAAAGTACAAAATAAGCCAGCGCGCCAGCTACGGTTACTAGTAGTGCCAGAATGTACCAGAGCGCACTGGCTTTATGTTCAAGCTTAGACCAGTCGTGCAGTTCAACATGATACTCGTTTGTATCAAAGACCGTTGGTTTTTGCTGTCCTGCAATCGGGGTATAGCCCTTGGGGATCGAATCATGCACTAAATTGTTCGCATATAGTTCACCAGAATCATGGCTTGATGACTCATGCTTGGCAGCAACAGACTGTGACTCAGCGGGCGCTTCATCGGTTTCATGATCGTTTTGAGCCTCTTCTGTTTTTTCCAGTCGAGGTGACTCATCGGCAGTTTGCTCGGCTGCAACCTCTGATGTGTCTTGTTGAACTTCAGGTTCAGATTCAGATTCTTCTTCAAAACTAATGCCCTGCTTGGCAGCTTGCGGTTCAAGAGGAGTCTCTGACGTGTCTTGTGCTTGTGTTGCCTCATTGGTTGGTGCTGCGGCTGCATCTATATCACTAGCCTCTGTAGTCGTGCTTGTCTCGGAATCAATGCGCAAACTACCCGCCTGGTGACCAATTACTCCTGGTGCTTTCTGCTGGGATGTTACGTCTTGCACCACTGTTGGCGTAGCCGAAACGGTCAGCTCGTTATAGCTTTTGGTTGCGTGCTCCGGCAGTAATTCAACCTCTGCTATATCCGCTGCTTTTTCAGGTGTCTTGAGGGTAGCCTTCAACGAGGTTCGACGCTTTGGATCATGAATAATATCAAAACTTTTACCGGTTTTCCGGACAGCGGCTGGCTGGGGTGCACCCGCCTTAGGTGGTGCTGCTTTTTGGTCCGTATCTTCCGGTTTCTCTGCCGGTGTACCAAAATTCTTCAGTAATGCACTAGTTTGTTTCGAAAGTTCGTTCACCGAAGCATCGAGCTCGGCAAGTTCGTTTTTACTAGCAACTGACGAAACTTTCTTCTTTTTCCCAAACATCGGCTTACTTCCCCTCTTCCTTGGCCACACCTATCTTTTTGCTGGCAATTTTACCGGCCTGCTCAACAATTGGCCAAAACGTAGCACTACTTAAGCTGGCTCCGCCAACCAACAGGCCATCGACTCCTTCTGTTTTAAGATATGCCGTGGCGTTTTCTTTTGTCACGCTACCCCCATACAAAACTTGCACCCGCGCACCCACCGTTTGGCCGTATAAGCTGGCAATTGCAGACCGTATTTTGGCAACCGCTTTTGCAACATCTTCAGGATCTGCCTGTTCACCGGTACCAATTGCCCAAACCGGTTCATAGGCAACGACCATACGTGATACTTCTTCAGCTGTTAAGTCAGCAAGACCAACGGTGATCTGGTCATTCAACACCTGACCAGTGTGATAGCGCTGCCGCTCCATCAATGTTTCACCGACACAAAAGATAGGGATAATACCGCTTCGAAAAGCAGCGGCATTTTTTTCTCGAGTAAAATCATAGGTTTCATGCAAAATATGACGCCGCTCCGAATGGCCAACCAGCACGTAGCCCGCAATACCGCGCAACATCGGCATACTGATCTCACCCGTGTAACCGCCTTCGTCTTGGTGGAATGCGTTCTGAGCGGCCAGCTTCACAGGAGAATCTTTGAGAGCCCGTGAAATTTCACTCAGGGCAAGCGCCTGGGGTGCAATACCAACTAACACCCCCTTAGGAACTTCTTTTGCTGCAAGCTTTGTGGCAAACGCAACCGCCTGTTTTACCGTAAAGTACATCTTCCAGTTACCAAAAATAATTTTTTGAGGCCCACTCATAATTAATCCCATGATAGCACTAATGGTTGTATTTTAGTATATAAAAAATTCCGCTTACGGTATAATTGAAGGGTAATGATGCGCACGGCTATCAAAATCAACACCCTGACCCGTTACGGTACACAGGTCCTGCTCGGGCTAGCAGTGGTGTTTGCTGCCGGTATACTGTCTCATCAGCCTGTGGAAGCTGTCTCACAAACTGCCGCTGCCACACCGTCTACTATCACACACGGTGGACCGAGCCAGCCGTTTGGTGGTTTTCAGCATGTTACACCGTCAACCGGTAACTGGACCAGTACAACAACCCCCCTACAAGAAGGCACTGTTGGGGCGTATATTGTTCCGCAACTGACAAGCACCTGTGAAGCAGCAGAGGTGACATCTTTGGTGGCAACCATCGAAGATACCAGTATTGTCCTTGGTGGAGCTACACAGTCGCTGGCAGGTATCATGATGTTCATGGTTGACACCACCAGCGCCACAATACCAGCACCAGCTCTACCCGTTGCAAGTGTGTCATCAGGTGCGGTGTGGGTTGGTAATAACAATATAACCGCCCGTGGTATTACTCACGGCTTCTTTACTACTTCTCCCGTACCAATCCCTGGCAGCATCGCCGTCTCATTTAATACAACGGGTATGACAGCCGCTGACTACAATAACCTTGCAGTCACGGTACAGCATGATCTGCTTGATGGATTCAGTGGCTTCGTGACCAGCGTTACTTCGTCGCAACCAACGGTGTCTGTCGTAACCAACGATGCGCCCTGCTACACTAGCCCTGCGGCCGCAAATGACAGCTCCGCAGCCACGCAGGGTAATACTATTACGGTTTCGGCAGAAGATGGCCTTTTAAAAAACGATAACGGTGAAGAAACGACCGTTACCGCATACACGCAACCATCGCACGGTACCGTTTCCGTTAGCCCCGATGGTTCGTATACCTACACACCAAACCCTGGATTTACCGGTACTGATACCTTTACCTACACAATCACCGACGCCTTTGGCCGCACCGCCGCTGCAACAGTCACGATTACCATTAGTCCAATCCCGGGACCGCCAGCAGCTGGTAGCAACTCTCTGTCAGCCGTACTATTGGGCAGCTTTGGTTTACTCACGCTTGTTTTCGTGACACTCCTGAAAAAACCACTCGCTCAAAAAATACTGAAAAAATAATGTTCCGCAAACTTAGGGTGATAAGGCCGTATTTTTGACACTCAGATATGTTAAGTTACCCTGAATCCCCGAAAAAGACTTCTCGGGGCGCGGCAAGTTAGGATGACAGATCCTTTTTTGCTTTGTAAAAAGGGTCGCCGAAGCTCGACTCTTACATACCACCCCGTTAGCAATGTGGGTACCGCTAGCCTAGTAATGCTTCAACGCCGGGCAGTTTTAAGCCGCTCATGAGTTCTAAGCTGGCGCCACCGCCGGTTGAAATGTGGGTAAACTTCCGGTCTGTATGGTTAGTCAGCCAATTAAGGGCAAAATCGGCAGTATCGCCGCCGCCGATAATACTGGCAATGTCTGGCTGCTCGGTCATACTCTGCGCAAGCACCTCTGAGCCCTGTGCAAACTGCGCTGATTCAGCATAGCCTAACGTCCCGTTCCAAATAACAGTGTTAGCGGTACTGATGCGCTGAGCAAATTGACGCATTGTTTCAAATCCAATATCTAAAATGCTCTCTTCTGGCTGTACGGCATCAACCGGACAATCACGCCGCTGTGATGATGCGGAAAGCTCGGTCGTCACGGCAACATCTTGCGGTAACACCAGCTGATCTGGCTTAGCTTTTTGTAAAATAGTTTGAATCACCTGTTCCTGGCCCTCTTCGTACTTGCTCTGCCCCACTTCATGCCCTTGATACTTCAAAAAGGTGTTCGCCATAGCGCCGCCCACCAGCACGGTATCGGCAATATCAAGCAGCTTTTCAATAAAGCCAATTTTATCTGAAATTTTTGCGCCACCTACCACGGCTACAAGCGGATGTCGCGGGTTACTCATTGCTGCAAGTAGCGTGCTCACTTCTTTTTCAAGCAGTAAACCGGCAACTGAAGGCAACAGGTGAGTGATTGCCTCGGTGCTAGCATGTGCTCGGTGCACTACCCCAAAGCCGTCTTGTACAAGATAGTCAGCGGCGGCAGTAGCCTGCAATTGACGAGCGTATTCTGCATCGTTCGCTTCTTCCCCTGGGTAGAACCGAATATTTTCAAGTAACACAATCTCACCAGACTTGGCTTTTTTACACAGTTGTCGGGCTGCATCGTTCACAGGGTCGTCGGTCAGCTGAATCGAAACAGCGGGCAATAGTTCGCGCAGCCGCTTGGCAACTGGTGATAAGCTATACTTTTTATCTGGCTTGCCATCTGGCCGGCCAAGATGCGCCATAATAATCACCGTACAGTTTCGTTCAAGTAGGTATTGTATTGTTGGCAGGGTTTGGGTAATACGATAATCACTCGTGATAGCACCGTCTTCATCAAGGGGCACGTTAAAATCTGCCCGCAACAACACCCGTTTGTCATGCACGGCAATGTCTTTAATTGTCTTTTTTGGAAAGTGATAGTCTGTATGTTTCATAGTTGTTACTCCAATGTGCGAACCTTAATTGTATCAGTACCTCCGACCAGTCCCGGATATTTGCCAGAGGCCGTCACCACGACATCTCCAGATTTAAAAATACTCTGGGAACGTAAAAAGTCAGTCAGTTTGGTAGCGGCCATTTTATCTACCGGCCGCACAAATGTCTGCGCCCCGTAAAGCAGGGCTAGTTGCTGGGCAATGCGCTTTTCTGGCGTAACCACCACTATTGGCAAACTTGGCCGCCATGAACTGATAGAAATTGCCGTGGCACCCGTTTGCGTTTCGGAAACAATCGCTGTGGCATTTACTTTGGTAGCTAAATCAATAATCACTGCCGAGATCGCCTCAGGAATACTATAGCTATGCGTATTAGAAAACTGAGCCTTCACCGTACTGTTTTCTTGGGTGTAGAGAATGATTCGTTCCATGATATCAATCGCCTCAATTGGATAACGTCCGTTGGCCGTTTCATCTGAGAGCATGACCGCATCTGCCCCGACAATCACCGCGGTTGCTACGTCGGAGACTTCGGCCCTGGTTGGCTCGGGCTGTTCCATCATACTGGCAAGCATTTGTGTCGCAACAATGCTGATTTTTTCGTGCTCTAGGCACAAACCAATAATTTTACGCTGAATGACCGGCACACTTTCGGGCATTGTTTCAATCGCCAGATCGCCCCGGGCCACCATCACGGCATCACTGGCTTTGACGATTTCTTCAATATGGTCAACCGCCGACTTGGTCTCAACTTTTGTAATAATCTTGGCGGTTGAGCTGAGATTGTTCAGCAAGCGCCGTAAATGTGTCACATCTTCGGCAGTCTGTACAAAACTAAGCGCTACAAAATCGATGTCGTGCTCAGATCCGAAGACAATATCTTCCCGATCTTTTTTCGTAATAATATCACCGCCAAAGTCGGTATCTGGTAGATTAATACCTTTGCGTTGCATTAAGATACCGTCGTTTTCAATGCGCACATGCACCAGACCCTGACGAACACTGGTTATAACACTCTTAATCCGACCGTCATACATAAAAAGGCGATCACCGCGCTTCACTTTTTGTGAAAGATCATACTGAACCGGCAGAATTGTGCTGGTTGGTTGCACGTCATAGCCTAACACCAGTTCCTGCCCGCTCTGCACGTTAATCACACCTTCAAAATCACCTAATCGAATTTTTGGCCCCTGAATATCCTGAACAATGGCAACGTGTTTATCGAGCTCTTTACTGGCTTTGCGAATCCATGCGATCTGCTTTTCTCGTTCTTGATACGTACCATGACTAAAGTTTAAGCGAAAGCCATCTACCCCCGCAGTAATCATGGCGTGAATAGCCTCGTAACTATTGGTTGCTGGCCCGACGGTAGCAAGCAACTTGGTTCTTTCCTCTAAACCTAAAGAAAGCCCACCTGATTTTCGTTTTCTGTGCATACTGTCTACTAGTGTAGCAAAGCATGTCCGGTATTGAAATCTTTCGAGCGATATTTTGAGTGAAAAAGTTTTCACTGACTTAGCGAGATATGCGGTACATACTAGCGGTATGAGTAACACAATCACACCCAATCGTTTTTTAATACAACCCTCAAGCGAACGTCCGGAAGGTATCGCACCATATATTCCGCGGCCGGCTCGACGGCCGCATGAAATAGCCCGGCGTAAATCCCGACCAAGCGGCACGCTGATTTTAGAAGAACAACACCAAGGGCTGGCGCTCATAACAATTGGTGCCAACCAGCTCAGCAGCCCTGAAGAAGTTGCTGAATGGGCGCAGTATGGAGCAGCCGCCTGTATTGGTAGCGGACCGTATATGTTGAACGGCACTGTCATGAACCGATATATTGCCTTGCCGATGCTGGGAGCCGAAATGATTGCAGACCGGCCCGATAGCACCGAGCTGCACGAACGAGCAGTCTTAAAACTCGCCAGAGCCGCTGAACTGGCTGGAAAAACATTGATCGCACATGAGCAATGTGTACCAAAAAGATTCTATAATCGCCTGGCTCTCGCAACAGGCAAGGCCACCGTGGAGGCGGCACTCGAATTAACCTGTGTACCACTTGGTGATTTCACGGCTGATCCGGGTAATTATCTGAGCAATCGCGATGTGCAGCACCTTGTACGCCAACGCTGTATGCGGGCTGTACATGCCGCCAACACCCTGGGTGTAGAACTAGGCACATATCCTTCGGCGGCACAGCTGACTGACCCAATTAGTCCGCTGGCCGTAGCCTTGCAGGCCTCTGGTGGTGATACAGCCGTTCGAACCTACGAACGCCTGATTTAAAGCGTCAATGTTTCTTCCATAAAAAATACATGGCCGGCTTGATACTTTTCAACTAAAAGTGCCATATTGGGTAACATATCTTGAGAATTAAAATCAGGCTCTTGATACCACGCATATTCGGCATGCTCATGCTGCTGCACGAGCTGGCCACCAGCATCTTCACAGACCATGAGTGTAAAGTGCGTAAAACTTTCCAGCACCTCGCCGCGCATAATTCTGAAGTATCCACCACCCAGCGGTTTAAATGCTCCTATCAGCCCTGTTTTTTCCTGCAAAATTCGGGTGGCAGTTTGTGAAGTAGTGATCTCCGCTTCAGGCACGGCATGCATAAAGCCTATTTTGTCTTTCAGGGGGTGAGCGCTGCGCCGATACAGCAGCCAAGCGTTATCAGACGATCGTCGTACCACCAAAAATAATACTGAGTGGGGTCGATCAATGTCTACATACTCGGTCGCCACTACACGAAGACCCAGCCTTTTTCCCGCTGGCGTAAGCATGTAACTACCCTCGTCATTTTTTGTCGCATACCCTGCCGCAACAACCTTTTGCAGGTGATAAGTGAATAGTTTATTTTCAACATAATCCGGCTTTAGCTGACTAAACCGTAGCGAGTCAGCCAGTGCTAAATTATATACAATTGCCCGTTGAATATGATGGTCCAGCATCGATTCTCACTTATATATTTTAGGATATCTTCAATATCTTTTCGTGTTGCAAAAAAGCCTTACTCGTACCGCTCATTTTATTATAAACCGTACCGCAAATATGAGAGCATTGTCTGCTATTACTCGCTCTGGTGGTGATCCCGAGGGGAATCGAACCCCTGTTGCCAGGATGAAAACCTGGTGTCCTAACCGTTAGACGACGGGACCATCACCAGAATGAATAATCTCTGTTATTGCCTTATGACTTTTCAGTGCCTTAAGATCATGTTCTCGTTTCACACTTTCTGACCGGCTCTCAAACTCCTCTTGGTACAATAATTCTACTGGGCGGAATGCTTTCGTAGATTTTACTTGACCTGTTTGGTGCCGAATTAACCGATTCGTTATATTATTTGTTTGCCCAATATAGTATTTATTATTAGACAGCCGAAGAATATATACGTAGTACATGTGTTTCTTAATTATAAAGGTTCTCAGCTCTGTTGTCCCGATCGCAGTGTAGCGTAGATCCCGATTTATCGGGGTACGGGATGTCCTAACCGTTAGACGACGGGACCATCACCAGAATGAATAATGTATCTTTAACCTGAAGCTACTATAGTAAAAGACTAGAAAACTATATCACAACAGAGGCCAAATTCCAAATGCTACTTTATTCCGTGCACCAATGGCAACTGCAGCCAGTCAGTTGTATAGGCGGGGCTCATTTTTTCCTTTTTAGCCTGCCAGGCTGACTTTCTAACATCAATTGAGCCAACGTGAATCATGCCCTGACCATAACGCAGATTGATGACATCTATAGCCTTCATAAACTGCGACCGTCTCCGGCGACGCGAAGGTGACTTTTCTTCGAAAAGATTCATCTGCACTACATCAGATGGGGTAAGTTGATGAGAAAAAACTCCTGCTTTTGTGTAGTCACAAGCCGGATCGTATAAATCTTTCAAGCCCGCCAGTGCTGCGCTCACCAGTTCGCTTGTGTCATTGGTTGCAGTAGCAAATCTTACACTCAGAGACCGAGCCGAAGCAACACCTGCCGGATCTTTGTAGCGAACATAAATACCAAATGAGCCAACCGCCTGTTTATGGCACCGCAAACGATATGCGGCCTGAGATGCAAAAGATGCCACAGCCGTTTCAAGCTCGTGCATCATCTTGATCGTGTGTCCAAATGACCGTGAAACCACGATACTTTTTTGCGGTGGTTTTATGGTCTGGAAGGTATGTACCGGGTTGCCTTGCAGCTCCTGAACAATCACACCTCCGGCACTGCCCAGTTGGGTGCGTAGCCATGCCCCAGAAGTTTGTGTAAGCTGCAGAGCTGTCCTGATGCCGGCCGATTCCAAACGCACCACGTTTTTTCTACCAACTCCCCATACATCACCCACCGCGGTTTCACGCAACACTTTTTCGTAATTTACTGGGTCATGAACTGGATCTAAAAGGCATACTTGCTCATGTTTTTTAGCATAACCACTCGCCAACTTTGCCAGTGTTTTGGTTGGTGCTATACCAACAGAAACCGGCATGCCGACTGAGCGCATGATCTTCATCTGCAACTCGTGACCCCAGGTTGTATAATCAAGCGGCGTAAGCTTTGGAAGCTTTAAAAACGCCTCATCTATTGAATAGACTTCCACTTGAGCACTCTCCATATGCAAGATATCTAGAATCCGCTGTGAAATATTGCTATAAAGGGCAAAGTTGCTTGAAAAACAGTGCACATTACCGCGTGCAACCACATCACGTATTTGAAAAAACGGTACACCCATTGGAATGCCCAGAGCCCTCACTTCGTTACTACGCGCAACAACACAGCCATCATTACTGGAAAGCACTAAGACTGGTTGGTGATGTAAATCTGGTCGAAACAAACGTTCGCAGCTTGCAAAAAAGTTATTGCAGTCAACCAGTGTAATCATGTCTTCACCTTGCGAATAACATGTATAACTGTACCCCATAGTTCAAGTGGTTCTTTGTCTGCCTTTGAAAAACGTATAATTTTCAGTTCCGGATCTTCCCCGCCTGCAACAATAAGATCGTTCTTTTTTGGCCGCACGCTACGGTCTACCATGACAATATCTGCCGCCAGCAAACCAAGCTCAGGTAAATCTTCCGCAACTCGCATAAAAAAGGTACTTACGGGGTGACTCACCAGCAGCTGATTTAAATCAACCCCTCTAACACTACCCGAAATACCAAATCGAAAATCATCCGCCATAGCTCCATTCTATACCACCCCACCTGTTCGACGGTGATTTCTTTTACGATTTTGTATCTAGTGGTTGTACTATTTTTGTAAACATCTTTTTCAGGGCTACTAGATTGAGTTCTTCGGCAGCCAGTCGAGATGCCTCGTCATTTTCACGCCCCACTACTTTTGTCCAATCAACATCATAGCCCGCATCACGTGCGACGCGCGACCAAAAAATTCGCTGTACTCGCCCATTCCCTTCACGAAATGGGTGGATGTAGTTTAACTGATCATAAAAATAGGTCAGGCGTTCAATAAATACGTCGATTGATAACCCTGTAAGATATTCTTCTTCCCTGAGTTCGCTAAAAACAAAATCTAGTGCAAGGCTAATTTTACTAACAATTAAAAAGAATTCTGCACCTGTATCATTCTTCTTGATATCAACAACACGAATCACGCCAGCCCAATCATACACACCCTTAAATAGTTGCTTATGAATAGAAAGAAGCTCGAGGGTGTCGTTCGTTCTTGGTATATGTAGTGATGCAAGCTCGAGTTCATTCGCAAAAACTATTTGCGGCTCAATCTTCTTTAGTTCATCTGAAGATATCGCACCAAGTAGGTTGCGTAGGATACCCGTTGACGTGTCGATATATGGATCGACAATATTTGACACTACAAAGCTCCGTAGCGCGCTCGTATTTTTTTTGCAGCTTGCTTTGCAGAAACCTTCCCAACAATATAGTTTTCAGCAATTTCTAGAGAATCTTTTGATACCCTTAAGCCTTCAAGCCGTTCGTTGGCGACAGCCTGCTGAACACTCTTGGTGCGCTTCATAGCTTGCTTATTCATGCTTTTATTATACCATAAGCAGAGTGCTGTGTCTTCAATTTAGACTTTTATGACAGCAAGAGGGAAGCGGAAGCCAAAGGTGCTACCTTTGCCTTCTGTGCTTTCGAAAATAATTGAGCCACCTTGTTCAACAATAATCTTTTGTGCCATAAATAAACCGAGACCCGTGCCATCTGGACGCGCCTTACGAGCATTGCCAGCACGGAAAAATTTGGTAAATAATTTGTGCTGCTCGCGCTTTGGCACACCGATACCAGTATCAACAACTTTGAAGACTACATCTCTTGCATCAACATATAGCTGAATAGTAACCATACCGCCACTTGGTGTGTAATAAATAGCGTTATCTACCATATTCATCATGACCTGACGAATCTTGTTGTCGTCCAACTGAACCCGAGGGAAAACACCCGGTGCTTCATACTGCAACGTTATGTCTCTTGAAGCCGCCATTTCACGTAGTTGGGTAATTTCTTCACCAACAACTTGTGGTAAATCGACTTCCTTTGGCTCTATAACAAACTTGCCGGTCTTGATACGTGAGACGTTGAGGAAATCAGCGATTAAATAAACCATACGCTGCGAACTCCCGAAAGCCTCTTTCAATGCCTGCTCTTGCTGAGAACTCACCTTACCAAGATCACCTTCAAGCATCATGGAAATGTAACCCTTAATAGAAGTTAACGGCGTACGCAGCTGATGCGATGCCATACTAATGAACTCGTCTTTCGCCTCATCAAGCGCCACCAACTTGCGGTTAGTCTTTTTAACCTCACGAGTCGCTTCTGTCACTTTCTCTTGCAACGTAATATTAAACGCCTGAATTTCTTCAAATCGCTGTGCATTCTGCAGCGCCACCGCCAACTCATTGGAAGCAATATTTAACAGACCAATATCCTGAGAATTATAAATATTACCACTTTTCTTTGGCCCCAGAATCAAGTACCCAATCGTCTCGTCTTTCGTCACAAGTGGCGCAACTACGCTGATATCTTCAACCCTCAAGACCTCCCGAAGTTTCTCTTCCTCTAGTTCGTCGTACAAAACAATCTTCTTTCCAGCGCTCGCTAAATTGTTCCGGAGTGAACCAGGATCATGCATATGCCAATGCTGTCCTACCAATTCTCCCTCACGCAACTTATTGTCACTCTTAACCAACAAAAAAACCATGTACGTTGGGCTAAGTGACTCTGAAAGTGCAGAAAGCGCACCTCTTTGAACCTTCCTTGGATCAACATTACCTACAATCACCCCACTCACTTTATCTAGTACATACTGAGAGTCATATGCATCACGGTAAAAAAGCTTATTGGTAGCCTTATCAAAAAATCGCTTTAGTGGCTGAAATGTAAATGCAGTGGCTACCGCTAGTATCGTAT
Source organism: uncultured Candidatus Saccharibacteria bacterium (assembly GCA_964448015.1). Classification (GTDB taxonomy): domain Bacteria; phylum Patescibacteriota; class Saccharimonadia; order Saccharimonadales; family UBA7683; genus JACKGS01. The sequence continues at coordinate 20,342 of CAYUUV010000009.1, forward strand.
AAACCACCCTCTGCACATACGGTGTATTAGCCTCTTTAAATATAAGCTGATTGACCACACTGAACGCAATAAGCCCATATATGGCACTCAAAGATAAGACAGACATAACGTAGCCTACAGATCTCGCGAATATCAATCGAATATCAAATAACCTATGTCTTATGATGGCATAACTAAAGATTGCTACAAACACAAGTGTAAAAAGTGGGCCGAATTTTGCGGTATCAAAATTACCCAATATTGTAGGCATTATCAGATTCATCAATAAAACTAAAGATACACTTAAAATGAATCCCCACATTATTATCTGAGCCTGTAGTTTTACGATCACATTTCCACGCTTAATAGCGCTACGAAGCAAATATATACTAAAAGCTAACAACGCCAACAGAACCGCTGTGTAAACTGTTATCAGCGGTCCGACCGTGAATTCCAAGCCTTTTTCAGTACGGTAAACGGTCCCGGCAATCAAAGTTGTAAGCGAAAGCATGCCAAATACAACAGAAAGCCCGGTAATATACCATTTAGCTTTTCCAGTGATATTACGACTACGGCTAAAACTGTATGAAAATATAGCCACTAACAACAAACACAAAAAACCCGCTAAATACGCCAACCGGTTAGAAACATTATTAACCATCAGCGTAACTGATGTTTCTTCTACTAAATAATTAGAAATGATCCAGACGCTTACACTGAGAGTTAAGGCAAAAAATATCCTGTTAATTGTTGACCGAGGGGCTCTCAGTAAAGTAAAAAAGCCAAGAAATACATTGATCACACAGGTAATCGCAATTACTTCCAGCTTTACTATGTCCATTAACTATTCTTTTCTATATTTTAGATACCCACTTTTATGAGCTTTTTATATTATTGCTTATTTTTCAACAAAGCTCAATGTACACAGTGCATCGAATCCTGCGTCACCTAGCAAAAAATCGTAGGTATCTTGATCATGTGCTTGCATACTCGCTTCAACCTCATAAACTGGAATGTGTATCAAGCTGTTTGCCTTTGCGTCGAGATATGCAAAAGGTGACTGAACATGTGGTGAAGTGCGTACGGGTAAATGAATATCGTGCAGGTTCTGCAACGGCTTTGCATCTATTATTGCTATAAGATCGGTATACCCATTTGCATGGCAATATTTATGCAATGCTCTGTACATAGCAGCGCTCACGAGACCATCGGTTTTTTCACCACGATAGTCGGGTGCAGCAGCTATTGTAGCTATCTCTAATGTCGTTTCTTCAGATCTTACTCCAAAACTCTCCAAAACTTGTCGTGGTTCCAGATCAGTAATACCCATTGCACTAACATCATTCGTCGCCTTGAAACCTAAGCTAGAGTTTCTTAATATACGCATAACGCCTGCTCGCCGCTTGTCCTCGGTATCGACAACCAGAAAGAATGTACTTGCGTCTTCGTAGGGGCCATACTCTTCTGCCATTAGTTGGGGGTCGTTTCCAAAATATTCAGAAAAAACCTCAGCCTCAACCGAACGCGCTAGATTACTAAACTCAGAATCGTTATTAATTACCATCAAAGCATATCTTGGCCCATCGGTTAATGTTATTACCTCAGGAGAGCTGTCTATAAGTACCTGAACGGCAGCTCTCTCTTCATCTATAGACAAGTGCTCGTATGAAGGTGTATGAGGTGCTTTAGGTACGGGTTCTGTTATAGTCATCGTGATTACCTGTAATACTAAAATTCCTTATAAGCAATTTCAGATGCTTCAAAAAATTCTTTTGTAAATTCAACAGCCATTTTTGGATCAAATGCTTTACACGTATATATATCCACACTGAAGAATAGTAGAGGTTGTTCCCAGGCATAGAAATGAGCGCCAGATGTTTCCCAATGGATCCACGCTGCCTCACCATACGACTCAGAGCGGTGAGTAACCGGTTCTATAAGTGTAATCATCTCTGTGACATCAGACAATTTCTTGAGGTATTCTTTAATCTTCTCAGCAGAGACATGTCCAGCTGACTTAGGGTAACCTTCGATTACCAATCGCTGTCGCAAAATTTGTGGTGCTAAATCGTTCATAATTTATTTCCTTACTGGATCTTATATTAGCATAAATGTTATAAATTGTCAATATTATTTATATATATAAAAAACACCCCCGCAAAACTAGCTGTTCGCTCGAGGGTGTTCTTAAATTTTTAAAAGATCAACTATACTACTTATCTTTATACACTACTCATGCTAAAAATACAAGTGAGATGAGCATTTATTTCATACCAGTGGGCATTGTAAGTGATTCGGAGATAATAGCATGAAAAAAGCCAGTTGGCTCTACGTATAATTACGGAGCCACTGGCTACTGTCGTATTTGGCAGGTGTCACAGCGTCCCGAGTCGCTGTTTTTGTTGACACCTTCCAGACGATTGCTCGCCTCTCGGGAATTCGCTTTCTATCCGATGAATGCCTCAGTCAGCTGCGAAGTTTTGAACTTGAGCCTCACGTAAATGCTCAGTATGACGGCGTACACCACAACCACGGTGGCCATGGCGGCTGCGCCTCCCAGAAACTCAGCGAAACTGAGTGGCCCGAGGTAGCCAAAGGTCGTCAGTCGAAAAATCATGACCAGCAACCAGTAGACCATGAACTGAAACGCAAGCGAAACAGCCCACAATACGGCAAGATACAACACCTCGATAACCACAACCTGATCAACCGTTGCGCCCGCCATCCGAAGCATCACCAAACTCTTTCGAGTCTGGCTCAACCCTAGGAACAGAACGGCGAGCACGATGATCAAGCTTCCCACGGTCATCAGGCCAGCAATCAGCAACGGCAAGCTACCGCCATTGGTGAGCCAGTACTGAAGGTTGGCATCCTCGAACTCGGCAGCCGAAAAAACTGCGTACCGAGAGGTGAGCTCAGCGCTTGGCTTTGCTCCCTTCACAAGAATGCCGGTGAAGGTACCGGTGTCGTTGCCCAGCCTCAGGAACTCGGTTGGAGACAAGAACACCCCCTCCTTACCAAGAGAGGAGGTATCCGCCGTGATGCCGCTGATAATGAACTTCTCGCCGGCGATGATGATGTGATCATCGATCTGCAGGCCAAGACTCTCATCAACAACGACCCCGTAGGACCCCATCTTCAACTTAGTGGGGGTATCGAAAACAATCGCCGCTCGGTTCTCACCGTTCGGCAATTCAACCGCGCGGTAGGACCGCGTGAAACCGAATGCTTTTGCTCCCTTCTGGCTCAACTTGTAAGCCAGATCCCGTGGGACGAACGAGTCGTCCACAAGGTTCTCCGTTCCCTTCTGCAGAACCCAGTAATCCCCAGGGCCTGCAACCTGCTGCAAAGGCCGATTCGGCCCCGCAGCAATCTCATTCTTCATGTTCGTCATGCCGGCAACAGCGCCACCGCCACACGAAAGGAAGAATGTCAGGATGATCAGCATCGCCTTGTAGGGCGACTTCACCGGCAGCCTGAATCTACTTATGACATTACGCCAAACAGAATTCACTTTAACTCCATTCGCTCGGATAGAAATTGAATTTGGAATGTACTTCTACGACTGCATATAATTATAGCATATTTTTATATATTTTACAATACGCTTTATCTGTTCTACTAGTCGCATCTAAGATCAGAAAATCACAGTAAGAATATGATAAAGATTGCGATTATTGAGGACGAGGTTGCGATTCGGCATACACAATTCCTTATATTGCATATATATCGTTACTGTACTAAATAGCAGTATCTATGTCTGAAGCTACGCTACCAGTTTGTTGATCGCATTCATGATTGTGTTATTTATGATTTTGTTATATAAGTATGGTATGTTACACAACGGAAACTTCAGTAAACGGGATTGGGCTGACACAACAGTCGTTAAGTTTATTGAAGATCCATTTTCTGAAGAAGCACTGGCCGAAGCAATAAAAACCCATATCTATTTAGGCAAAATCTCTCTCGGGAACTCAACTGCTATTACGAACGGAATATTGAAAGAAATTGATGCAGATGCCTCAATTCCAGCTCAAGAACCAACTTGTCTAGTGCATGCACACCATATGTTTCTAGATGCTGCTCTTCAAATACTCGGTAATGAAAATTTTAGACTTAGCCGAGTTAAGTTTCTCCAACGCCTAAATAATCCCGGATCTCAAATCAGATCAGTGAATACTTCTAAGCCCCACCTTGATGGAATACAGCGTGGCGAAACGACTCCTACCCTTAGACTTATAGGCATTGCAAGCAACTTAGATCCAACTGTCATATTACAAGGCCCAACTTCTCACGACGACTTTACGGATAAGGGATTTTTAAGAGACGGCGCCTCTGAAGAAAAATTTATAATCGAACTGCTACCCGCTTCGCAACTAGTCCTGCTAAGCCCCTCTGTACTGCACAAAAGAAACCCCAGCTTAGATATCACCACCCGCCGAGACTTCTTACGCTGGCAACTGTACCTCTGATTTCACCGTAGCCTAAACTTAAATTTTATATATTGACTAATATGCAAAAGTTTAGTATAAAATAAGTAGCTTCTCACATCTGTGTTAAGTGTACCCGACAGCAAGGATATTTCCATGTTCCAGTCAGCACTAGAGGTCAAGGCCGACACACTGGCCCACAAGAACCTCATCAGCCCCACGCTGTGGGAGCGCATGTGCGGCAAGATCGTCAGAGATGAGGGGGTGGATCGTTCCGTAGCGGAGCGAATCATCAACGAGTCGCTGGCCTTCCTGCTCATGTGTGCCAAGAATCCCGCAGAGCCGCAGGTACCGTCAGCGATGGTTGACATCGGATGGCACACCTTCATCCTCTACACGAAGGAGTACGCCGACTTCTGTGCGCAACACGCCGGGAGCTTCATCCACCACACGCCGAGCGACGAGCCTGGCGTTCACTACCCGAAGGGTGGGGCTCGGCGCACCATGGAGGCGATGCAGCTCAACGGCTTCATCGTCGACGAGATGCTCTGGGCCAGCGCAGGGGACTGCAGTGCCTACTGCAGCGGAGATTCCTGCAGCGGCGGAGGCCGTTGAACTGAAGGGTCATAAGCCCGCCTGAGTCTGCACGCGTTTTACGTTGTGCGACCCAGGCGGGCTTTCTTCATAGCACTACACCCGCTATACTCTTTTCTATGAATAGATCATCTATAGACCCCCATTGGAGTAAGCTGTACGCCGACAATCGCGATTTTACACTTATTTCCGGCAACACTATCTCTTCTATACTCACATACTTTCCAAAAAATAAAGCGAAGTCATGCCTCGACATAGGATGCGGTACCGGACAACTCAGCCGGGAACTGCACCATCGTGGTTTCAAAGTTTTAGGAATTGATGCTTCGAGCAAAGCCATTGAGATAGCACGTTCAAGATCAATAATAAAACCACCACACATTAAATATTCGCAGCTCGATATAGAAAAAGATGTAATTGAGGGAACTTTCTCATTGATTACATGCAAACTTGTTTATGCATTTATACAAAATAAACCATTTTTTTTACAGCGAATCTCTAAGCTACTTGATCCAGGTGGCATATTTGTCATTATTACTCCGCTCTACGAAGATGTACCTCCCGAAAAAGAAAATATCGCTGTGAATCACGAAATCACCCTCACTGTACTTAATACATTCTTTGACGTTGAACATTATAGAGACAGTGGCTTTACTGTATACATCTGCAAGGTAAAATGAAATAAAAATGGTGAAGATTGCAATTATTGAGGACGAGGTGGCGATTCGGCGCATGTATGCCATGAAGCTGAAGTTCGGTGACTTTGAGGTATGTGAGGCTGGTGACGGCGAAGAGGGTTTGCTGATTATAAAGCAGCACCGGCCTGATCTGATTCTTTTAGATCTGCGTATGCCTAAAATGAATGGCGATGAAATGCTGCGTGAACTCAGGGCAACCGAATGGGGTGAAAAAATTCCGGTGATTATTCTGACCAATATTAGTAAAGATGAAGCACCTCGTACCTTATGGCATCTTGGTATTAGTGACTTTATTGTGAAGGCAAATTCGACACCACAGAAGGTGGTTGATAGTGTGGTTGCTGCACTCGGTATTTAGATAGAAGATAATAGCAAATAGATAAAAGTTTTAGAGCATTGCAATGGAAGTAGTCGAACAACCGTCATTTTCATGAACATCCCCAGTGTCATCCCGAACTTGTTTCGGGATCCAATCAATCTATTAGATTCTGAATCAAGTTCAGAATGACAAATCAAGGATGGTTAAGGAAAGTGGCGACATGGAATGACTGCTAGTACAGCTGACTGTGGGTGCCGATGAAACCAAAAATGACAACGGTGTTGCCGTTTTTTATATACAGTGCACGAATATCACCAGTGATGTTAATGCTCCGATATCCCTGGTATTTACCAAACAGTGCGTGGTCATTGAGGGTTGGAGATAATGGTGTCTTCAACCAAAGGTCTAATCGTTTATCAAATTGTCTTTGTGTTTTTACAGGTAGTTTAAGGTACTGCTTTTGAAACTTTTTTGCAAATTGAACATCCATACTTTAATCTTCAAAATCTTCTGGTCTCAGGTTATGCAAAAATTCGATAGCATCTTCAACGTTATCAAATGGCCCACTCAGTTCGCCGCGCGCAATTTCACCTTCTACCTCTTCGATGATGCGCTCCATCTGAGGAGTCATTTCTTCAAAAACCGTTAGTTCTACACGACCAGTAGCTGCCAAATCCTTAAGATAGGCGTTTATTAGGGTAGACAAGGGTACGCCTATAGCCTTAGCGGTTTGCTGGGCTTTGTTTTTTAGGTCTTTGTCGATCTTAAAGCTCATAGTAGTAGAATTACTCATACGTACCATTGTATATACTTTGGTATTATCTGTCAAGAACTTGCTTATAATTGTTTTTTACTTAAAGTTACATATATGAGTGCTACAAAAATTGCAATAATTGAAGATGATATGGCTATTAGCCAGATGTACCGACTGAAGTTTGAGGCTGAAGGGTACGAAGTTGAAACGGCAGAAAATGGCAAGGTAGGGCTAGAGCTTGCTGAGGCCTTCAAACCAGATATCATTTTGCTTGATTTAATGATGCCAGAAATGACTGGTGATGAAATGCTTACCGAACTACGCAAGAAACCATGGGGTAAAGATATTCGGGTGGTTATTTTCACCAATATCAGCCAGGAAGAAATGCCTAGCATACTCGCATCACTCGATGTGAGCGGCTATGTGAATAAAGCGAGCTCAACCCCCCAAATCATCGTAGAAAAAGTCCAAAAACTGCTCTGACATCATATGCTATGTTGAAAGCATGCATAACACGACAACTCAGATCACTATTCGTAACGTTGATCCAAGGCTAAAACAGCTTATCGACATGGGTGCGAAACGACGAAATACCAGTACTAATCAGTTTGTTCTCGATGTTGTTGAAGAAGCGGTTGACTACAAAAAGGTTGGCAAATCAGGTTGGCGGAACCATATTGGCGCGATTCCTTCGGATGGTTTTGATGATACTTATTTCGCTAAAATCTGATATGATACCTGCAAGGAAATTAGGAAATAAATATGACGAAGATTGCAATAGTTGAAGATGAGGCGGCGATTCGGCGAATGTATGCGCTGAAACTGAAGTTCAGTGAATTTGAAGTATGTGAGGCCGAAGACGGAGAACACGGCTTGCGAATTATTGAAGAACAGAAGCCAGACTTAGTACTGCTTGATTTAAGAATGCCTGCGATGAGCGGTGATGAAATGCTCCGTGCACTCAGAGCTACCGACTGGGGAGAAAAGATACCGGTCATTATTCTAACCAATATTAGCAGAGATGAAGCCCCGCGCACCCTGTGGCACCTTGGGATTAGTGATTTCATTGTAAAGGCCAATTCCACACCTCAGAAGGTGGTAGAAGCGGTTGAGCGCGTACTGGCTCAGTCAGATAGCAGATAGTAGCAAATAGATGACAGTTAGGATGTCTTCTATTTGCTATTTGCTATTTGCTATTTGCTATTTGCTGTTATCTGCCCTTCTTTGCTAGATTCTCGGATCCACGGCATGTCGCCATGGCATGCAAGTTCGAGAATGACAAAGGAAGAGGGTTGCGGGAATCACGTTTTTTCTCTAGCATAGAAGTATGGCACAAAAAGTAGCAATTATCGAAGATGACATGGCAATCAGCCAGATGTATCGACTCAAGTTTGAAACCGAAGGCTACGAAGTCCAGACAGCAGAAAATGGCAAACTAGGACTGGAACTTGCTGAAACATTTAAACCAGATATTATTCTGCTGGATCTCATGATGCCCGAAATGACCGGTGATGAAATGTTGGTTGAACTGCGTAAAAAAACATGGGGCAAAAATGTCACCGTAATTATTCTGACCAATATGGGTGAAGAAGAGGCACCAAAATCCCTGAAAGAACTTGGTGTACATTCGTTCATTGTGAAGGCCGAGATGACCCCCCGACAGGTGGCGGAACGAGTTAAAGCCGCTTTGACGGCTTAATAGTTCTTAGATCTTAGTTCTTAGAAAATTACATAAAATAAATGGGGTGGAAGTGGCTACGCATAGTTTTCGAGATCTGATAGTCTGGCAACGCGCAATGAAGCTTGTTGAAGATGTGTATCAATCTATTGAAGCTTTACCGAAAACTGAACTGTATGCTTTAACAGATCAGATTAAGCGTAGTGCTGTTTCGGTTCCATCGAATATTGCAGAAGGTCAGAAAAGACTCAACAAACAAGAAACTATACAATTTTGCGGCATCGCTTTGGGGTCTCTGGCAGAGCTGCAAACACAATTACTTCTATGTCAGAATTTATACGGTATTAACACAGAACATCTCATAGATGAATGCGACCAAGTGGGCAGAATGTTAACCGCCCTAATCCGATCTCTAAGATCTAAGAACTAAGAACTAGCCTCTAAGCCAATGCCTGCATTGAGCTTTGCAGCCTTGATCACGTTTTCGAATAAAGCGCAAACAGTTAGAGGACCGACGCCACCTTTTTTAGGGGTGATTTTAAGATCATCACGGTCGTAGACATCAGTAGCAAGATCACCAACTGCTTTACCCTGTTCGACCGCCACGCCAGCATCAACAACTACGGCGTTGAGTGGTATCATGTCGCTTGTCAACACACCAGGTGAGCCTGTAGCGGTGATAATGACATCGGCTGTTGCAATTTCTTTCGCAACCGTATCGGAGGTATCACACGCAACCACCTGCACACCTGAATCTTGCAGCATTGTCAACAGCGGACCACCAACCAACTTACCCTTGCCAACAATAACAACCTTGCGATTCCGCAAATCTATGCCGTAACCAGCCAGGAGCCATAAAATTGCCGTTGGTGTTGCAGGGTCAAGCATTGCTTGAGCCCCCAGCGCATCGACATCTTTTTCTGGTGCAACCGTATTGAGGATCTCATCAGCTTGCGATGGATCGGCCAGTGGTAATTGGACGATAATGCCATGCACAGTCTGATCTGCGTTCAGCTGTTTGATTTCTTCAATAATTTCATCTTGCTGCACCCGGTGGATGGCAACATCAACCAGAATATCCTTGCCATACTGAGTTTTTAGCTTCATATAGATTTCTATGACCGGATTTTCAACCGTTACTACGATCGCTAATTTTGGCTGCGTTTGATATGCCTGACGGAGCCCGCGTACCGCTTTTGCCTGCCGTTCTTTGATAAAGCCGGCTAATTCTGAACCGTTGAGTTCTCTTTTCATCCATTCATTCTAACAGAGGTGGTAGTAAAACAAAAGACCAGCTTCAATCTGGTCTTTTGTTAGTAGTTCTACGCTAATTTATACCGTGGGTTGTGTAGGGGGTTGTGGAGTGGTTGGCGGCTGCGTCTGGTCTGTTACCACGGATTGTGGCTGAACGTCAGATTGAACAGGTACTGGCTGTGGAGCTGTCACATCTGCAACCGGCTGAACCTGAGGAGCTGGTTGCTGTGGCTGAGGTGGCACACTAAACCCTTGTGGAGCCTGTGGGGCATCACCGCCACCAATATATTCCGTTTTGCCCACCATGAAGAGTGCGACAATCGGCAAGAACATGCCAAACCAAACGGTAGCGGGCTTGGAATACTTTTTAGCAAGTTCAATATAGATCAGAATGTATCCGATAAAACCAATACTTGGCATGAGCGAAAGAATAAAGTACCACGTCGGTGTACCGGCAATATCATTCATGACCCAGGTGTTATAAATCGGCACCAAGGCAGCCCAGCCGGGTCGACCTGCTTTTTTGAACAACTTCCACGATACGACGATGGCAGGAATAACAGCCACCACAAAAATAATAAGATATATCACCATGAGAATCCCAAGGCTTGCTGCGCCCACGGCTGCATCCGCCCCTGTTGTAGTCGGATCCAAGGTTGTGGTGTACGTTGTATCCAACTCCGTACTATAATCGCTCATCGTCTGAGCAAATACTGATAATAATGAAAGCATACTTCTCTCCTTTTAGTGGTTATGTTTTAGAGTATAGCAAACTTAGCCGCTATCGCCATACTAAAATGCCTCTCTGTACGTTTCTTACCTAGTTGCCAAGCTTTTGAAATACCTTGAAAGCCAGTCGGTGCAACAATGTAACACCTAGAACAACAAACAAAATTCCGAAGAAGCCATGAATCGTAATATAGTTACCGAAAATCATATCGATGATTCCAATAAACACAAATTTTGACGAAAACATAATAAACCATACGCACAGAAACAACAGCACTTTGTATGCCGCCCCTTGACGAGGTTTCAGCCATGCAACTATCTTGCCTTTAAGCTGAAATGTCAGATAGGTGAGAATTTCTAAAACAATCGAGGCGAGAAAGATGGTTGAAAAACTTTTTACCTCAACAATGTCGGTGTAATCATTAAAAAAACCAAGCACCGTGGCGTAAATTAAGGTGCCGACAAACAGCTCCTGAAACAACAGCTGCCGACTATTAAAAACCTTATTTTTAACCTTCATATTACAATTCTAGCAAAAACAGCAGTAAATTTCCT
>CAYUUV010000010.1:0-10027 GCA_964448015.1 uncultured Candidatus Saccharibacteria bacterium
TGGTGGAATTGGTAGACACGCTAGACTCAAAATCTGGTGTCCATTACGGACGTGCCGGTTCAAGTCCGGCTCGCGGTACCAAAGGCTATGTACTACAAGGGTTCACCGTATCATTCGATACGGTGCGGTGTCGGATGACACTGCAAGTCCCTCCTCGCCCACCACACCGAGATAAACGTGGTTCACCCTGCCATTCGACAGGGTGCCATATCGGATATGGCAAGTCCGGCTCGCGGTACCAAAGGCTATGTAGTACCACAGGGTTCACCTAAAAGACGTACAAGATACTGAACTGCATCAAGCACGCCTTTTTCTTTTTGTCTCACTTAGCCTACTATTTTTAATAGATCAGTCCTCAGCCTACGGAGTATGTATCAACCGAAGCAAACGTGCATCACGGAGCGGTTGGCGGATACTACGTTATATCACCCTGCGGATACCGGCATTGGGTGCTTTTTGAGTTCGTAATTGCTGGAGAAAGTTGTGCCACATATAGTCCAATTGCGCTGTATCAAGATTCGTAATTGCCTCATGAATGTCGTTGGCTGATGCGTATCGGTCCATGGTGAGTATTTGGGGGCTTATAACAATCACATTATTGACGTACTTATTAATAATCTCTTCGGGCCGGCCATGGCTTTTCGTCTGAATCTTCCATCTTCGTTTTTCTGTTCTATACAACAGGTCGCAGCCATCGCGCCTACCTGCGCTGCCGCTGGAATCTTCTCTGTACGTCACTGGCCGTACATATCTACCCGGCCCGTGTGTAGCTATGCCATACCAGATTAGATTGTGCACAGCTGCTTCGGTGCTTGCACCAAGCTTTTCGGCATACGAAAATTCTCCGTTCAGAGCCACAACCTGCCTGCTGACTTCTTGGGCATTGTTCCACGCGATATCTGCGTAGTCGTGAGGATCGTAGTTCATGATTAATGCCTCGTATGATTCGATGCCGGTCGCAGTGGTTGCATTGAGTAAGGTGCCGGGGGTGCAAATTTTTTGAGTTGCTATCTTCCCTGCTATATCACCAATAGCATCTATGCGTTCTTGCATAGACAATCCTTCGCTAAAAAAAGCCGTCTCCAGCAGGGTATTATATAAAGCCATTGCTATAATTATACAATAAAACTAATACTTGAACAAGTATTTGGAGCTATATATTTGATTCTGCTAAATGGGCTGCATGGGTGAGCGCTTCGAAGGGTTGTTCGGGGTACCAGGTTTGGTAGCAGGCGGCGATTGCGGCATACTCTGTTCGCCAACTGACGTTTTCATTATGAGGTGTGGTGCGTAACTGGGTTGTACTCACCTTGCCCGAAGCGGCAACTACTATCTGATTGTGATGGAACGTGACAATGTTGCATGGATATTCTGCGGAAAAATCTTGCAAGAAGGAAACCAGTTGCAGGAGATCCATCGTAAAAGTTAGCGGTTGTCGACTACCCAGGTTCTTCATGAGTTTTTGTAGGCCGGCAAAGCTGACAATGCTAGTTGTTTTTTCTCGTTGAAACAGGCTTTTTGGGGTGTTTGAAAGAATATCTGCCGCATCGCGAGTGACAACTATTTGTTCGCGGTACGAACGCAGTAGTTCTTCAAGTAAAATAGCAGTCTGCGAGTTTCTGCCTACATCACCTGACAGCAATAGACTGTCTGCCCACTGGGCATACTGCAAGAGTTCATGTGCGGCATCTTTTGAAAACTCACCGCTTGAGGTGGAAGGTAAAAACACCGCGTTAGGTAGGGTCGACCCAACTAGTTTTTTGGTAGCATTCGGCAGAGCGATTTTCACGCTACCGATACCTGTTTTCATGGTCAGCGCATAACTTTTTGCCGGTGCACTCAGGGCGTGAACATTGCCGCCAATAATTAACAGTCGGCCAGCTTGATCACGCCGTTCTGGCTTATTCCATTCCAATTCTTCAAAAAGTGGTTTGGCCCCCTGTTTCTTCCAATAGTCTTCAGGCATATTCATAGTTCCTGGTGCTTGTTCTCAGAATCAGTACCGGTTTTTGCAAGGAGATACACACCGTCACGCTGTTCAAGTTGATAGATCATATTTTTACGCTCGATAACTACATTCCAGTGATGTTGCTTAGCAATGGCGAACAGGTTTTTGTCGGGATTGAAAGCAATGGGATGCGCAACCATCTCAAGCATGGGCGCGTCACTTTTGCTATCGCCAACAGCGTAACTGTCGTGCAGATCTAACCGATGTTTCTTGATAAGATTTTGTAAAATTTCGGCTTTATGATGACTAGCAACGTAGGATTTTCCGCTATAAGTGGTTGCTGTTCGTTCATACTGCGAGCCAACCCAGTCGTCAAATTCGTATAATGTGGCGATTTCTTCAACTAACTCATGATGCGAACCGGAAATAGCGAGCAGCACATAGCCTGCGGCTTTCAGATTTTTGATAAGGTCTCTGGTATAGGTATAGACCTGATCTTTATATTCAGCGACAACTGATTTGACGAGGGTATCAAATATTTTTGGGTTGATACCGACGAGCGACTGCTCAAAAATACGTATCAGTTCAGCTTCATACTGCGAAAACGCTTCGGGATGTTCCCTGTTCTTCCAGCGCCTTCGAGCAGTTTTTAATTGCAGTTCAGCATCCGCATTTAATTCCCCCGCTTTGGCGAGCCGGTCAACAATCACATGGTACAGCTGCCATCGAATGAGCGTTCCATCTATGTCAAAAACTGCAAACTTCTTCATGACTCTACTGTACCAGATACGCTATCTGTAGCGTAGCTACACCAGGGGTAGCGTATCTGTTTTTGCTGCACAGCATACATCAGATCTAAGCATAAACAATATAATGTACTTGCGAAAAATAATAGAATTTACATCATCAACAATGAAGTTTGGAGATTTCACGAGTATTGCTACTAAAATAAGTATTGCACTTCTAACACCATTTACTGTTGTGTGGCCATGGGCGTATACTAACGTTGATGCAAAAAGTTAAGAAGCTGCTTCATTCAATTAAATTTTGGCTGAGCTTACAGACTGTGGCGCTCATTTGGGGAAATTTTGTTGGCTGGACAACAATTTTTCGGGACGTGCAGATTTTTTGTACCAACGAAGCCAAAGGGCTTGAGGCGCTTCTTTCATTTACCGGCAATGTTACTACTAATCCCCTGCTGACACCGTGTTTCTGGGGTACGCTTTCGTTTACTTTGAGCTTATTGTGGACGCTACGTCTTCTTCTGATGAAGAATGAAGAAAAACGCCGCACCGAGTACAAGAAGTTGCTGGTTCTACTCGTGGCCAGTACCCTGTTTGCGTTCGTCAATAACATCCCGCTCTTTTACCGTTTTTATACCACACCAAAGGGTACAGCTACCAGTTGTTCACCAGGTAAGCTACTTACCAACCCATTTCTGACGAGTTGTTTCTTCGGTTTGAGCGCATTTACCTTGGCCACTCTAGCTGCACTGGGCGGCAAAAAGTTTACAAAACCAGTGGCTGACTAACTGCTGGCAATGAGTTTTTCAGCTTCGGTAACGTAGTGTTTCGGTCGGTACAATATATCGTCGTGGTGTCCTGCAATGGTAATGCACCGTCCGTCGTCACAGAGCATGCGTGAAAATGGATCATCTGAATTGGCGATAACTTTTATAGAGCGTTCGTTGAAAACTGAATCAAGATTCGGACTATATTCTTTTATACTGGTTAGCATAAAATACCACTTTTTGTAACTTACGATCATAGCAGTGCTTAGTGCTGTCTTGTATGCCCAAAATAGGAGTTCGTGGTTCTTGAGTGCCCACCTTAAATCACCAACTATTTTTGCAACCATCTTACGTTTTATTTTATGGTTGACCATAGGAGGTGCAACAATTAATTTCGGTTTTTTTGCTCGCTCTAATGTTTTGCAGAGTACTCCGCCGGAGTGTGAGATATGCAGTGAAACTTCCGGCGATTTTGTGGCTCTATGGCACTCGTGGAACAGGACCTTCCAATTGTTTGTAATGAATAGTTTGCTGAGTCGTTGAAAATGTCTCGTACCCTCTAAGTAGCCAGGATGAATTAAAACAGTCTTCATTTATAGTTCAACACTGATTGGGCAGTGGTCAGAGCCGAGTTGTTGGGCGTGGATTTTGGCTGATGTTACTTTATCTTTCAAACTTTTGGAGACTAAAAAGTAGTCGATGCGCCAGCCGACGTTTCGTTCGCGGCTTTTGGCGAAATGACTCCACCAGGTGTAGTGGCCGTTGCCTTTGGTGAATATGCGGAAGGTGTCGATAAAACCAGCAGCCAGCCAGTTGTCGAAGCCGGTGCGTTCTTGGTCGCTGAAGCCTTTTTTGCCTTTGTTGGCTTTTGGATTCGCTAAATCGTCTTCGGTGTGGGCAACGTTCATATCACCGCAATAAATCACCGGCTTCTTCTTTTGCAGAGCGGCGCAGTATAGCGTCATGGCTTTATCAAATTGCTGACGTAGCGTAATGCGAGCCAGGCCATCTTTAGCATTGGGGGTATAGGCGGTGACAAGGTAAAAGTCGGTAAATTCGGCGGTGATAACCCGTCCTTCTTCATTACTATGGCCAAAATTGTCGAGTACTAAACCACTCGCTTTGACAAACTCTTCAGGAATATCATTGATGATAGCGAGTGGCTGCACTTTGGTGAAAATTGCCGTGCCGCTATAACCTTTTTTAGTGCGTGAAGAGTTCCAGTATTCTTCATAATCTGGGAAATCTATTTCTGCCTGCCCCTGCTCTGCCTTGGTTTCTTGAAAACAGACAATATCCGGCTGGTGCTCCGCCATAAATTTTTGTATTTCCCCTTTACGAACAACTGCCCGCATTCCATTCACATTCCAACTGTATATTTTCATATTATCTAGTATACAACTTGAATGTAATAAGAATCTAATAGATTTATCGGCGTGACCGATGAGAGGTGCGCAAAATCTCGCGCACTGACTCGAGTGGGTTGAGGTAGTCACCGTTCGGGCTCTCCGGTCGGTTGTCGTAGAATCCCTAACGGTGTGTGATTATAGTGTTAGCGTCATGGTGGTTGCCAGGGGGTGTGGTGTGGCACCCCCTGGCTGAACCCCTAGAGTTTCATCTCCTCATGACGGGGATTAGAACCGTTCAGACGAAACCATCGGTGAGCGCTGCCACCTCGTCGAACTTCTTCTTGATCTCGGGCAGACTGGCCGTGCCGTCGCGGTACGACTGCTTGGACATGTCAACCTCGCCGAAGCGAAGCCGGCCGGAGTCGCTGTCGATGACATCGGCCACTAACAGCTCGCCCGTTTCCCGGTCGATACCGCACTCGATCTTGAAGTCGATGTACACGCCGCCGACCTCAGCCCAGGCTCGCTCGATGACCTCGAAGGTTTTGATGGTCACGGTCTGCAACTGATCGAGCAGTTCGGGTGTGACGAACGAGTAGCGGCCCTGAGACAGGTATGTCGTACTGAAGGGGTCCCCCGCCTTCAGATTGTCTGCGACGGATTCCGCCGCCTTGGTGTTCGGCACGTATCGGTGCAGGAGGTCATTTTTGAAGTTGAACACCAGTAACGGATCGTGATTGGCGTCGTCCTTCTCGAAGACCTCGAAGACGAGTTCTTCGAATCGCGTACCATCCGGCAGATCTGGGAAGCGATCCCGGTAGCTACCCGTAGCGTAACGCAGGGCGATGAGTTCCAGTGGGATCATCTCGACGTTCCGGGCACGGAAGGTCACCGGGTCAACCTGCTCCACAAAGTGCGTGCGCACCCCGTTGTTCTCGAGCAGTTTGAAGATGTTGCAGGTGGTGCGCGTGGAAGCGGCCGCCTTGCCTTCGAGCACATCATGCTTGACGCCGTCGCCGGCAGTGATGTCATCTTTGCTGTGAACCAGCACGGTGCCATCACCCAGATCGAAGACCTTCTTGGTTTTACCTTCGATCAGGCAGGCGTCGAACTGCGACAGCTCCAGATTGAACTGGGGCTGCTTGATCTTGGCCTTGACCTTCTTCAGCTCCTCCTGATCGGGATTTGCTGGATCGTAGGCCCAGGCCTGCTCGATGACATTCGGGATGATGGCGTTGAAGCCATCGGTTCCGATCTGGTCTGGGCAGATGACGTCGATACCCGGCGGTAGCCGCCGGATGCTCATCAGCGCGTCGGCCGCGTCGGGGTACTCTTCTGAAGGAAGTGCCACCCCGAAGACCGTGGCCAACGAACGGCCGAGCAGCTTGGCTTTGACCGCTCCCGGAAGAGCTGCCGACCAGCCGGCGGCCGCCACGAAGACACTGGTCTCCTTGATGACGTTGCCGATGCGCAGGGTGAGCTCGTGGTCGTTGCGATGCGCAGAGCATGCGGAGACCGCCACCGTGCATCCCACTTCTTGTAGATCCATCACCAGCCGAGAGGCTCTCAAGAACTTGAGGTCACTCGGGCTGCCAACCAATACCTCGACATGAGGCATGGCGATCACCTTCTTTCTGGTTTCGTTGATTGTAGATGAAAAGGTTCTAACTATAAAAAACATCCCTTGCGGGAGCTTTTGACAGCTGAAATATATAATGGCATACTACCTCTGTGATAGCAAGCATAAGCAGCGCGCTTGAATGATTCCATAATTTGAAAAGCCGGGGAGGGGCAGCAACACTGGCTGTGTTGCGCCCGCTCCCCGGTGACACCACTTACGCGGCGCCGGGCCCTTCAATGATTTCAACTGTTGTGCCGTTATCGCACCACCTACACCTCACAGAAACGATTTCTTCGCTGAGGACTTTGTGTTCCTCAACGTTGATTGCGCCTCCGATTTCGACATGGTAGTACTCTTTAAGCTGCAACGTCCGGATGACGTCGAATCTCGTGAGGTTACCACAGGCGGTGCAACGATAGCGCTGCCCTTCTTGGAGTGGCTGCTGCATGGGATCAGTGCCGGTAGAACATGCGGGCGTCCGCATCGGGCTGCTGTACCAAGGCGACATACTGTTTGGCGCACACTGCCTGCACCTCGCCATCGTTCCTGGAACCGGTGGTCGAGTAGATAACACCGATACCACCTTCCATCAGAACCTTCGGCCCATCTGCATACGGGAAGAAGCTGTCACTGACAGCAACCGCTCCTTCAGGGTTATGGCCTGCGTCTCGTGCTCGCTTGAGGGCGAGCTCGGCGGCGCCGACACGATCTTGCTGGCCGACACCGTTACCGATCAGCTGTCCCTTCTTCACCAGAGTGATGGTGTTGGAGTTGCTGGTGGCGCAGATGCCCATGCCCGTCACCACATCACGGATGTCCTGATCGCTCAGTTTGCCTCGAACCTCGAGGCTGTTGACGTCCACGGTGTTGGTGTAGTTGGGCTCCATCAAAAACCCGCCCCGAACTGGTCGAATGAGTGTCTCGCGGTCAAGCGAGTCCTCGCCCAACCGCTCGAGTGCCGGATTGGCCGCCAGGAAGTACTTACCGTCCCGGCGTCCGAGCGCCGTGCGCGCAACCTCATCGAAGTCAGGCGCACAAATGCCATCAAGGAGTCGGCGAGTGTCCGATTCGTAGTGCAGCAGCAGCTCGGCGAGTGCCCCGGTGATCGGGAAGTTCACCAAAACCACTGCCCCGAACACCGCTCGTTTGTCACCTACGAGCATCAGCTTGAGGGCCTCTTCCGGGCTGCCTGCAACTCCTACACCACAGGCATTACCGTGCTTAACGGCGATGGCGACATAGGGGGTGTCGTCGAAGTTGATTCCGTGACCCGCCAAGATGTGCGTGGCGGTCTGGAGTTCGCGGTCGACGTCGGTCATGTTGACGAAGCCCGGGTTCTGTCCGGCCACCAGATTGAACTGATGAACGGCCAGCGGGTCGGTGTTGCCAACCCACTGGTACAGCGAGGCGGGCGACTGCCAACGGTTTTCACCGTAGCCGAGATCCCGTACCTTGTGTCCGAGCATCCCCTTGTACT
Source organism: uncultured Candidatus Saccharibacteria bacterium (assembly GCA_964448015.1). Lineage (GTDB taxonomy): Bacteria > Patescibacteriota > Saccharimonadia > Saccharimonadales > UBA7683 > JACKGS01. Next base: position 7,906 of record CAYUUV010000010.1, read on the forward strand.
CGCCTTCGCTGAGCCACTCCACAACCGCGAGGTCGTAGGCGGCCGTATGGGCGAAGGCTTCGATGGCCAGGGATTGACGGGTTGCCGCCGAGAGCTCGCCAGCTTCACCTAGCTCGGCTAGTATCGCGGGGTACTGCTTCGCATCGGTGATGATACCCACATGGGCGTGGTTCTTGGCGGCTGCCCGAACCATGGTTGGGCCACCGACGTCGATCTTCTCAATGCACTCCGCGAACGAAGCGCCAGAGGCGACCGTGTCGGCGAATGGGTACAGGTTGACGACCACCAGTCCGAAGGGGCTGATGCCGTGCTCTTGCATATCCGCTTGGTCCTCTGCCAGATCGGGTCGACCGAGAATGCCGCCGTGCACCCGAGGGTGCAATGTGACAACCCGGTGGCCAAGAATGGCCGGATAGCCAGTCAGCTCCGCAACGTCCGTCACGGGCAGGCCAGCTTCGGCAATCACCTTGGCGGTGCCACCCGATGAGTACAGCGTCCACCCAAGCTCAACAAGTGCTTGGGCGAACTCAGTGATGCCAGTCTTATCGAAGACTGACAATAAGGCATTTTTTGAATTCATGAAGGTGCTCCCACCTCTTATCCGTTGGTATCTCCAACTTTTCATATTCTCTCAACATACAGTGCAATGCGCAAGCAATAGCAATTTGGTTGCATTAGTATACTGTACGAATAGCTAGTTAATAAACTTTAGGGTCTTGTAGATATCGTAGAGTGGGAACATATCTGGTTGCTCCTTGTGTAGCTGCTCTATTTCATCAAGAGTAAACCATCTTATTTGTTCAACTTCTTCCGCTTGATAGTTAAACTCATCAATTACTTTATTGATGGTCGTAGTGAATCCTTGACAGTGCCGTAATCCAAATCCCCCCCATCTTCCTCGATAGTGACCTACTGGTGTGAGATTGGCTTTTTCGCCAAGTTCTTCTTGCACTTCCCGTATTGCACAAGTTGTGTAATCTTCACCCAGCGGGACTGTTCCTTCCGCGGCTGCGGTCCATATCCCGGGACTGACCTTTTTATTTTTACTTCGTTGTTGTAAGAGTATTTTGCCATTAGAATTAACAACCCAGACAGAAATAATTCTCCAGCAATCATTGTCGGTTAATTCATCACGCCATTTTTCACCAATGACGGTGTCATTTTCACTAACAATGTTGACTTTTTCTCTACTCATGTACAATCTCCTTAATGTAGTTTATGAGCTTCTCGCGGGCTCTGCCGGTAAAGTTATGGTCTGCTGCAAGTGGTGTGATAGTAACGCGTGGTGAGGCACTTAAATTCTTGTACTCAGTGATACCGATTACTTCGTCTTCGATAGTTTGTAAAAGGTGTACTGAATGTTTACGGCTGAAAGCAAGCATTGCATCTTCAGCATCAATTGACTGTGTTTGCGGGAAAAAATTAAGTGGAATATGCGTGATGGTACCGTCTTTTCTCGGTAGAATTAGTTCAGTTGCAGTTGACGTGGCGCCCGGATAGCGGGTAAAGTATCGTTCAAGTTTTGTGCCAAATGTTTCGGGAGGGGCTAAGAAAATGATGCGGCCAGTAATTGCTGGCTGTGCGAGTGCCGTGATAATGCAACCTTTTGAGTGAGCAATAATGTGTATTGTTGCTTTTGGGGCTCGCGCTTTTGTTGTCTGAATAATTTCAGTGAGTCGTGCAATCTGTTGCGTAATAGGCGTGATATATACATCGTTTTCTTTGATGCTGTAAAAATCGAATAATGCGCTGCCCCATCCTTTTGGTAGAGATTGCTGAATGTCGGTAAACATGCCGCGCGAATCCCAGCGAACCCCAAAGCCATGTACAAAAATAACAATATTTTTTGTGTTCTCAGGAAAAGAAAACTGGGCTACTTGTTCATTCATGCATTTTCAAGTTTTACGAGTCGTACGTTGTGCTGCACCAGTTCGGCGTCGTGGTCTTCTACTTTTTCTTCCAATACAGTTTGTTTTTCAAGCGCTGGCGAGGTTGCTTCAACGACCAGTTTGATGTCGTCTTGTATTGCTTCTAGGGTTACACCTTGTGAACGCTGCTCATCACGCAGTTCTTTAAAACCGGTTCGCATTTCTTCGCGCAGAGCGGTAATTTCGTTTTGCTG
>CAYUUV010000010.1:10127-29563 GCA_964448015.1 uncultured Candidatus Saccharibacteria bacterium
CTTTCCTGCTGAGATTTCAGAATCTGCAGGATTTCTTCTAATTGATCCTCGGTTGATTTGCTCATAATACTTATAATTTTATCATAGCTTAGCGTTTGAGTTCGCGTCTTGTGTCGCGGTCTTGTTGGCGACGTTTGATAGTTTCTCTTTTGTCGTAATTCTTCTTACCGCGGGCAATTGAAAGTTCAATTTTAACGAATCGGCCATTAGTGAATAAGCGGGTTGGGACAATCGTCATACCCTGTTTTTTGACTTCTTCAATGTGAGCAAGTTCTTTCTTGGTGATTAGTAGTTTGCGTGGGCTGGTAGATTCTTTTTCTTCACCTGGTTTTCTGGCTGTATCTGGAATAGAAATACTCATATTAGTTAACCAGAGCTCGCCAGCCTTTATATTCGCGTAGCTGCCAGTTAATCGTACATGACCCAGTCGGGCGCCACGAACTTCCGGGCCGCTCAGAATAATGCCGGCTGAAATAGTTTCACCAAGCTCATAATCAAACCGCGCTCGTCGATTCAGAACCGGTTTACTCTCATTCAATTTCATCCTAGACATACCAGCTACTAGTATACCGCACCAGGTATCATAGACAGAATATACATCCAAATATGGACGGCCGTCGAAGTTTGGATGTATTTTTGTTTTGAGGGAGGGTTTAGGGGGTGAGGTGGGATTTGATGGTTTGGTAGATGGTGCTGTCGCCTTGTTTGTGGCGCCAGTACCACCACTCGCCTCCCCATAGGTCGATTGGGAAGAGGTTGGTTTTCTTGGCATGTTCAAGGTTGGTCTTTAGCTGCGCGACATCCATCGACTTATTCTGTTCCTCAACCGACATTTCCCAGATGGCTTTTGGTCCCCACGGCTCAGCTTGCAGTTCGTGAATGAAGCTAGGCCGTCGTGTAATCAGATGAATTAACTGTGCGCGACGCGCCCACCACCAGGCTGGTAATTTTGTACGACTATATGCACTGTTTTCATACTGTATTTGGTAAAACGTAAAACCAAACTGATCTGGACGGGGCCGTCGCACAGGGATACCCCAGGTGTTGCTGGTGCTCATAATGACTGGGCGTGATGGATCAAGCTGTTTCACCAAAGTATATTCACGACGCAACCGTTCACGATTAAAATCACCGTCTTTACCAAAACTACGGTTCAGCGCTTCATTTTCAAGTTGATAGCTCACAACACTGGGATTGTTCCGATAGCGTTTTACGACCGTCTCCACAAAATCATAGAGTGCCTGGTAGCGTTCTTCCTGAGAACGTGTCAAAACCCATGACGGCCAATGACTTTCCGGCCATCGGGGCTGTCGTACCCCGAGACAAAGGCTTATAGCGCCACCGTATGTGCTGATGAGATCAATTTGTGTATCAAGGGCTGAAAAATCGTAAACCCCTTGCTGTTTCTCATGCTCGTTCCAGTAACTCATGAGGCGAAAGCGCCGGAAGCCGACCTCTTCTAACAGAAATTGCAGTGTTTCTTTTTGGTCAATCTTAAAGTCACGACACTGCTTGATAGAAAAGCTGACGCCAAATTTTTCGGGATCAATTACGGTCGGTTGAATTCTTTTTTGACGATGTTCCATATGCTCGGGTCGTTAAAGGTGGTTTTACGCCAGTACCACCATTCACCACCCCAAGTATAAATGGTTGGCTTGCCAATTTTGCGGGCAAAACTGATATTTTCTTTAATTTGTTTTTCACTCATCGATCTGTTTTGTTCATCGAGCGGTAGATCTACCGTTGCCGCTGGGCCCCACGGTTCAATTTGAAGTTCGTGTACAAAAATCTCTCGCTTTTTGAATGTTTCTATCCAAATAGCGCGCAGTCGATGATACCAGACAGGCGTTGGGTAGGTTACGTAAAACTTAAATGGTCCGGTTTTGTCGTTCCACACAATACGGTACACCGAATAGCCGTACTGATCTGGAACAGGAGTGTTGAGTGGCAGACCATGTTGGTCGCTCAGGCTCATATATACCGGATGATCGGGATCAAGCTGTTTGATTGCTTCAAATTCTTTCGTTAAGCGAACTTGATCAAGATCTTCAGGCGTACATTCACCAAACCAACTATTCACCGCCTCGTTTTCCATTTGATAACTCTGCAGTGCCGGGTGTGTTTTGTATCTGTTGACGACTGCTTTATTGAAGTCAAAGAGTGCTTGGTCGCGTTCAGCTTGACTGAGCTGGCTGTACCACTTTGGCTTGTGGCACTCTGGCCATCGCGGTTGCCGCATGCCAATTGCCAGACTCACCTGCGCACCCCGTTTTGCCGCTTCGTCCATTTGCCAGTCGAGCTCTGTAAAATTAAAGACCCCACGCTGAGCTTCTATCATGTCCCAGTAGCTCATCAGACGGTAGTTACGGATTTGCATGTCATCAAGCAGTGCGGTGAAATTGTCTTGCCAGTCAACGCCCAGTTCTTGGGCGTATTTGACTGAAAAGCTGACGCCGTATTGCGGATTTTCAACTTCCGTCCACGATTTTTCAACAATAACATGCAGAATCAAGGCAGTACAGAGGCCAATGAAGAGGTATATACAGGCTCGTTGCCACTTCTTCATTTTATCAAGCCGTACTTTTGTTTGATGTATGAAGGAACCGATCTTCCCTGGTTTTTGCTGAACTTTAATATGTTTGACGGGTTTCACTGGCCGTTTTTTGGTTTTTTTAGCTGCAGTTGAGGTTTTTTTGACTTGTTTCATGCTTATGCTTATTTCTGTCAGAGAGTATAGCATGGTTTTTTCAAAAAATGACGATTTTGCATATTTTTAGGTATGCGCACCTGTACCAAAGACAGAGTATGACGATACCTTTCACGGCGTGATACACTAGCCTATATATGCGTATCGGACTTTTTAGCGACACATACTTGCCAACAGTGAATGGTATCAGTTATGTTTTGCAGATTATGCAGGCACGGCTCGAAGAGCTTGGCCATGAGGTGTATATATTTGCCCCTGCGACTAATCTACGCGGAGTTGAAGCCGGTGATAACGACCATGTATTCAGATTTCCGGCTATTGAGGGTGTATTTTTTGATGAACAGCTGACTTCTGTCTTCTTTCCGCCAACAGTTATGCGCAAGATCAAAAAAATGAACCTTGATATCGTTCATATCTTCACGCCCAGCCAAATCGGTTTAATGGGCGTATATGCGGCTATTAAAGAAGATATTCCTCTTGTGGCGCAGTATTCAACCGATGTATATCACTATGTCGAAAAATATCCCAACGTTTTGCCGGGTACGGTGGCACTTGGCTTAACACTACCCTTCTTTTTGAAGCTGACACCTCGGGAGTTTGTCAAGCTCATGACCATTTTTAAGCCCAAAAAAGACGTGACTACCTGGCATAAAACTATGATTGCTAAAATGCACGTAGCCTTGCACGATTCGTGCGACGCAGTTATAGCTCTTTCTAAAAAAATGCAGTTGCAGCTTGATAGCTGGGGTAGTAAGACCGAAGCAACCCTTTTGCCAACCGGTATTGATGCCCTGCCGGAGCCTACCGCTAAGCAAGTGAGTGATCTTCAAAATAGTCTCGGCATTACAAAAGATGACGTTGTTCTAACCTATGCCGGGCGATTAAGTCGCGAAAAAAATCTCGACCTGATTCTTGATAGTTTTGCAATTGCGGCGCGCAAACAAGCTAATCTGAAGCTCGTGTTTGTCGGTGATTTTGATTATCGCGAAGAACTTGAAGCTCGTGCCCAGCAGCTACATGCTGCCAAGCAGATTCACTTTTTAGGTCGTATGCCACGACATCAACTCGGGCTGGCCTACGCGCTCTCTGATATTTTTCTATTCCCTTCCACGACAGATACACAAGGGTTAGTACTTCACGAGGCCGCGAGTGCGGGCCTGCCGTTAATTTTGTGTGATCCCGATGTATCAGAGGTGTTTATTGACGGCCAGACTGGCTTACTGGCGAACAATGAGGCCGAAGATTTTGCCGCAAAAATACTTGAGCTGTCTGGCGATGCAAAGTTAAGAAGAACACTGGGTAAACAAGCTCGGTTGCGAGCCAGTCATTTTGGTGAACTTTCTCAAATGAAAAAATTAGAAACCTTGTACCAGAAGTGCATGAGTGAGCACAAAAAGATCATTTTTGCCGGTCAAGAATGGTGATTATTCTGGATTTGTCTGATTATACCCGGTACTGGTGTCGATGCTGCAGCCGCCCCATAGCCCGCGGTTAGTGTCCCGCGCCTGCCGTTCGGCATTTTTGAATTCTTCCATTTTTGTAAACGGAAAACTAACGGTAGTAAAACCATACCCCTCAGCTATAATTTTTTGATTCATGAGTGTGCCGTCGGGTAGGTACACATATCTGAGCAACCGTTGATACCTGTCCCGATTGCTATTGGTGGGATCTGCTTCAAGTCGGACCCGGTTGGTTCCGATGGTATTTTTCGTAAAGGCAGCGGCTGCTTTGCCAAAACATTGAATCGGCTTTCTGGGGTCGTGCGTTTCTGGGGTATCAACACCAATAAAGCGGATTGTTTCGATCTTGCCTTCCATATCAACGTGTATGGTATCGCCATCATCAAATTTGGTTACGCGGTACAGTCCAGGTGTTGTTTGTTCAACAGTTTGTGTAACCTGATTCAGGTAGCCTTGGTGCTGCAGGAGTGCAATAATAGCTGCCACCAGCGCGGTGATGATAAGTTTGATGAGCTTGCGCTGGGTTCGCTTATTCACCGTTTTAGTATACGCCGTGATGTCGTGATGCCCTACCCAATTGCCCCGGAAGACTGATTCCAAGTGCTGATACCAAATTACGAACTTCTTTAGTGTCATCCTGAACTTGCCGTGCCCCGCGCGAAGCTATTCGGGGATTCAGGATCCAATGTGTTTTATTGATTAGATCCTGAATCACGTTCAGGATGACAGACAGTAGTGTATTCTTCAGGTGATTCAAATGAGAAAATATTGAAATATATTGACGAATATGATATAATAAAAATATGAGTGCAGAATGTAGTACCTGTAACGTCCAGATTATTCACGAGCTTGTGAAGCAAGTGGTGATTGGTGATGCCGCCGAGCGTGCCTTTAATGCCGTGCAAGACACATTACCCGATGTCGTGGCCGATCCATGTAGCCGTGAAGAGGCCGCATGTCCTCGTTTTCAGGCAATTGAAGCGGCAGTTTTATCTGTAGCGGCTACCTTGCGTAGCCAGTAGAGCTTGAGGTTATCGAGACAATACGCCACTTTGTTTTTCGGCAGTTGTTTTGTGTTGAATGTCTAACAGAACCAAGGTGCCCTTGTGAAGACAGTAGAAAATTCGCGTGCGGATACTTTCGGGTGATTCACGAAAGCCAATACCCTGGCTATCTGGAGGGCTAAAGTGCAACACAGGACGTTTTTTGGAATGACTGGGTTGATCTGGAGTTATGAGGCGGATAAACTGACCATTCATTGGTGAAACGCCATTACCTATGGGGTCTTGCACAATTGAATAGAGCATCTCTATAAGATCATTCGGATTATGGTACCGCGCAACGTAGGTTCGAAATTCCTTGGTATCCATGATGTTTTCAACTGCTTGCTCGAGCCAGTCACCGTAGCTGACGGCTTCATTTTTTTCAGCAATAACATCGGTGACTTCATAATGGTTGGCGATACGCTTTGCTTGGTAGACTGAGGCAACTGTTTGACGTCCTGTTTCTTCAAGGGACATGTCGAGATTTCCCGAAAGTTTAGGCATTGCCCTGCTGCCAGTGTGTGCCACTGCGGCGGATTTTGACTTTTTGCTAGCCGGGGTGGCTGCATAGCGCGGCGCGGCTTTTAACAAATACCGCTTGGGTCGATCGTAGGGCTGTAGTAGGTTTTTGCACCGCGTGTGTAGCGTGTTGACTGCTTGTTGGTGCTGCCTGGTAACCTCGTTTTGTACACTTTCTGGCAAGGCGCCAAACGGAATGGTTGTAATAAAATCTTGTACCACTTGCGGGTTGATTTCGGTATAGATCGCAAATTGGGTGAGCAGCTGCATCACTTTTTGGCTGTCGCTGCTGGCGGTTTCAGAGCTTTCGGTTTGAAGAAGCTTGGTTGCTACCTGCTCTCGCCGCTCTTGCAGGTTTGCAATGCAGGTAGTAATGGGCGATTCTTCCAGCGGATCAAAGTGTGTACGTGCCAACGCCGTGAGTAGACCGGAATAGTCAGATATATCGATCTCATCAGATTCTAAAAATATACAGAGATCTTCAAGCAGTGCGGGATCTTCTGCAAGTAGCTGTTGCAAGGGTTGTAGTAGTGTTGCATCTGATTGATACGCGGCTTGAAATAACTCAGTCGCTTCAATTTGCATGGTAAAGAAGTGGCGATGGTATCGTGAGTCGGCATTGACGACAGTGTCTTCCAGATCTTCAAGGTATTTTTGTACCACGGCCTGCTGTTCCTCATTACCCCATACCAGTATCTGCGCATTCCACTTTGCCTGGGTAAATGTGGCACTCACCCCTTTTCTGGCCGCCGAGAGTATTTTATGAGGATTGTATTTGCCGAGTGGTGCGTTCGGATCAGCCAGGCGCTCATCAACCATGCCCGCGTAGGTGTGGAGTTGCTCTTCTGAGCTGCTATGGTTCAGAAAATGGCCGAGTTGTTGCCAGGCAACCTCGGCGGCAAGAATTTTGTCGTAGTGCGCGCTGATATAGTGCTCGATAGGTTGATCGATCGGTACGACTTCATTATGTTCAGTGTGAGGAGGTAGCTCTACAACCTCTTGTATCGTCATGGCCGCTATTTTACAATAATACTACGTATATAGCAATGATCACATAAGCTGAGCGTGTCTTAATGTCATGTACTAAACTAGCTAATTTTTACAGTGGTCTACGAGATAACTAATTTTAACTTAGGTATTTCTGTATGCGTTGCTGATCTTCGCGGCTTTTAACATTTTTGGCATAAAGCTCAATAAATATTACAGAGCTATCACTTATGACTGCTACAAATACCAATCGAAGCTTACTGCTCATGGATCGTGTTTCGGTGTCTAATCGCATCTTTATGACTTCATGCGTTTGCGATTGGTGTAAAATTGTGGCTCGCTTACCATCGAAGAATAGCGATCGATATTTTTTGAGCTCCTCGCCACCTCCAGGCACATACAGCTGCTCTATAAGTGCATAAACGGGTTTTAGATCAGATTTTAGAGTTCGCACTTTCTTACGAAGCGCTTTTACGTCTTTTTTAAACTCTGGACTTTCATCAAAGTTCATCTTCTGGCTCGGTGACAGCGGTTAGTTTAGTACGATAAAATACATAACGATAATCTAATGGCTTTCCTTGACCTGCCACCACCCATGGCGTATCTAGGTGCGATAGTTCAGTCAGCTCTTTGGCTGTCTTGTCGCTCAAGCGAGCAAGCGTTTCATCTATGTGTCTGAGCTCGCGTGCAGATAAGTCATCAAACGGCACTGGCTTTGTTGGCAAATATTTCTTCTGTTTGTTTTTGAAAAAATTAGTTTCAACAACCTCAAGCTCACCCTTGCTCTTCATGCCCTCTACGACACTCTTGAATTCTGCCACAGGTGATGGACCGTAATGATTATGAATGTAGGTTAGACCAGTTATGGACTTACCTTGTTTTTCGTAGTAATCAAAATCTATAAAATACAATAGTTTATACAGAACGGTTTCACCCACATTGGGCTTAGCACCGACTTTTTCCAGAACGTAGGCAAGAACTTCACGCAGTTTATTGTAGTCAACCTTTTGTATTGTTTCTCTGGGATTTGTACCTGGTTTGTTAAAACTAATTGGCTTGATAGCTTGTTCTGCCGGTATCTTAGTGGTAATAAGATCTGACGGGGAAATCTGATAGAACTCAGCGATGGCGTTAATTTTGCTTAAATCTGGCTGGCGCTTACCTGTTTCTAAATTGGCATAGGTTGCTCGCGCCATATGTAGCTTATCTGCCACATCTTGCTGGCTCAGGCTAGCATTGTCACGCAGTATTGCTATTGTCTTACCGAAATCCATAAGGAGCCTTTCATTTATAACTAACAGTATAGCTTATGCTACTTTTTTATGCAAGTAATCAGTGTAGAAAGTTGACACCATCTGTTATCTTTGCTACTATTATATTCATGCCGACTTATCTGAAATAAAGAAAACTTTAACAAACAGATGTCGGGAGGTTTTAAGGAGGGTAACTCCTGACTAAGCCAAGCGCTAGAAATGGCAACGGTGCTGACCCTCGCCAGCACCGCACATACAAAGTTTGAACCCCTTGTATGCTGCCAATTCTAGCACACATTAACAATTAACGTTTCGCTACAAGGAGCAAATCATGGCAGCAAACAGACGCGACGTACACGTCGTACCCAACAAATCGTCAGGCCAATTAGACTGGTCTGTGAAGCCAACGTTCTAGTAGTACTTATGCCAACAAGGCAGATGCTTTGGCGGCAGCTCGACAGATTGCCGTTAATAACGGGCTTGAGATGTTCGAGCACGGTAAGAACGGTCAGATACAAAATCGTAACACGTACGGCAAGCACGATCCGTACCCACCAAAGGGCTAATCATGGAAAAGTTTTGCGTCAACGAGAACGAACAAGATAATGGTGACCATGAAGTACATCGAAGATGTACTAGGTTGCCTGCACCAGAGAACCAAGAATATCTGGGTGAGTTACCAGATAGCTTCAGTGCTATTAAGGAAGCACAACGGCGACATCCCAACTGGCGTGTTAACGGTTGCTACTATTGTTGCCCCGAAAGCCACACTAGCTAACAGGAATACCGATTGAGAAACAGGGCGCGCTTGCGAGGACGCCCTGTTTTTGTTCTCTAGATTCTAGATGTCACTCTTGCGGCGATTGTCGTCTTTGCAGAGCATTTGACAGTTGGCGCTCACGGTTTTACCGCCTTGGCTCCACGGTGTGATGTGGTCGGCTTCCATGTCGCCAATCTCAAAGTACTGCTTGCAGTCGGGGCACGTACCATTTTGGCGTTCATAGGCTTCGCGTTTGTCACGGTCATTAAAAGCACGGATAGACAGGTAGCGTTCTTTGCGTGTCAAAAGGTAGGGGTAAATACCGGACTTTTTGGTAACATCTTCGTCTTGCATCAATGTTTTAGTTTCTGCCTCAATCGCCGCTGGGTTTAACTGCTCATTTTTGTGAACGTTATATAGTTCGCCCCAAGCTACGCCATTCATTTCTTTGCGGTAGTTAGTAAAAGTGCTACGTACCCATTCCACGACAGCCTGAAAATAGCTCCACAGCTCATCGGCGTTAGTCTTGTGCTGGTTGCGCGACATGTATTCTTCAATATCGCCGGTGTTTATCCAACTCAAAATTGTTTCTAAATACTCTTGGCGAATTGGTGAACCTGTCAGTAGCGAACCACCGTCATTTGCTAATAAGTACGCTACGCAGTTTGACTTACTGAACTTTAGCTTTGCGTCAGAAAGCCAGGTGCCCGTATACACGGCATTCCGTATTTCTTGGTCGGTCAGCTTTTCGCCAGCGATGTTGATAATGCGGAACCAATCCAATCGCTCGCGATCCGTTCCCTCGCAGAAGTAGATCATTAGTTCGTAGTCGAATATTTGTTTTCGCTCCTCTTCTGTTAGGCTATGGAAGTACACGCCATCTACCGAGAAGTCACCGTTGACGTATTGGGCAATAGATATGGTGCGTTGCTGGCCATCCAGAACCTCGTAGCCACCGTCATCTTTAACCACCCAGTACATAACATTAAGCGGAAAACCTTGTCGAACTGTGTCAATAACTGCATCACGCTGCTTGCCTGTGTAGACAAACTCACGCTGATACTTTGGACGGATGTCTAGCCTACCACCGAAGGCGGTTACGCCCTCCTCCTGACTATCTTTATAATTGGAAACCGCATCGCGGACTTTGATTTTATGTAGGTTAATTTTCATACTCTCTCCAATAACTTATTCTTAATCACAACTCGCTCGAATGGTGCTTTCCACGGCTTACCGTCCTTTTCAATCCATAGAGTTGCTTTGTCACCCTTAAATCGAACAGTTTTCTCTAGTTGTACACCTTTACCAATAATCTCAAATTGATCCGGGTTGTATTTGTCGATAAAAGTAATTGGAACGCCCATTTGTCCCTCGTAGTCCATGGGTATATCGGATACTTTGGGTACCTCGATAGCATCATAGTTGTAGTATCTGAAGTATGATTCTGAACTATACTTTTTATAAAGTTGTATTTTTTCGTGATGCTTGGCGACCTCCATGTTGGTAAACCAACATGATGTTGATACGCGAGCAATCTTTTTACCGGTTTTTTCATCTATATGGTGGAATTTCTCCCAGTCATCCGGTACAGCAAAGTACATGCCAACGTTAAAGTTTGTGTAGCCAGTTCTCAACTGATCATTCTTCACTAACTCGAACGTTTCTTTATAGGTAAGAGCGTTGGTATTGCCAATTATTAAGAATTGTTTGCTATGCTTTACTAATTGAGCGACGTATTCACGGAACAGACTAAATGGTGGGTTGGTACATACAATATCAGCTTTCTTGAGCAGTTCAATACATTCGTTGCTGCGGAAATCCCCGTTGCCTTTTAGCGGTGTGGCTATATTCCTATTATGCTTAAGTAGATACTCGACGTCAGCAAGATTGATAGAACCACTGTCGTTAGTGTCTATAACCTCGTTAATTTCAATTTTGAATGGCTGTTCACCATCTGGCTTTAGCCCCTCGACGTCGAAGAGTGCTAGTTGGGTACCGGCGATCGGTGATTTTGTGTAGCTGGTGGCTATTAGCCTTTTTAACCTTAGGTGATTAAAGTTACTAGCAAAATATTTGAAGAAGTTACTTTCAAACGGGTCATCACAATTTAGAAAAACTATCTTGCCATAAAATTGTTCTTTATAGTGTTTCACCTCATTTTCAATATCGGCAAGTTGCGTGTAAAACTCGTCATTCTTTGACCGATTTGCTGAGTATAAAATTCCTTTTGACATTGCAACCTTTCTCACGGCTGCAAAACAAAAAAGGCAGCCATTGGCTGCAACATCTAAACAATCAGAGCTAAACGCCTGTATTGAAAAGAAAGCACAATGACCGCCTTTTCAGCGTCTAGCTCCTCATGTCGAGGTGCTTTGATTATTTAGATGTTGCCCCTTTATCATACCATTCTCGGGGCTCATTAGTGGCAACTTGATTTACTGCATTTATTACTTAACTGTCAGCAGCTATTCCACTCCCGTTAACCGCTCAATTCTTTTCACAAAAGAAGAGAAAAAAGAAAGAGGATAACCGAGTAAAAACAGATGAAATATACTACGAATGAATTAGCTTACACAATAATTTGTTAGTAGTCGATGCCTTTGTTGGCTAGAAATTTATCATCAAAGTGGTGTTTGAGTTTGGTCATTTCGGTGGCGATATCAACATCTGGGAGTAGTTTTTTGGGGAAGTTTCGGCCGGTGAGGCAGAGCGAGGTATTTTTGGCTCGATTATTGATTATTGATTTTAGATTATTGGTGGTGAGCAGGCCGTCGTGTACCGCATTGTTGATTTCATCACAGATGACAACGTCGAATTCGCCACTGGTGACTTTTTCGAGCGCAATCTGGAAGGTTTCAGAGGCAGCTTTTTTATGGGTTTCCTCACTGACATTTTCTTCGCTTAGCTCACCAGCTGCAAAAAACCCTTTGCCGCCTTTATAAAAGAAGAGCTGTTCGCCAAACAAGGGTGCTATTTTATGAATAAAAGTGTGTTCGCCGACTTCCCAGTGCTTTATAAATTGAATGTAGGCAACTTTGTGCCCGCGGCCAAGCGCCCGGCACATCAGGCCAATGCTAGCGCTGGTCTTCCCTTTGCTTTCGCCGGTATAAACCACCACTACTGATTTTTTCTGCTTGAAATCTTCAAATGCCATGTATAAGTAGTATGAAGGAATGAGGGGGCAGCGTGCAAGTGGCGTTGGCTAGGGTAGATCCTGCTCAACACTTTCTTGTTCATTTAAAAGTAGAATTTTGATGATTCTTTGGGCGTCGGCAATATGTGTTGCGGCGGGGTGTTGATCTTTGATAGTTGAAATGACGCTATGCAGCGGCGATTGATGCGCGTATGTTTCAGTGCGCTCAAAGAGCTGCCCTAGTCGGTCGATATCAAGGCCCCGGCCGGTGGCAAAATCATCCCAATATTCGAAGCGGTAGTAACTGGCCGCAAGGCCCACAAGTTCTCGCGCTGGCCGCCGGGCTGCAATAGCTGCTTCTTTTTCGGCTTGCCACTCGGTTCGCTGCTGTTGGTAGTCGTCGACCGTTTTATCAGCTGTTCGGGATACTGGCTTGGGAATTTCAGGGATATAGCCTAAGATTTCCAAAACTCTCACCACAATATCTTCACCGTCACTGAGCGCTACCAGATCTAACTGTAATTTTGAACGATGCGCCAGTAAGGTTTCGGCTGCTGTGGCATCAGGTATGGGGTCAAAAAAAGATCCCATCGGATCTCGTACGTGTTCATCCTCAAACGAGGACGCGCTCGCCGCAGGTGACCCGCTTTGGTCGCTTAGTGGTGAAGTGCGTAGTTCGCTCATGCCCGGACTCCTGTTTACACAGTCTACTGTAGCTCTTTTTGTCAGTTTGCGCTGTGACATTGCTCACATGGCTTGCCTTCTGGTTGCAGTGCTGGTGTGACGAGTTGCTACTTGAGTTTATTGGCCTGCAGGGCGCTGTCAATTTTAGCTCGATTAAAGCCAACAATAACTTCTTCGCCAATTTCAATCACCGGTACACCCATTTGACCTGATTTTTTGACCATTTCTTCAGCAGCCTGCTGGTCTTCTTCTACATTAATGTCGTTGTATGCCACGCCGATGCTATCAAAATATTTTTTAGCTTGATGACAAAAGCCGCACCAGGTTGTTGAATAGACCGTGACCGTTGTTGGGGTGTTTGACATAGCTCGTCTCCTTATACCTTAAAAATTATATCAAGCAGTAATTTTTTATCACGCGAATCACTTGAAACTTCATAACACACACGCTGGCCTTCGCGAACGCGCCGCACGAGCCCTGCTTCCGCTAGAATCTTCATATGCTGAGAGACACAGGCTGAGCTAATATGTAGCTCACTTGCCAGTTGGCTGACGCAGATTTCCCTTTTTTCGCTCAGTATCTGAAGTAATCGAAAACGTGTCTTGTCGCCGAGGGCGTGGAATGTTTGCACATATTCTTCAGTCTGCATACTTAAATATTAAGCAATTACTTAATAGATTGCAAGCCTTGCAAGATTGGTTATAGCGAATCAAGCGCGCATATTACTCTCGAGCAGTCAGTCCGGCAAAGGCAAGTGCGAAAGTTAGTACAAAGCCGACAACCAGCGACACGACAGTGTATAAGCCGGGCGATTGGTATGAGTAGATACTAAAAAATATTAAAAAAACAGCGTTGGCGAGGAGAATGACGGTTACTTTTTGCTTCAAGAGTACATGGCTGAAGAATGCGATCACAAAGGGGATCATGAGCAACACGAGCCATAGTATCATCGGGTCTTGTGCGCTGTGTTGCGCAGCTTCGGCGGCTGTTTCATGTACCTCGCCAGCGTGTGCTAAAAAGTAGGTAATCATAGTTCAAATTGTATCATACCTCCAGCGGGCCTGTGGGCAGGCTTCAATTTTGTCACCAGGCTCCAGCAGGTATTTTTTGCAGGGTGTAAAAGATTTAGTTGCAATTGTTGGTAGATTTCTTCGCCCTTCGCAGTCTTGCTACGGAGAACGGGTCGACTAGGCCCCGCCTGTCTGGTCGACAGAACGGGCAGGTTGAGATGACAGGCGTTCGTATGTGTGAGGGGTTGAAATTCAGATTGCTGTCGGGTGAAAATGTTTTGGTATACGTTTCGCCTCGTAAAGGCTCATCAGAGTAGTTGTGAGAGGTATCTCGTATCTACTGACGTATAGGCGATGACGGGAGCGCAACTGCAATTGGTCAAACCAATCTGCGCTCAGTGACTCGATGTCACTAGCCGTCCGCCCTGTGTGCGATGGGTCTTGGGTGAGCTTATAGTGACTAACATTTCACTCACCTGTTTCCATTTTGGTCTGCACTCACCATTACCCCATCAGGTTCATTGGTTTCCTAGCCGGATCTTCATCTTTTGCACCACGGTGCCGAAGATGAACCAGACTAGCATTACCAGAGAGGCTTCGATGCCGCTGACCTGCAACCCACCGGTTTGACCCCGGTAGGCATAGGAAGCTACGGCAGTGCCTGCGCCACTGCTCAGCCCAAAGACCATTGCGGTCTTCATGCCGGCGACCCTGAGTCTGGTATCGGGGTTGGCGGCTGCCGCGCCGGCATAGTGGATTGCTCCCCACAAGATGCCGGCGAAGATTGCCACGAACGTACCAGCAACCGGGCCGTTGACCTCTCGCACGTAAGTGTGTGGAAAAATCACAGAGAAACCGGTCGCCAGAAATCCGACCCCAACGAGCGCGATGAGTCCTGTGAGCCTTCCGAGATCAATCGGATTGTTCGTGAACTTCTGCTCGTCCAGGTGCTGTGCCTGATCGTATAGCTTTGCTTCTTCCATCTTTCCTCCTTTCAGGAAGGACACGGGTACTTACGTGAGTACGGTACTCACTGCGTGAAGATGGTCACTCACCCCTGGGGTTGATGTTACAGCTCACCTGCCAATGTACCGGCGATACTGCCAGCAATCACCGCAGCGACCGCCAGGAGGATACCGGTGGCGACACCGACCGTCACCGTCCATGCGATGGCGATGAGCCACCCCAGTCCGGTCACGATCACCGTGATGGGCTTGTCCATTTCACCCCCTCGGGTGATTCGCCCGATTTCTCGGGGTACGTAGAACCGCGGAAGTGCGACCCTATCTTATGATTATAGCATAGATAAGCAAACTAGTCAATGTTGTGTCGGAGCAGTAGAATTGATAAGATGAGTGTCAGATGAAGGGTTATGTAACGAACCAGATCTCTCGACAAGCCCCGACCGTCTGCTTGACGGAACGAGCAAGTCGAGATGACAAGGCCGCCAAGGCTTATTTTTATGTTCAAGGTGTCGTCAATGAGTAATATTTTTACAACGTTTGCATCTGAAGGGATTCATGTCAGCCTGAAGGCAGAGCCAATTCAACAGGCTGGGCATTTTGTGATCACGAACGCCATTATTTATGGCGTACTTTGTGCTGGACTACTGGGTGTGATGCTGTATGCCGCGGCTCGAAAGTCCTCCCCTCGACCCAGCCACAGTGTGTTTGCGAACGCCGTGGAATGGCTGGTGGAATATGTTATCAATCTGCTGGAAGGCCCTTTTGGCTCGCGTGAAAAGGCAGCTCGGTTTACTCCCTACTTTGCCTCGTTCTTCTTCTTTATTATGTTTAGCAACCTAATGGGTCTGCTGCCCCTGGTTGGTCCGGCGCTGCATGTTGAAGGCACGCCGCTCTTTCGCCCGATGACGGCAGATTTAAATGGCACGATTGCCCTTAGTGTTACCGCAATTATTTTAGTGCAGGTTCTTTCTATTAAAGAACAGGGCGTGAAAGGTCATCTCAAGCATTATTTTAGTGACAAGCCGTGGAATCCAATTAACTTCTTTATCGGTATTTTAGAAGTATTCGGTGAGGTCACACGCATTATTAGCCTCAGTCTTCGGCTGTTTTTAAATACCGCAGTTGGTGAAATTCTCATTGCTGTCTTTACTAGTATGATCGCTCCTGATGGCATGACGCCATTTGCGGTGATCCCAATTTTTATGTTTGAAATGTTAGTTGCCGGAATCCAGGCCTATGTCTTTACCATATTGACTGCGACATACCTCGGACTTTCTATTCAGCACGCCGATCACGGCGAAGATCATTCTGTACATCATGCACCTGATGCTCCTAAAACAAAGGTCGAGAGCATTCATGCGTGATGTAGTGAAATCACAATCTTGGCACATTTTGAGCTTTTCTGCTCCAGTGCTCAACGTGGTATGTCAAATACCACTTTCTGCGCGCTTCACAGAGAAACCTCAAACTGCACTCAAGACTTGCGATTTCAAGAATCAAAAGACGGATTTAGGGAAAAATTAAGTCTCGCTTTTCAAGCGGGCAATAAAGGAAACACTATATGATTCAATTATTTGCAGATACAGCAGCAAGTCCAGTTATGTGGAAGGGCTTAATGCTTTCAGTTGCGCTTGGCGCAGCAGCAATTGCTCTTGGCTGGGTTGGCTCAAGCTACATGAAGGCTTTGGGTCGCAACCCAGAGGCTGGTAAGGCAGCTGGCCAGATCGTTATCATCGCCGCGATGATCGAAGTAACCGCACTACTCGCCTTCCTGCTTGGCGCGTTCTTGCTTGGCTAGAACAAACGGTGGCGGAGATCGTAGCGAGATTCGCCACCTTTTAAAGAAAGATTTACTTGAAGAAATATGAAATATGAAATAAGCAATATGAAGAAAACCATTGGTGTCATTCTGAACATGATTCAGAATCTAATCGATCATTGGATCCCGAATCAAGTTCGGGATGACAAAACTGCCCATATTTCATATTCCATTTTTCATATTTCAAATACAATCGGAGAAACAATATGATACACACACTTACATTACTCGCTAATACTGCCTCAGAAGAGGCGCAAGGTATCGCGGCGCTTGGTTTGAGCCCGTGGGCTATTTTGGCGCAAGGTGTCACCTTCTTAGTCTTCTTTGTACTGATTAAAAAGTTTGCACTTGGCAAAATTGTCGATACGTTAGAAACTCGCCGCAAAACAATTGAAAGCAGTCTTGATAAGGCTGAAGAGCTAACTAAGCAAAACGAAGAAGCTGAACAACGAGTTAACGTCCTACTCTCAGAGGCTCGCAAAGAAGCTGAAGAAATCGTGAGCAAAAGCCGCGAAGAAGCCGGCGCGATTGTAGCTGATGCTGAAAAAGCAGCTGGCGACAAAGCTGAGAAGATCATCGCCGATGGCAAACTACAGATTGAAGCTGAGGTTGTAAAAGCCCGCGAAGCATTGAAGAAAGAAACCCTTGGCTTGGTGGCTCAGGCGACCGAAGCAGTGCTTGGCGAAATTGTTGATGCGAAGAAATCTGAAGCTTTAATCAAAAAAGCTCTTAAGGAGAATAAATAATGGGTGGTATTCGAGGTTCAGTAAGTGCTCCGATGGAGCGTGATGAATTACTGGCTACGCGACTTGCAACGCTTCGAGGAATTCATTTACAAAACTCAATCGGCTTAAGTATGCGTGACGGTGAAGACTTGGGCGCTGCGCTTTCCGAGCTGGGTTATGGTTGTGATTATGAGCCAGCACTAAGTTACAGTGGCGTTCTAGGAGATTATGTGGTTGTGCCTCCCGAGGGTTCGAGGGATGGAAAATATATAGATATCGTGAGATTTACGGGAGGTGTAATTGTGAATTCAGAATATGAACTTCCGAGGCATCCAAGTGACCGTCGTGAGAAATTGAGTTACATAAGTCTCGGCGTGTTACATAAATTGCTTGACAACAAACTATCAGGAAAGAATACATGAATAGACTCGATATAGCACGCGGGTTCGTCGCTCGTTTAGATAAAGTTGGCGCTCAGAAGGCAGTCAAAGAACTTGCCTCTCTGTTGCTGGAATATCGACTACATTCTCAGATAGATGAAATTCTGGCAGATATTTCTGTAGAATATGCCAGGGTTCATGGAGTGGTTGAGGCTGAAGTTCGCACCGTCTTCCCTCTTTCAAAAGTATTGAAAACAGAGCTTGAAAATCGTGTCAAAGAATCAACGGGCGCTAAAAAAGTGATTTTACACGAAGAGATTGATAGGAGCCTGTTGGGTGGCCTGATTGTTTCTACGCCAGGCATGGAACTTGATGTATCACTAAAAACGAAACTAGCAAAGTTAAGAGCATGAGGAACTGAAATATGAAATATGAAATAAGCAATAAGAAGAAAATCACTGGTGTCATTCTGAACTTGCCGTGTCCCGTGCGAAGCTATTCGGGAATTCAGAATCTAATCGATCATTGGATCCCGAATCAAGTTCGGGATGACAGAACTGCCCATATTTCATATTTCTTATTTCATATTTCTACGCAACTGAAAGGAGCGAACTAATGGCGGAAATTTCTATTAAAGAACTAAGTGGCGAACTGCGAGCGGCAATTGATGAGCTGAAAAAATCTGGCAGTACGCAAGATGCTGGCGTGGTAATTCGTGTTGGTGACGGTATTTGTTGGATCTACGGTCTTGCAAAGGCTGGTTACAACGAAATGCTTGAGATTGAGGCAACTGACGGGTCTCGGATTACCGCTTTTGCGCTTAACTTAATGCAAGACGAAATTGGTGCGGTGATTTTGGGTGAAGATACCAAAATCAAAGCCGGCGCAAAGGTACACATGACTGGTAAGGTGCTGGAAATTCCGGTTGGGCCAGAATTGGTTGGCCGCGTGGTGAATCCGTTAGGCCAAGCGATTGATGGTGGTGCGCCGATTAAGGCAAAAAATACTGGTTTAATTGAACAAGAAGCGCCGGGCGTGTTAGATCGAAAATCCGTGCACGAGCCTTTGATGACCGGTATCGTGGGCGTCGATGCGCTGATTCCTATCGGCCGCGGCCAGCGTGAGTTGATTATTGGCGACCGTCAAACGGGTAAAACGGCGATCGCTATAGATACCATGATCAACCAGGCCAAGCAAAAAACGGGCGTGATTAACGTCTACGTGGCGGTTGGCCAGAAGAACGCGAAAGTTGCGCGTCTGGTTGAGCGTCTCAAGCGTGAAGGTGTGATGGATCAAACTATTATTGTGGCCACTTCCCCGTCTGACCCGGCTTCTATGCAGTATTTGGCGCCATATGCTGGTGCAGCGATGGGTGAATATTTCCGTGATAACGGTGAACACGCTTTGATTATTTATGATGATCTCAGTAAGCACGCCGCGGCTTACCGCCAGATGTCACTCCTGCTTCGTCGCCCACCAGGACGCGAGGCGTACCCGGGCGATGTCTTCTACTTGCACTCTCGCCTACTGGAGCGCGCTGCCAAACTTTCAGACGCCAAGGGCGGCGGTTCACTCACCGCTCTGCCAATTATCGAAACCCAGGCTGGCGACGTTTCTGGCTACATTCCAACCAACGTGATTTCTATCACCGATGGTCAGATCTTCCTTGAAACCAACCTCTTTTACCAAGGTATTCGTCCGGCAATCTCGGTTGGTACCTCTGTTTCACGTGTCGGTGGTGCGGCGCAAACAAAAACAATCAAATCTGTTTCTGGTGGTGTGAAGTTAGCTCTTGCTCAGTTCCGTGAACTTGCCGCTTTCGCGCAGTTTTCAACTGATCTTGACCCTGAAACCAAGAGTCAAATTGAACGCGGCCAACGCCTGACCGAAATCTTGAAACAGCCGCAATATTCACCACTGGCTATCTGGGAACAAGCCGCAACACTGCTCGCCGCCAACGAAGGTGCCTTTGATACTGTACCTGTAGAAAA
>CAYUUV010000011.1:0-29178 GCA_964448015.1 uncultured Candidatus Saccharibacteria bacterium
ATATTTAAAAAAGACACTGAAGAGATGGAAGCCGAAGTACTCACAGTTAAAAAGACACCTCAGACAGAGCAGTCACCATCTTATCAGGCAAGTGCACGTGTGCAAGAAAAGGTTACGCAAGGAAAGGTTACAACCAAAACAAGAATTATTTCTCCTGCAAGCAGTGGTGCAACCAAGGCGAAGCCTAAAAAGAGGAGGAAGTGATGGATGATCAAGACAGAGCAATCGAAGATGCACGAAAATTCCTTGAAGACATCTTGTCTTTTTTTGGTTTAAATACTGCCGTAACCGCGCATAAAGATGAAGATGTGATTGAGCTTTCAGTTCCTTCAACTCACCTGAACGGATTCTTAATTGGTCAGCATGGCGAAACATTGAGAGCGCTTCAAGCAATGGTGAGTACAATGCTTAAAAACAAAGAAGCCGCTCTCAACCGCGTAAACATAGATATTGCAGACTACAAGCAACACCGCGCAGAAAAATTATTACAGCAACTTGAAGAATGGGTGACTAAAGTCCGTGAATCAAAAGAACCATATGCTCTGCGACCAATGAACGCAGCCGACAGACGAACCATCCACCGTGGCTTAGAGGATTACAGCGACGTCACCAGCCACTCAGAGGGCGAAGACCGCGACCGACACATAGTTCTAGAACTCTCCGAAAAGTAATCACAAAGTTGTCATCCCCGACTCGATCGGGGATCCAGTATAAGATAAGCCAGCCAATTTTGCCTCAAATATAGTCAGAATAAGCATAAACCTATGTAATATAGTTTTGGCAAAAAAACCTAACAATACTACAACCAGAGCCCTAGAACAATCAGGGAAACAAATTGAGTCCGATTATTACCTTACCTTTGATAGCATCGAGCGGGCGCTCAAATTTCATGCCGAGCAGCTTAATTTTCAAATCAACAGTTAAACATAACCAGAATAGTCGTATAATATAGTTATGGAAGAAGTATATACAGCAGTTGTGCAACAAGATGGCAGTATTAAGATACCCGAGCCTATACTCAAGGCCCTGAATCTAAAAATTGGCGATAAAGTTAAGTTCGAATTCGACGAGACGCAGCAAAGTCTCTATTTAATTCCTGTGAATAACAGCTAGTTTGTTAGACTCAGATCTAGTCTCGGAGGGCTTTTTCGTAGATCTCTAGAGTTTGTTTGGCCATCTTCTCCCAGGAGTACTTTTTGACCTGTTCTGAGCCTTTTTTGATCAGTTCGTTTCGTAGTTTGTCGTTTGTAAGTATATCGTTTATCTTTTCAGCCATGTCGGTGACATCAAGAGGATCAAAGTAGTGGGCTCCGTCGCCGTTTACCTCTGGCAAACACGTGGCGTTGCTGCTTGCAACTGGAGCACCGTGCTTCATGGCCTCCAGGCTTGGCAGTCCAAAGCCTTCAGAAAGGGAAGGGAAGCAGTAGGCCGCGCAGTTTTCATAGAGCCAACGAAGTCGTCCCTCGGATACATAGCCAGTTACGATGACATTCTTAATTCCTTTTTGCTTCGCGTATTTTTGGTTCTGCTCCGCAAGAGCGTCTTTTTTACCGACTAGCACAAGTTTTAGACCAGGGTTATCTTTCTGTAGCAAGCCGAACGCATCAATTAATCTTTTGATATTTTTATGGGGATGAACCCGACCAACATACAGTAGAAATTTGTGCCGTTCGATCCCGTTTGTTGAAACAGCCTTTTCAGTAATAAGATCAGCCGAATTATATGTGGTTGTTATCTTGTTTTTATTAGTCCCCATGTATCTATTAAGGTCATTTTTGACATAGTCAGAAATAGTAATGATATGTTTAGACCTTTTTGCCGCACTCTTGATCAATAATTTATAGGCTAGCCGTTTTGCATAGTAAATAACGGACGGGGTAGCGGGGTTCTTATAACGAAGCGCCGTGAGGTCCAATATACTCGTGACTTTGTTTCTCCGGTACAGTATTGGTTGTTGAACAATGGGAAAGTGAATCAGGTCAGCTTTCAAATTGCGACAAAATCGCAAAAAACCAATCTGCTCTGAAAAGGTGAATTCAGGAAACGGCGCCGCTAACTTTGAAAAGTTTGGAGCACTTGGTTGATATGCATCAAAATCTTTTGGTAATAACAAAATTACAAATTCATGTTCAGATTTTAGTTTCTCTAAATTTTCAATAAGCTTGCGAACATATCTTCCAGTACTTGTTGGATATTCCCGCGCATCAATCACAATCTTCATATGCTATATACTATAAGATATGTGGGGATAATAAGACAGAAAATGGAGGAAATATGAACAGCATTACAAATCCGGGCTCAATGGAATTTTTTACAAGTGAAAGAGAACTAAGTATCGATTCAGCAGAGGCTACGGCGCTTTATACGGGTGCACTAAAGCAATACCGAGACCACCTCCTATCGGGAGGTCCAGTTCTTGAGGCTGAGCAAATTCAAGAAGCAGCGTAGTACTAAGTTTGATAAAATAGGTTAAGCACACAGTAATTTTAGGAGGGTTTAGTGTCAAAAAAAGCGTTTATTACCGGACTTGCAGGACAAGATGCAGGACATCTAGTAAAGTTACTACACGAAAAAGGCTATGAGGTTCACGCCACACTTCGTGGTCAGCTTGAGTCAAGCCATCCTCGATACCAGGCCGTACAAGAGGAGTTTCCGTTTGTCAAAATAGTACTCGCTGACTCTCTTGATCTTTCTGCGCTGACGCGTGCTATTCAAGCAATTAAACCCGATGAGGTCTACAACCTGGCGGCCATTAGCCATGTTGGATATTCATTCCATGATCCAATAAATACTGCTGACCTAACAGGTAAATCAGTACTCTACCTTCTTGAGGCAATTCGGCTAGCAGGTCTTGAAAAAACGACCAAATTTTATCAGGCATCAACCAGTGAGATGTTTGGCGGCTTAGAATATAACCGCCCCGAAACTGGTTACACGGAAGAAGCGACATTCCACCCGAGAAGTCCTTATGGTGTTGCAAAACTGTACGGCTATTGGATAACTCGCAACTACCGAGAAAGTTACGACATGTTTGCTGTTAGTGGAATTTTATTTAATCACGAAGGAGAACGCCGTGGACCAGAGTTTGTAACTCGTAAAATTAGCAAAGCGGTTGCGAAGATAAAACACGGCAAGCAAGACTGCATTGAACTTGGAAATCTAGATGCAAAACGCGACTGGGGTTACGCAGGAGATTACGTAGAGGGTATGTGGTTGATGCTTCAGCAAGAAAAGCCAGAAGATTACGTACTGGCGACTGGCGAAACACACTCAATTCGTGAATTTTGCGAACTAGCATTCAAGGCTGTTGATGTACAAATCAAGTGGCAAGGGTCTGGCGTAGACGAAGTGGGTGTTGATGCCGAAACCGGTAAGACCTTGATAAAGATCAATCCAGATTTCTTCCGACCAGCGGAGGTGGATTTGCTTCTTGGTGACCCAACGAAGGCAGAGACAGAACTTGGGTGGAAGCGCAAAGTTGACTTCCCTGACCTAGTTAAACTTATGGTAGAACACGACCTCAAACTAGAGGCGTAAATAATCGTTTAATCCACTAGACTCACTCGCCGATAATGTCGGCGAGTGTTTGTTCTAGTGTGAACTTAGGCTTCCACCCAGTGTCGGCCATTAGTCGCGAACAGTCCCCGTATATATCAATCGGATCGGTGGGGCGAACCTTAGTTTGGTCGACAAAAACTTTTGCAGACGACTTGCTTAAGGCGGTCTTGAGTCTGTCGACAATTTCTTCACCGGAAGTACTCTTACCCGAACACGCATTATAGAGCGTATGTTGAAGCCCTGGGGTGGTTGCAAGAAGTCGGTATGCACGCGCTATATCACGCACATCAGTGTAGTCACGTTTTGTAGAGATGTTCCCCACGGTTACAGTCTCACCCGATTTCAGCTGCTCTAGGACATCTGGAATCAGGAACCCGCCCGTTTGCCCGGGGCCTATATGATTGAATGGTCGTACTACAATACAATCTAGTCCCCGATTTCTATAATATTCACACTGATTTTCAACCAGAACTTTACTGACCGCATAGGGCGAGTTCATGCCAATACGAGATTCTTCAGTAAGTGGCAAAGATTGGTTTGGATCATAAATTGCACCACTACTAACAATCAGCAACCTCGGCTTATGGCCAGCCCATAGGAAGTACTCAGCCATATTAGTAATGAGTGCACTGTTAATGTTTATGTAATCTTGGGGGTGGTCAAAAGAGGGTCCAACCGCCGCCAAGCCAGCTAGGTGAATAACCGCATCCACCGAACCGGTCCCTGGCCAGCTAGATGCTAAGTCCACTGGTATATAATCAGAAACCACATCGATCAGTTCTTTATCAATTTCTGGCTCTCTGCCAATCCCAATAACCGTAATATCGTGCGATACAAGTTCGCGAGTAAGGTGTTTTCCAACAAACCCATTAACACCAGTAATAACTATCTGTGTCATGTATTACCCTTCTTTTGCAACAGTCTAACCTGTTCTAGTAACTTCGATGCATTACCGTGCCAATCATATGGTACATCAGGGTAGCTCACCAAGCTATTAGGTTTATGACTTAAAAATGGTTCCAGTTTTTTAGCAACATCTTCAGGGTTGTTTGGATCACAATACGTAGCGTTAGTCCCAGCAACTTCTTTAAAAACGGGTATCGAACTGAGTAGAAGAGGCTTTTTATAATGCATAGCCTCTAGTATGGGCATTCCGAATCCCTCGTAGTGAGAAAAAAGACAAACCACGGACGCTTTTTGATACAAATAGTCTCTCTCTGCATTAGTAACATAGCCTAGTTGATGTATGTCGACAGTTGATTGGCACCTATGAATCAGATCAAGTGTCTCTTGGGTTTTCCAGCCAATACCGCCCGCCAACACAAGCCCACTAGATTTAAGTAGTGCTGAGGGTGTTCTACTAAACCCATCGACTAAACCAAGAATATTTTTCCGTGGCTCTATGGTGCCCACATAGAGGGCGAAGGGTTTCTTAGATATCATTTTAATAGACGCTCTCACAGCGCCACTACTTTTAGGTTGTGTATACGGAATGGGCAATATGAGAGCTTTTGCGCTGACTTTTTTGCCGAAGTGGTTTTCTATTCGGGATTTAGTAAACTCGGAAATAGTAATAACTAGATCACTTTTGACTGCTGACTGTTTTGTAAATCGTTGCAGGAAGCTAGTGTTTAATGGTTGCATATATTCTGGGTGATCCAGAAAGCACATATCATGTATGGCTACGGCGTAGGGTGTTCGTTTCAGGCTTGGCAACGCTACAAAGTTAGGGAATATGGCAAAATCGTATTGCTTCCACCCGGCAAAAAGCTCTACAGGTAATTGAAGCCCGACTCGCCGAAACACCGAAAGTATCTTCGAGGGGAATAGCCGTATCTCTTTATACGAAATACTGCCACCAGAGGGGAGGTCGATAGTTTTTTTCAAACCCAGAAAATTGAAATAATATGCAGTAATTTTTACGTTTGGCTGATTAGCAAGCGCCACTAGAAGGCGTTCGGTAAAATGACCAACACCGGTCTTGTTATGAGCCAAGGGGCTTGCGTCAAATAGCAGATGTATCGTTTTTTCACTCATTGGATCAGCTATATTGTACAACTATAGTCCAAATACTGATACTATATATGTTGATATGTTTCAAAAAATAATTGCAAAATATAGATACTCACTCATTCTGCTGAGGGAGCTAGTGATAGCAGATTTTAAATTGCGATACCAAAATTCAGCACTTGGGTATCTGTGGTCGCTCTTAAAACCTTTTTCACAGTTCTTTATATTGTATGTAGTTTTTGTAAAAATACTTCCTTCCGGAGGAGATATACCACACTTTGGCGTTGCCCTTCTGCTTGGCATTGTGTTGTGGAGTTATTTCACAGAAGTTACCACGGGTAGTATTAGCGCTATTGTTGGCCGGGGTGATCTTTTGAGGAAGATAAACTTCCCTCGTTACGTAGTA
Organism: uncultured Candidatus Saccharibacteria bacterium; assembly: GCA_964448015.1. Taxonomy (GTDB): domain Bacteria; phylum Patescibacteriota; class Saccharimonadia; order Saccharimonadales; family UBA7683; genus JACKGS01. The sequence goes on from CAYUUV010000011.1 coordinate 5,975, forward strand.
ATACTTTCTGGTTCATTTTCGGCTCTTATTAACCTCACACTGAACCTTATTGTTGTATTTATATTCATGTATATCAATAAAGTTGACATCACAACCTATGCAGTCCTAATGCCCCTACTTATACTAGAACTTTTTGTCTTTTCGTTGGCACTCGGCTTCTTACTTAGTTCATTGTACGTAAAATTCAGAGACGTTAATCACATATGGGAAGTCATTATGCAGGGTGCATTTTTCGCGACTCCAATTATGTATGCGTTTACGTTGGTATATGACAAGAGTAGTCTTGTGGCGAAGATTCTCATTAGTAACCCGGTAGCCCAGATAATTCAAGACGCAAGAAATATTATGATATCACCAAAAAACCTTACGCTTGGCCAGGTTTTTGGGAGCAACCTTTATTACTTCATCCCGCTTACAATAGTATTGGTGGTCACCGTGTTCTCGGTTGTATATTTCCGTAAGAGATCACCATATTTTGCGGAGGAGGTGTAGTGGAAGATAATATTGCAATTCAGGTCAAAGATGTCTATAAGGACTTCTTGTTGCCGCATGAAAAAACAGAATCGCTAAAGAGCGCCTTCACAAGCATCCTCAAGGGCAAGAAGAGAAGAACTGTTGAGCGTCAACACGCGCTACATGACATCAACTTCGATATAAAGAAAGGCGAGTTCTTTGGGATTGTTGGCCGGAACGGAAGTGGTAAAAGTACACTTCTAAAAATAATTGCCCAGATTTACCAGCCAACTAAAGGAGGTGTGACCGTACAGGGTAGACTCGTGCCTTTCATAGAACTTGGGGTTGGTTTCAACCCAGAGCTGACTGGTCGAGAAAACGTTTATCTCAGCGCCGCCTTGATGGGCTTTTCAAAAAAAGAGATCGATGCAATGTATAACAACATTGTTGACTTTGCTGAATTAGAAAAGTTCATGGATCAGAAGTTAAAAAATTACTCAAGCGGTATGCAGGTTCGCCTGGCGTTTTCAATCGCCACTCGAGCTCAGGGCGATATTCTCCTGATCGATGAAGTTCTTGCCGTAGGCGACGCGGACTTCCAAAGAAAATGCTTCAATTATTTTAGAGAATTAAAGAAGAATAAAAGAACAGTAGTGTTTGTAAGTCATGACATGAGTGCTATTCGAGAGTACTGTGACAGGGTTGTATTAATTGAAAAAAGCAAGATTGTACACCAAGGCAAGCCCGAGGAAGTAGCAATGGAATACACAAAAATGTTTACCAAAACAAATGGTAGCAAGGGTGCTGGCAAAGATGAGCGCTGGGGTACTGGTGATGTTGAGGCCACGAGTCTTAAAGTCCTCCCAAATAAGATCGATCAAACCGTTGATAAATTGACAATCAAGGCTTCGTTTAAAGCAAAGAGTAGTATTATTTCACCCGTTGTTGGCATTAAGGTTAATAACAGTGCCGGTAGCCCAGTTCTTGGAACAAATTCTAAAATACTACATAAAAACCTAGCAGATATGGTAGCGGGCGAAATCCTGGAGGTCAGTTTTGGTATTCCTAACATCTTTGCCGATGATACATATAGCTTTGATATTGCTATAACCGATTCCAGTGGGACTACGGTGTATGACTGGTGGGACAATGCGGCAAGTTTCGTTGTATACAAAGATACGAAAACACCATACCTTGTAAATCCCGACATAACTATCATTAGCACAATCCATAGGAGCGAGAAATGACGTCATTAACTAAATTGTTTCAAGGAAAAAATTCAAACAGGAGCGCCGATGAGCAAGAGGAAGGACGACTAACAGGGATTGATTTGTTGATAAATACACCCGGTTTATGGAGAATGAACGAGCAGCAGCGCGTAGCAATGACCGTATCCTGTCGGGACACTGACTACATTCCTAAAAGCAAAGAGGCCGGTAGTATCACCGAGTACAAGGGCGACAAAGTACAGGTCATGCATAACGGACTTAAGATGGTGGCTGGCGGATATCATGGTGACTGGATGGCTAATATCATAGAACAGCTTAATGGTCATCATGAGCCACAGGAAGAAAAAGCTTTTCACGAGGTGCTAAAACGGATTGGCGATGGCGGTACAATGATAGAGCTTGGCTCGTTCTGGTCATACTACACCGCCTGGTTCCAAAAGAGCATTAAGGGCGCAAAGAATGTTTGTTGTGAACCTGATCCGGTCAACCTGGCCATTGGCAAAAAGAACATAGATATAAACGGTTTTGCTGATTCTGTTCAGTTTTATGAATCTGCCGCTGGTGATGAGCACGAGGCTCTTGTAGACGTGGCAATGGATTCAGATCCGTCACAGATACGTAAAGTGCCAGTTTTCACGGTTGATGGCATAATGGATAAAACTGGGTGGAGTCAACTTGATCTGCTTCATATGGATGTACAGGGGTTTGAGATGCCAGCCCTGCGGGGTTCTCTTGAAACAATCAGAGACACAAAAGTGCGTTTTATTTTTGTTTCTACGCACCACTATTTCTTCTCGCGCAACCCTAATACGCATGCAGAATGCTTAGATTTCCTAAAGAGCAACGGCGCGCATATTATCAGTTCGCATACAGTTGCGGAATCATTTAGTGGAGATGGTTTGATAGTCGCATCGTTTGATGAGCGTGATAAGGATTTTGTAATTGACATGAAAATAAACCATACAGACCAATCACTGTTTAGACCATATGAAGAAGATCTCAGTATATTATTAGCAGCAAATTAGTAATACGCGCATATCCTAGGCTATACGCTAGAAGTTACGGTTGTGTCACTGTATAATAATCAGATACACGCGCAGAGTACACAATCAAACACAGGAGCTACGGAGGGTTATAAATGGATAAACTAATTAGTTATGCACAAAACAGAGAAGACTTATACTTGTATGCTCTTCTTGGTCATTTGGACCATGGCTTCTACGTAGATGTTGGTGCAAACCACCCCGTGCAAGATTCTGTTACTAAACTATTTTATGAAAAAGGTTGGCGCGGAATTAATATAGAACCAAATCAAGAACTTCTCAAAGAGATTGCTTATGACCGACCAGAGGATACAAACCTAGGTGTAGGAGTTGCAGAGAAGTCAGGCAAAGCGAAGTTCCGGATATACCCTGATCAGAACGGCTTCTCGACATTTGAGAGTAGTGTAAAAAAAGACCACAAAAAAGAAAACCTAACATACAAAGACAGTCTTATCAACATCTTACCATTGAGCGAAATTTTAGAGAAAAATCTGAAAAAAAATACACGAATTTCATTTCTCAAAATTGATGTTGAGGGCTATGAAATGCAGGTAATTAAAAGCAATGACTGGAGGAGGTTCCGCCCGCTGGTTGTTGTAGTTGAGGCTGCTGGTTATAAGCAGTGGGAGAAATTGATTCTTGCCGAGGGGTACGCAAAGGAGTTCTTCGACGGATTGAATAATTATTATGTCGCCAAAGAAGCAACAAAAAAGATATCCATTCATAATTTTTCTAAGTACGTACTGAAACCAGGCTATTATACTAATCTCGAGAAATATCTACTAAGCGAGAGAGATGTGCTCAATGAGAATATCAGAGAACGCGAATTAACAGACAGGACGGCACGACATAGTGGTAATGATGACCCACTTAAACTGTCTAGGCTGCCCGCCCGAGCTAGGCGGAGACTTAGAGAAGTCGTCACAAAGGTCGGTAAGAAGTGATGGCTGTCTACACGACTTCATACGCACAAAACCGTGAAGATATAATCATAGACGCTTTTTTTGACGGCAAGACAGAGGGCTTCTACGTAGATGTTGGTGCAAACCACCCCGTGCAAGATTCTGTTACTAAACTATTTTATGAAAAAGGTTGGCGCGGAATTAATATAGAACCAAATCAAGAACTCGCAGATTTACTGCGCGTTGATAGACCTCGGGATGTTGTCGTTCAGAAGGGTGTATCCAGCGCTAAGGGTGTGGCAATATTACGGCAGTATATAAACGCTGATGGTCTTTCAACATACTCAGATAGCATAAAAGAACTAAAGGATGATTACTACACACAGTTTAAAAAGGATTATGTTGATGTTGAAACTCAAGTGGACACCCTTTCTGGTATCATAGCGGATTTCGCCGGAGGCAACCATATAGATTTTCTAAAAGTCGATGTTGAAGGTTTTGAGTATGAAGCGCTTCTAGGGTTTGTGCCCATGAATAACATGCCCGAACTTATATGTATTGAGTCTAATCACGTAGAGAAGGATTGGCGACCACTATTAAAAAAATTAGGATACGTTTGTTTTTTTAATGATGGCCTTAACGATTACTATGCTTTAAAGCATTCAAGCAGAATGGCAGAGTTTAGCTTTCCAGAGAAAGTATTTATGCGTTATCCAAAAATCGTGCCCTTCATTCCCAGCTTTGAGAGGGTAGATGTTGATGACTCAATCTTCACCGACGAACCCTCAGAGGAAGGTGTTGTTAATAGTGTTTCGAGCAAGCAACAACTAGTATGGAGCCTGCTCGGCTTAGACTCCGCGATACGAACTGGCTTTACGAGGCTTATTCTAAAAACAAAATATGATTCAGTCGATAGGGTTGTTGTTAGTAACCTTTTAGAGACACAAGAGCTCGGCGTGGTTAGAGGTGCTAATACAAGCGGTGGTCTCAGGGCTGGGGTGTTCAAAATTTGCCTATTGGGTTACGGATTTATAGTAAAAGCACTAAGAATAGCGACAAGGCTGGTAGTAAGATGAAAATTAGGCGATCAGTAATAATAGACGGGCAGGTACTTCAGACAACTGCGTGGTCTAGAGGAATGGGAAGATACCTACTATCACTATTGGATGGTATAGAGCAGAATGGGACCGCAGGTCAAAGAATCATAATTGCTTTTAGTAATAATCTAGAACTCGATAATGAAAAAAAGACATTGATCAACAAACTAATTCCTTCTGCAGAACTTGTTTTTCTAAACTTTTCCAAGGGACTGTCTGATGCGGTTGAACGCAAAAATTCCAAAGTGTTAGATGATTTTGTAGACAAAAATAATCTCGAGGGTGCACTATTTATACTGGCATCACTATTTAGCTTTGATTATCAACCTGCGTATCCTACAACTACCACAAATGCGTGCATTTTTTACGACATAATACCACTTAAGAGATGGTCTACTTTTTACAAATATTTTCCTGAAAAAGAGTATTTCTCACGTTTTAAGCTACTGTATAATTCTGATAGAATCTACTCAATCTCACAGTCGGTTAAGGGTGATCTTGAGAGATATTTAGGCTTTAACAAGGACGATATTGTGAATATCGATGGCGCAGAGATACGCAACTTTGAAGCACAAAGTGATGAAGTTGTGCTCACTAAACCGGATTATCGATATATTCTTTTGTCTGGAGGGGACTCCCCTCATAAAAACATGCTACGCGCGATTCGTGCATTTGATATATTTAATGCTGAATTCGGAGATGCTTTCAAACTTGTTGTAACCTCGTACTATTCGAAAGAAAATATCAAGCGGATGAAAAGCCTCTCCGCAAATGTTGTCATCGCTGGTGAAGTTAGTGACTCAGAGCTACATAATCTGTATGAGCATGCTGAACTGGTCCTGTTTCCCTCACTCGATGAGGGGTTGGGCTTACCAATACTTGAAGCGGTTGGCTATGACAAGAAGATAGCATGCTCGAACATACCAGTGTTCAAGGAAATTTCGAAGAACGCGCTATTCTTTTTTGACCCATTAGATATCAATGATATTGCGTATGCCCTAAAAACAGCCCTTGTCTCTGGATCAACCGATAAATTAACCTCCGCCTACGCAAGTATAAAAAATAAGTTTCAATGGACCCGCACAGCAAATCTGTTAATGCAAGATTTAAGAACACTAAAGTATGCTAAAGATAGAACAATAGCGGGGCCACGTGTCTCCGTAATTATAGAGCAAGACGGTGACACGAAGAGCCTGTATGCTGTTGCAAAGATTGTGCGCAAGTATTATAAAACACACTCAATGCGGCTTTTTGTTGACACAAGGTTCGAAGAGGGTCGGCGAGGCGACAAGATACCCATTGTATTTGATGCATTCATTCCAACGCACGATATTATCGATGCAGTACGCAAAACAGGAGATGATACCAAGGTGGTCATTTACACCCCCAGATCTGTCTATAGCCAGGTTCTTTTTGATCAAAAAGTAGACAGCGTGTATCTTGGCACGGCGTCCGCATCCAATGTGGGTAGCCGTGCTAAAAGATACTTCTTGGAGAAGAAAAGTTATAAAGAAAATACGGTAGCTTAGGCATGATAAAACGCGCTCTCGTCCTCGGCACATATCCAATCATACACCCGCAACACGGTGGACAACACCGCGTTGCAGCGATTGTTAAGCAGTATAAAAAGAATGGAATTAACACAAAGTACGTCGGTATATTTTACGACGCGTTTTATGCTGATAAGAGTCAAGATGACATTGCACTTAGTGATAACCCGGAAGATATGACCGAGATTGAAAAGTATACCACTGACGTCTTGGCAGGGAAACGTATCTGGGATGATAATAAAGTTCGAGCTAAATTAAAAAAGCTGATAGAGGAATTTAATCCCGATGCGATTCAAATTGAACAGATGTTCCCCTATTTTGGTCTCAAGCCATTGCTCGATTCAATGTCTTGGACTGGCAAAATTATATACAGCTCTCATAACAATGAACACGAACTTAAGAAAACTATCTTGCAGGGAAGCTCTTGTGATGTTGATGAGGTCGAAGCGGTGCTCCATGAAATAAAAGGGATGGAAGCCGAGCTCACTGGGCGCGCTGATATTGTGATTTCATGTACAAATAAGGACCAGAACTTATTTAAACAGATAAGTTCTAAGGCTACCTTTGTATTGGCGCCAAATGGTATTGAGTCTTCGGAGGCAAGTTCAGACTCCGTTACTGAACTTGTGCATGAATATGAGAAAAGGGGCGTACATGATATTGCGTTGTATGTTGGCTCCGGGCACCCACCAAATTTGGTGGGCTATGAAGAAATGATTGGCTATGGAACGGCCTTTGTGCCGAGTGACGCGAGAATTGTGGTCGTTGGCGGTGTTGCAGATATGATTTGGGGTAGTCTTCAAAAACAACCCAACTACATACGTATAGGTTTTGAAAAACGAGTTGAGTTGCTAGGTCGAGTCTCGGATATAAAGCTCGCGGCTTTACTAAAAGTAGCTAAGGTTATACTTCTACCCATCACGGAAGGTAGCGGCTCAAATTTAAAAACTGCAGAAGCAATTCTTACCGGAAACAGCGTCGTTGCAACAGACCATTCGTTTCGTTCGTATGAGCGCTTTAAGTCCCTGAGTGGCTTGTACTTTGCAAATACGCCTCAGCAATTCAAGAAGGAGCTAGTAAAAGCATTGGGTGCACCACGGCTAAAGCGAACATCGTCTGAAGATAAACTTGCTCAAGAAGTTGACTGGAGATACGCGTTGCAAAAACTTATAGATACAGTGAGGAATTATGAAAAATAGTCGCATTCTTATAGATCTAAGCGAGTTCAATGACTGGAGTGGCCATCTTACGGGCGTACAGAGAGTTGTTTTAAATATCGGTAAATACCTGGCGCAGCACACAGACAGTAAACAGGATGTAGTATATTTTACTTACGATGAAAATAGCGATTCACTTATAAAAGTGGACATAAACTCTTTTGAGGTAGATAAATCTGTCAGCGAAAGCAGCGCAGCAACCGTCTTTGTGCCAAGAGAAGTTGCAAGAAAACTATATAAACGAACGCCATATTTTATTAGATCGCGATTGTCACCTAGTCATAAAGAAGCGGCTAAGCGTGTGGCGAATCGTAGTCTGGGTCTTGTGCGTCGAATACGACACGGCGGGGAGGGGCTTATTCGGAAGGGAGTTTTGCGTTCAACATCTGAGGGCACAGACTTTGATTTTGTTAAGCCAAGACAGGGAGACACAATACTCAGTGCTGGAAGAATTTGGGATCACCCAAAGCAGCAGCTATTGTTTTCAAAACTCAGAAAAGAGAAGGACGTAAGAGTTGCATACGTCATCTACGATCTTATTCCGATATTCCAACAACACACCTTTGGCCCCGGGCTGACTGAAAAGTACACCGAGTACCTGTATGAGTTGTTAAATAATTCTGATTTATTACTACCGATTTCTCGTTCATCAGAGAAGGATCTGCTTAGGTTTGCTCAAGAGATGGGCTTTGATCACGTGCCAAAGAGTGTTGTCATTAGGCTTGGTGATGACATACCCAGGACAGTCGGGAACACAAACAAGCCCCAGGGATTACCTAGTGAAGTCGTCGCGGGCCAGTTTGCGTTGTGCGTGGGTACAATAGAGGCACGAAAGAATCATCAGCTTTTATATAATACGTACAAACTAGCCGCTCAACGAGGCGTTGTGTTGCCGCACCTTGTGATTGTTGGACGCCCCGGATGGCTAACTGGTGATATAATTTATTTCTTAGAAAATGACCTAGATATTAAGGATTCTGTGACCATTCTAAAAAACTGCGACGATCAAACCTTGAGTTGGCTTTATGAGAACGGTATGATGAGTTTATATCCTTCGCAGTACGAAGGCTGGGGATTGCCCGTGGCCGAATCGTTGGCTTACGGACTGCCGTGCATATCTGCAAACGTGAGTTCGATGACCGAAATAGCATCCGAAAAATTGGTAAGTTTTGTTTCTCCCTTTGATAGTGCGCAACTTCTTGAGTCAATCATTCAACTTTCAAGCACTTCGGAAAACCAAAAACGAGCAAAACATATCCGCGCAGCATACAAGCCATACTCATGGTCGGAAACAGCGAAGACAATCAGCAAACTTTTCTAATTTGTAACCTGTATATCCATAAACACAACTCCCCCAATATCCCAAGGATAGGCTCCTTCTCGAATGGGCTGAAACCATTCTCTGTATGTACCCGTCGGTAAGCTATTTGGCGCAGTTACATTAAATACATAAGTGAATTCTTGTCCGGGTCGAACATTGCTTTGATCAGCGGACATGGCTTGAGAGCTACCAGTGAAAACCGCAGAAAAGGCTTTGCTTGGTCTGCTAGCGGAGTACCACGTACTTGAGAATTCGCTCGATCGGTTTATTGAATTCGTAGTCGCCATGCTCAGTGTAGTACTCTGAGTGGTGTGCTGAGGCGTGGCTAGCGCGTTAAATGTTACATTACCGGTATTCTTGAATCTAAAATAGATGGGCTGTGCCTGGCCTCGGGGGACGGTCGGATAACCGCTTTGTGACACATAAGATAGTTGTGGTACGCTGTTGACGCTTATATTAAAGAAAGATGTGCTCCCCGCAATATTCCAGCTTGGATCACCTTCGGCAATCAGTTGAAACCACTCCTGATAACTTCCCGGTGGGGTAAATTGTGGGGTTGATAATGTAAACTCGTACCTTCCAATTTGCCCAGGAAATACTGTGTGTTGATCCGGCGCTAGGGTTACGCCATCAGCCTCGAATACGCGCGCAAGGGTTGCGGTGGGGCGACTTGGAGAATGCCAGCTTGTATCTTGAAAACCAGTAGTTCTGTTAACGGGATTTGTGGTGGCAACTTTGATAGCTGGGGCGCCGGGAAAGGCGGTTAGCTGATCCTTCCAGAAAACAGTACCCGAATTTTCAAATTCCAAAAACAGAGTCTTTTTTTCTCCGGGATTAACAGTAGGGTAGCTGCTTTGGCGCCGATAGCTCGCAAGTCGGAGATTGTTATCAACTGTGACGGTGTAAAAAAACGAGCTGCCATTAACGTCCCAGTTTGGATCGCCTTCGGCGATGAGTTGAAACCACTCTTGGTACTTGCCAGTGGGCGTGTTTGGATAGCTCCTAAGGGTGAAGTTATACTGACCAATTTGCCCAGGAAATACTGTGTGTTGATCCGGCGCTAGGGTTACGCCATCAGCCTCGAATACGCGCGCAAGGGTTGCGGTGGGGCGGTTGTGAGCTTGCCAGCTAGCATCTTGAAAATAACTCCCTCGATTGAGTGGGTTTACGGTTGCAATTTTTAGTGCCGGTGCGCCGGGAAACGCGGTTAGCTGATCTTTCCAGAGCCTCGCTCCAGTGTTGCGCATTTTGACGTGCATGTTTTTTGAGTCATTTTGTTTCAATCCAGGATAACTACTTTGAGATACATATTGAGCTTGATACGGTTTCTGCAGGTTTAGCCAGTAATTCTCGCCTCGTAGTCGCGCAAACACTGTAAATGCACCATATCTTGTATCAATACCGTCAATGCCAGTACCGTAATCTCTGGTTATTATACCCATTCGTGCTCTTGGGCAATCAAAGCGATTCATTACATAGGGCGAGCCTTCGTACGGCTGATTAGATGGATCAAATCCGAAGTGTGAAGCTTGTTCAGCATAAAGGGAGGCTCTTCCGTTGTAACTAAATAAGGCATCCTTTACAATTGTAATATTCGCCTCTTGGGGAAGTAGTCTTCTCCTCTCACGCGCAACCGAGCCTCGGTTAACGTAGTCTTCTTGGACTCTAGTTGCCATAAATCGCAGTTGTCGAACGAATTCTTCGTCGCTGACAGGGCCCGCTGGGTACGGGCCTCCAGCGCCGTTGACGAACTGAAATATACCCTGACCGTTAGAGGGGTTTGTGTGGCTGAAGTTAGTCTCTCGGTAGTGAATAGCTGCCAGCATCTCCCATGGCACACCAGTTTCGTTCATTACTTGTGTATAAAAATTCTTATTATTATTAACCCCGGTGGTGACGTAACTACTGAGGGGTGTGAAGACGTCGCTACAGTCGCCTGCGTGGTGAGCTACGGCCCGACTAGGGTTAGACAATAAAGCTGAGCTCACGACAGTTACAAGCAGCATGAATAATGGGAGCTTTGCGCTCAGGTTATAGATCTTTTGCTTCATCTGGCTCATAAACAACGGTTACCTTATCTATGTCCACTCCCGTATTTCTGAGGTATTCGAGAGAGTCAGCTTTATATTGCTTTAATTGATCTCGGTACATATCTGCCTGAGAAGGGTTGTTGATGATTGCATACAAGGTAATTGTGTATATGTCTCCAAGTTTACGTATTTTATACCGCTCGTTCTCTACTATCAATTCATGTGGCTTAATAGAGCTCGGGTCAACATCATTTGGTATCTGCACGTTCGTACCTTCGGTCACAGCTGTTTTTGTATCCACTCTGTCAGCGGAGTCGTCGCCAGATGTATTTTGTGTAGTTTCTAATATAGGATCTGGAGCAAAGGGACCTACTTGTTTTGTGTATGCAAAGGCAGCCGTTGCCGAGCCCAGTATGGTTATTGCTATTATTGTGATGAGGATACGTTTCTTATTCATATTTGTATTTTTATCCACTAAGGTTTATATATAAATCACTTATATTATAATGCTTATGTTATTAAAAAGCAATTTGATTGTAAAAATCAGAACGGTTTAATTAGTTTTGATCGGGAAGTGAAGCCAGTTGTCATTCATCCAGATTACACCATCGCGTACTGGCCTAAAGAATTCATTTGATGAATAGCCGGGAGTAGGGGGCGTTTTAATCCAGAACTCATAGCTAGTTGTCTCCCCAGGCGCTACAGTCTGATCCACGGTGGTTGCGGCTCGGTTTGAGCTAATCCAGGAGCTGTCGGTTATCTGCGTGGTTCTATCTAATTGATTAGATGTCCCTAGTCTGGTCTGCTCTTTTTGCCAGGTAGCGGTTCCGGTGTTTTTTGCAAAGACCCTAAGGTAGTAGCGCGTGTCTCTTTGAAGCGGCTGGCCCCAAGGTATCTCCTGGGCTTTACTTTCATTAGTAAATATGGACTGTCCTCGCCACTCCCAACTATAGATGTTGTTCTTAACGATGAAGGGTTGATGCAAGCCTATGTCTCTGCGGAACCAACTACGACCATCTTGGACGAGACCAAAATATTCCTTGAACAGGGTGGCGTTATCGGTTGTAGCCGGTAGCTCAGGAATGGATACTTTAAATGAGAAAATCGCTACTTCACCAGGCAGTATCTCATTAGTGTCTTCCGTGCCTATACCGTCATCGGATACTTTTTTGTCAAAGGTAGTAATTCGATTCTGTGATATCCAGCTTTGGTCATAAAATCTGCTCTGTCGGTCGTTGGGATAAGAGGTAGCCAATCTTGTTGCAAACTGACCAGAATTATTCCATGTATCTGTACCGGTATTCTTAAGCCGAACATCAAGACGAATATCTTCGCCAAATTTTAAGTGAGATATAAGGGGAATACTCTGACCGTCTTTAAACAGCTGCTGACTGTCATAACTGTAATCGAATTTATTCATACTGCTGTCGCGCTCGTAGTACTGGTGAGCAATCCATCGTATCTCTGGTAGTTTAATGTGAAGATTATTTCCCGGACACGAAGTGCTGGTTACGTCACGGTGACCAGAGACAACGGTACCCGCCGGTCCATTAGCAAGTGGGTCGGCGTCTCCGTAAGGTGCTAATTTGTAGCCGATAATACGACTGATTGCGTGAACCATAGCCCCGGGTGGACTTGTGCTCTGAAAGTTGCCAATAGATGCGATACCAGTAGTGCCAATATTATTGCCGTATGCGTGCCCCCCAGTTACATCTACCGTGTTGGTCTCCGCATACGCTTGGTCGTAGTATCTACCTTGGAAAACATTGCCAACACTATCAACTATATAATTGTACCCAATATCTCCCCATCCATTTCCGTGTCGATGATGCTGCCAAATCGCACGAACTGCAGCATAGGAGTTTGGAGTCTCCGTGGTAGCAGTGTGATGAACGACTGCACGCGCAAGAGGGGCATATTCTGGGATCCAGTCAGGACTTCCGTTTGCTTCGGGTGATCCCCATTCTGACCGTGAGATTATCCGAGGCTTGTCACTTGCCGCTGAAACATTCTTTGTTAAACCAAGTAGCCGCTTGGCATGGCTGATTATGCTAACTTTACCATCAGGACCTTTAGAAGTGTCTATTGCGTTCATTGTGGCGGCAGAAAGGTCGATAGTCCCAGAGGGCTTGTCTGACGATCCTTTCAGGATGAATCTATATTCCATACGGTCAATGTTATTTGCAAGGATGAGGGTGGAGGCGTCGGCCTCTGAGGTGTCATCTTTTCGATCTTCATTTTGCAGAGCTTCGGTCCAGGGTGACCATTCCTCCCCGTTGTGTGTTCGAACGAGAAGGCTAGTACCTTCGTTGCCATATTGTCTCCATCTTATTGCCGCGGCATTAGCTCTGGTGTTCGCGAAATCAATAACCGAAGAGCTGGCAACCAGTTCGTTGCCGGGAGGTGCTTGAAGCCTGGTCAAGGAGGGTGATTCATTTGATACCGAACCAGTAACTTTGATACCCGAAGTTATGTCTTTGATATCAACAGTTTGTATTTCGGGCACTCGCCAAGGCGTGAAGGTGAATCCAAGCACAAGCAGTGACCCTGCTGTGATGAGGCCTATGGTTGTAGCCCTCTTGCTTATATACCTGCGCATTATACTCACCCCTTTTATAAATTCAACTGTCTAAAAACTTGTACTTAAACCTATACTAACAAGTATTGTGTATAATTGTATTACATCAGATATAACTCAAGAGGAGGAGCTGGCGTGATTGTTGTAATTATTGCAGGTGGATCGGGGACTCGGCTTTGGCCGCTTTCGACACCGGAGTATCCAAAGCATCTACTGAATATTGCGGGTGAAAAATCACTGCTTCAGAATACCTTCGAGCGCGTTAAGCAGTTAACGACCGTCGATAAAATATACATTTCTACTGAAGCGAGTCATTCTGATCATGTAATTGATCAGCTTCCAGAGCTGTCTAAAGAACAGATTATTATTGAACCAGCCAGGCGTGATACTATGCCCTGTATTTTGAATGCGGTACAGTTTGTCAGTACTCGTCATGGTGAAGATGAGCCGATTGCTTCTATTCATGCCGACCACCATATTCGCGATATTGATGGGTTTGTACAAGGTCTTAAAGTGGCAGCTGAAATTGCCAAGAAGCATCAGCGTATCACATTGCTTGGTGTGGAGCCGACTCATCCCGATATAAAGTATGGCTATATAAACAAGGGGAACATATTTGACCACGAAGATTTTGTATACGAAATAAAGAGTTTTAAAGAGAAGCCTGAGTACAAAGTTGCCAAAGAATATTTTGAGAGTGGTGAATATTTGTGGAATATGGGGTATTTTGTAGCACCGTACAGCATTTTTAAACGAGAAGTTACTGTGCATGCGGATAAGCATTGGCAGGATCAGTTAAGACGACTAGAGCTAGCTGGAGCCACCAAAGAACGAGATGCAATTTACCTTGATTTTGAAAAAGCGCCAATCGATATCGCTTTGATGGAAAAGGTGCCCAACCTATTAGTGATGCCCGGAGCATTCGACTGGATGGATGTTGGTTCGTTTGATGATGTACACAAGGTAAGTTCACAGGACGAACTGGGTAATGCATTGATGGGTGAAAACATACACATACTCGATAGCGAGCAAGTGTATGTTCGTAATAGTGATGATAGCAAGCCAGTGGCAGTAATTGGTGTGGATAACATGGTTATTGTTAACACAAAGCACGGCGTTTTGGTGATGCGTACTGATCAATCACAAAAAGTAAAAGCAATCGTCAATAAACTAAAGGAGTAGCAAATTGAAAAAACTAATCGCTTTCGATCTAGATGATACTTTAGCAGTAACTAAATCACCAATGACTGATAGAATGGGCGTCCTCCTTGTTCAGTTACTTAAAAAGTATGAGGTCTGCATTATTTCTGGTGGTAAAATTGAGCAGTTTCGTATGCAGGTAGTGGATCGACTCGAGGCCAGCCATCTGTTACTTCGCAAGTTACATTTGATGCCAACTTGCGGAACTCGCTACTATCGTTATGACGAGATTGAAGAAAAATGGCAACAGCAATATGCCGAAGATTTAAGTAAAGAACAGAAGGAAGATATTATAAAAATCCTCGAAGAAGAGGCAAAGAATATTGGTCTTTGGAGAGACAAAACTTGGGGCCCCATCATTGAAGATCGCGGTAGTCAAATTACCTACTCGGCACTTGGGCAACAAGCTCCCCCAAATGAAAAATATAAATGGGCAGCGGAGTTTGCAGAAGCAAAGAAGATGTTTCGCGACAGAGTGGCTTCACGAGCACTTGATCTTGAAGTACGACTTGGTGGATCTACGTCACTGGATATAACCAGGCCGGGAATTGATAAGGCATATGGAATGCAAAAATTAGTTGACGAATTAGAGATTTCAAAAGATGAAATTTTATTTGTTGGAGATAAACTAGAGGAAGGTGGCAACGATTATCCTGTAAAAGCTCTGGGAATAGATTGTATAGCGGTCGATAAGTGGGAAGAGACGGCGCTTATCATTGAGGTTCTTGTAAAATCTACTTAGAGGCTAGGTTGAGCGGTTCTTGTATAATGACCAGGCTGCAAGAAGTGTATAGTTGATAATCATACCTGATTGAATCATATGATCGATCTGATCTTCACTTATCCAATGATCTTCAAAGGCTTCTTCTATATCGTGATTGGTGGCTGTGGTGACTAGATTTGTCGCCACGAAGACATGCATGATCGATGCACTACGTCGATTATTATTGTAAAACCAACCGATTTCTTTGAGGTCTCCTTGGATCCCGGCCTCTTCGCGCAGCTCACGAGCTGCTCCATCTACTGGCTTTTCCTTATCTTCAATTGCTCCTCCGGGTAGTTGGTACAGCCACCTATCTATCGGGTAGCTGTATTCCTTTTGTATCAGTATCTTCTTATCATCGCGTTGAGCAATTACCATTGCAGAATTTTTGCCTTTTCCAAAGTGAATATAGGATGTTCTATGACCCGATGGCAACTCTACTTCATCTTCATAAATCTTTATACGCAAATGATTAAATAGTTGTTTCCTGGAAATTTTTTTCCATTTTTTATCCACTAACGCTCCTTATTATCTTACTTATAGTTTGTCGAAAGTGCGCTGGTTCAAACTGTTTTACAGTATACTTGATCTCCTCAGAGTCAAACATTTGCAAGTCAAATGTTTGTAGTGCTTCTATGAGACTGGCTTGGGTTTGTTTGGTGAAGAAGAGGCCGGTTTTACCTTCGATTACGTAGTCCAGGGCGCCGCCGGATTGATAGGCGATGACTGGTAGGCCTGCGGCCATAGCTTCAACCGGGGCGATGCCAAAATCTTCTTCCCCCGGGAAGAGGAAGGCTGATGCCGAGTGAGCATAGGCTATGAGTTCATCATCAGATATGCGCCCGGTAAATGTAATAGTTGGACCGGCAATTTTTTTAAGGTTTTTAGTTTCAGGTCCGGTTCCAATAATCGTAAGTGGCAGTTTTAGCTTATTACAAGCTTTGATGGCAAGATCGAAGCGTTTGTAGGGGACGTGGCGGCCCCAGAGTATAAAGGAGCGCTGAGCGCTCATATTTGATATTTGATATTTGATATTTGATGGGGTGGAGGCGTGTGTTTTGTTGTTTTTTGAAGTTTGTATTTTGGAGGTTGTGAATGCTGAGATATTCACGGGTGGGTGAATCACGAGGCTATCGCGATGGTAGTACTTTTTAATGTCATTTTGAATATGCGACGAATTCGCAATAAAATAATCGACACTTTGAGCAGCTTCGTAATCTCGTTTTCTGAGCGGTTTCACCAGTAGTCTCAGGCCGAGACGCGCCAGCCACTTTGGCCGAAAACTTGGGTTTTTCAGATATTCATCATACTTGCGCCAATAAAAATGGGTTGGTGTGTGGGAGTAGCAGACATGCACAGGACGCTTCGCACCCCTATTTGATAAGCTTTGAGGATTCTCATCTGTTTGCTGTTGACCGATATCTTTTCTTGGAAGCACAAACTTTGCTTCACCATTACCCGAGCTGCTGATTACTAAATCAAATTCTGAAAGATCAAGCTTTCTAAACCACCGCTGACGGAGTACCGGTAAAAACTTTCTTACATGCGAAAAAGGCCAGTGCTGTAAATAGCCGGTGATTACTGTATTATCAAGCCGCTGGCGCCATTCTTTGGTGCAGTACGAGGTGTAAATTGGTGCGTCAGGGTACATTTTGTGTAGCTGCTCAACAACCAGTTCGGCTCCGCCGCCGACAAGCCAGTCGTGCACGATTGCCACTTTTGGTGACCGTGCATTTTCTATTTTTAATTTTCTATTTTCCATTTGCATCCTGAGTTCTCATGGTGTGCGTAGCCTTCTGTAGAATTAAGTGAAGCTGTGACGCTTCCGCAGATAGCTCGCCCAGGTCTTCGTCGGGCAATAATCTCGATAAAATCTTTAGCCAGTATACAGTTTCGGCCGCCTCTTTCTTGGCGATATATAGTTTATTCTTGAAGTCTGCTCGCGAACTACCGTTAACGGCTTCGGCGTAGTTTGCGCCAATGCTTGAGGATGAGCGTATAACCTGAATCACCAAAGGTTTCAGGGTGGGCTGTTCGCTATGGCGACCAAGCGTTTTCACTAACAAGACACTAAATGCAATAGTTCGTTCTTCGAGTTCTTTCTGCTTTTCAAAGTTGCTACTCATAAATAAAAAATTGAAAATTCCTAAATAAGAAATAAGTGATGACGCTATTCATCACTTGGCTCCTCGTCCGGTTAGTACTGCAAAGATGGTGCGGATGATAATTTGCAGGTCCATCCAGATGCTCCAGTTTTGGACGTAGTACATATCGAGCTTGCGGCGTTCTTCAAAGCTGATATCTTTTCGGCCAGAAATCTGCGCCAAGCCCGTCAGACCTGATTTAACACTTAAAATCAGACTCTTAAATTCATAATCTTGCAGCTCTTGAGGCACTAAAGCACGGGGGCCCACTAGGCTAATGTCACCTTTCAAGACATTAATAAGCTGAGGCAGCTCGTCGAGGCTGGTGCGGCGGAGAAATTGACCGATGGTTGTAATGCGTGGATCGTCTTCTAGTTGATCGCCGTTACTGCGATATTCTTGCAGAAGATCCGGGCGGTTCATTTTTTCAAATGCCTCCTCGGGACTGAGGCCGTTATAGCCAAGCTTGTTGGAACGGAACTTATAAATGTAGATAGGCTTGTTAAAACGCGAAAGACGTTTCTGCTTAAAGAGGATTGCGCCACGCGGCTCTGAAATTTTTATACTCAGTGTAATTAGTAGCAGCACGGGTGATGTGAGAACGAGCCCAAATATGCTACCGCAGACATCAATCACTCGTTTTACAGCTCGTCCGTAACCAATCAGTGGGGTCGTGTGTACGTTGATAATCGGGAATGCACCAAGTAGCTCGACCGAATGTCGTGCGGTGAAGAGTGCCTCGTGCGTAGGAATAAACTGATAGTCAAGATGGTGTTCTATGGCCTGGTTGTAGACTTTTGTTACTTCATTGCCATCTGTTTGAATGATGGCATGAGGGTCAGCTTCTTCAAGTGCCCGCTTGATTGAGTTGAACTGTACATGCAGCAGATCTTCGTAGATATGCTTCTTGTTGGCAACAATACCAACAATTTTATAACCCGATTCTACATTATCAGACAGGTATTTACTGAGAAAATAGCTTGCCTCACTATTACCTACCAGCACTATTTTCACCACACCGTACCCATGGCGATACAAATAGAGTCGTACCCATCTCAGTAATGTTCGCATCAGCCATAGTAGCGCAAAACTGATGAGTGTGGCGTAGATGGGTATCAGTTTTGCGGGGAGTATCACTTCTGTTGAGAAGAAATCAAAGGTGATAATTAAAATAACGCCAGATATGGAAGCAAGCAGGAGCCGCCCTGCTTCTTTGGGGCGTCGTTCAAAATTGCGCTTTGTGTACAGCCCAAGTACGGCCAATACCCCAAGCCATACGGGGAGCAGTGTTGCAATGAGAGTTATATAGGTGAGTGCTTCAACGGGTGTGGCTACTGGTCGGGGATCGAGAGTAACACGCAAAATAAACGCCAGTGTGAAAGCCAGAATGAGGGCCAATGCATCACCGGTCAGCAGCAGTATCTTGTATATAAATGAAAAATTCTGTTTCATGACGGATTAACTGTTGTTATTGTACCACTTGGCGGGTATATATTTGCTGAAATGCTTCGCATGTTTGATATTTGATATCTAATACTTGATACTAGACTGTAATGAATATTGCCATGCAAACAAAACAAAAATCAAATGGATTCGAGCCGCTATTAAAGAATGAAAATGTGGCGAGAATATTACTTATGCTCATCACTATAATTCTTGTTTTGATGCCGTTCCACGGTTTTTTGACAACCTGGGCGGGTTCGACGTTTGGTAATCTGCTAATGTGGCGAGCCTGGAAAGAAATTCTTTTAGTACTCGCAGGTGTGTTGGGTGCTCTGCTATTCATTCGAGACGGAGACCTGCGACATGATTTACTGGTGAAAAAAAGATGGCTGCTGCCGCTACTCTGCCTGTTTATAAGTTGGCAATTGGTGTTCACGTTGTTTGGTGGTGAAAACCAAAAAGCGGCAGTACTTGGTTTCGCCATTCACGCCAGATGGGCAGTGATGTGCATAGTAGCCTTGATTGCAAGCTACTATATACCCCCCACCCGAAGAGACATACTGAAAATTATTCTCATTCCGGCTGCGGCGGTGGTCATGTTCGGGCTATTACAGATGACGATATTGCCGCACGATTTTTTAAAACATTTTGGCTATGAAAAAAATGTCACCATTCCTCCGTTTTTTACAATCGATGAGCAACTAGATCAAATACGGATCGCCAGCACCTTACGAGGACCAAATCCGCTCGGGGTGTATCTAATCATACCCATAACGTTGATAGTTGCTAGTTTACAGTTTGTAGGTGGAAGTAGAAAAAAACTGCTTGCTTCTTGCGGTTTGCTTCTTGCGTCCTTAATAGTTCTATTTGGCAGTCATTCACGAGGTGCATGGCTTGGGCTTTTGGCGGCGCTGGTGACATTCTTTATTGTAAAACTCCCCCAACGACTGCGCCTCTTAGCAGTCATATCTGGCATTGTTTTGATGAGTCTTGGTGCACTGGGTGTATATCAATACCGAAATACCGATTTTATACAAGACGTCGTGCTGCACGACAATCCTAAAGAAGGTGGCGAGATTAGCTCGAACGACGGCCATGTCAATTCGCTGGTAGCGGGCATTACCAATATTGCACAAGCACCGTTGCTGGGTTGTGGAGTCGGCTGTGCGGGGCCAGCTTCCGTGCATAATGTCCGTGGTGCACAATTTTCAGAAAACTATTTTTTACAAACTGCTGAAGAAAGTGGACTCATCGGTCTGGCACTTCTTTTAGCGATATGTGCCTACGCTATATATCTGTTATTGCAAAGTTCTGATGACCCGCTCATAACCGCTTTGCTGACAAGTTTTGTTGGAATCTGCGTTGCCGCGATGACCGCACATGCCTGGGCAGACGATACCATTGCATACCTTTGGTGGGGTATAATGGGCTTATACCTGTATAATAATAAACAAGGCTTGAAACATGGCACAAAGAAAACAAAAACAACCCCAAAAACGAAGACACAGAGTTAAATCACTCGGCAGGCAAATTGTTGAGTACATGGTGGCGGGTGGCGCCTTCTTCTGGAGCGGCTACATTGCCTTTGCCATTTTCGACAGCGTGCTGCAGTGGCCGCTTTTTGTTGCCAAGCAGCTCGCGAACCTGATTGGCCTGACCATTAATTATATTCTGGAAGACCAGTGGGTGTTTCGCAAAAAGAAGGCTCGGGTACCGTATGACCAGCGTCGTACCACGCGCTACATTATTATTACTATTATCAATTTCGGTATTGACTACCTGATTGTCGCCGGTCTCAAAGATCTGGGTATCAGCCCGTATCTAGGCCAGTTTGCCAGTGCTGGTTTCTTCACGGTGTGGAACTTTATGTGGTATAAGTACTGGGTATTTGCGCATACGCCTTCTAAGAAGAAGGGGAAGCGAACGGTGCGACGGCGGAAGAAATGAGTCCTGTTAGATTTCAATACCATGAGTCCTGCACTCTCGATTCACCCAAATTGTTGAGTGGATTGATTCCTCAATACTACATAGAGGAAGGTCTAACGGGATGAGTGTGCGGCCCACGAAAAAGCAACAAGAACTGCTGAGCTTTATAGAAAAGTTTGTGCTTGAGCATGGCTACGGGCCAAGTTACCGGGAAATTATGCGCGGCTGTAGTTATAATTCAGTCGCCACGGTTGCGGTACATGTGAATAACCTGATCGCTCGCGGCCATCTGACTAAAAGGGATAAAAGTGCCCGCTCGCTGGAGGTCATAAAGTCCGCAGGAGGCGCAGTCGCCACTACCCCGCAAGTAAAAATGACTGCGGCCAATGAAAAGTGGTTAGTGGATGCAATTGAAGTGAAGTTTCAAGAAGTAGAAAATGCTAAAACTGTGCAGCAAAAGGATATTGACAGGCTCTATATGCTAGTTGCCGCTCTTGCAATTCTCGGTTTTGACGGTGCTGCCGTGGCCTTTAAAACACGTCTGAAGACACTGGAATCATAAGTAGTTTTATTCTCGCCTGAGGGCATCAATAGGATTAATCTTCTCGGCGCGGCGGGCAGGGAAGTATACCACGAGCAAGCCAACACAGACAGTAAAGCCGATAATGGCTGCCATCGCCCATGCTGGATAGGCAAAGACGCTAAAGTTGGTGGTCACCCCTCGGCCCCGTGCCCCAGCGTTTAAGTAGGTATTCACCGCGGTACCGCCAAGAATAGCCAACATCACGCCAATCACGGCTCCTGAAAGTGAAAGCAACAGGGCTTCAATAATAAAGAGTTTGCGCATATCGGATCGCCGACCGCCCAGTGCCATCATAAGACCGATTTCTTTGGTACGTTCCAGCAAAGAAATGGTCAGAGTATTGAACATACCGAGTACGGCAACAATCATGCCGATTGAACCGAAACTGACTAAAATGACATTAAAGAACTTGAAGATTTTATTAATTTCGTCGAGCGTGTCGACCAGTGAGGTTGTTTGGAAGCCGTTACTTTCAATTTGTTTGCGCATGTCGGGAATATGTTCTGTGGCTTCAGCAATAACCTTCACTTGCTGATAACTGGGGACGCCAGCCGACGTAAAAATACCATCAATGGCAAATATTTCGCTGCCCGCACCAGATTCAATAACGCCGACAATAGTAAAGACATCAGACAACTCTGCCTTATGCGCCTTGACCTTCTGAAACGGAATGGTGAGCTTTACCTGCTTATTGATTGCTTCATCGACATTTTCAATACCAATCGCCTTCAGGGCTGAAACATTAATAACCAGGCCTCGGGTATCATCTTCTCTGAGTAGCCGTCCTTTTTTCAGCGTAAAACTGGTGGTTGCTTGATAGTCTTGGTTGATACCAAATACTACTGCATCAACCTCACCGCCATTTAAGGCCAGGCTGCCGGGAAACGAATACTGCAAGCCGACTTTATCAACATGCGGGTAGTTTCGAATACGGTTGATGGCGTTGTCATCGAGCTGCAGAATACGGGAATTAGGCGAACTGACCTCTAGGGCCTTGAGTGATTTGTCGCCAATGACTTGCCGGGTTACGAGATCTTGAATACCAATACCAAATGAAAGCAAAAAGAAGATCGAGCCAATACCAATCACTACTCCGAACACGGTCAGAAATGAGCGCAGTTTTTTCGAGGTAATATTGCGCAGTGCCATGTAGAACACAATCCGTAGCTGAATGGCCCGAAACCGACTTTTTGTCTCGGTTGGTTGCGGAGGTGGCATCCGCTTCACAGGCTGCGGCTGGATTGGGTCGGCGGCTCGTGGCACGGTTGGGCTACTGGATTTTTTTAACATGCGTGCCTCCATGATCTTTGGCTTTTGCCAACCGGTCGATTCGTTCTTTCATTTGCGCGAGTAGTTCATCAGCAGTGGCTTTAATGCTGGCGTCACGTTGTTCTTCAACGCGGCCATCTTGAATGTGTAGCAACTTATCGGCCAGGGGGAGATATTCCATGTTGTGCGTCACCAAAATAATGGTGCGTTTCAGACTGGTTTGGCATTCCTGCAGAAGGTTCATAATCATGTCACCATTTTTACTGTCCAAACTACCGGTTGGCTCATCAGCAATAATAAAGAGCGGATTATTCACAATAGCCCGCGCCATGGCAATACGCTGCTGCTCACCACCGGAAAGCATTGAGGGGCTCTTTTTGGTGTAGGCTCCCATGCCAACCTGTTCCAGTGCCCGGATGGCAATTTTGGTTGCATTGGCCCGGGAATAGCCTAAAA
>CAYUUV010000012.1:0-24786 GCA_964448015.1 uncultured Candidatus Saccharibacteria bacterium
ACTAACGAGGAACAAATTATGACACGAACGCTGACACGCGAAGTTGCAACACAAATAGGAAAAGAAGTAACCATAAAAGGCTGGGTGAACGCACGGCGTGATCACGGCGGCTTAATTTTTATTGATGTCCGCGATCACACTGGCGTTGCGCAATTAGTTTTTCAACCAGATCAACCAGAGGCCTTCAAGCTTGCTGAACAACTGCGAGACGAATTTGTTCTCTCGGCAACAGGTCTCGTCAAAGAGCGTGAAGAAAAGCTGAAAAATCCGAATATCGAAAGTGGCGCTGTTGAGATTGTGGTTTCGGATCTTATAATTTTGAACCGCTCTGAACCACTGCCAATTCAAGTAAACTCCGACCAAAATATTAGCGAAGATATTCGTTTAAAGTATCGCTACCTTGATCTGCGCCGTCCAAAAATGCAACACATGCTGAAAAAACGCGCCGACTATTACAAGTTCATGCGCGATTATATGGAGCAGCAAGAATTTACCGAAGTGACCACACCCATCTTGGCCAACTCAAGCCCAGAAGGAGCGCGTGATTTTCTTGTCCCCTCTCGCGTCCATGAAGGTAAATTCTATGCCTTGCCGCAAGCACCACAGCAATTCAAGCAACTCTTAATGGTCGGCGGTGTTCCGCGCTACTACCAACTGGCAACTTGTTTTCGCGATGAAGATCCACGGGCTGACCGCCTCTACGGTGATTTTTACCAGCTTGATCTCGAAATGGCATTTGCTGAAAGTGGCGAAGAGGTAAGAGTTATCACCGAACCATTAATTAAAAAACTTGTTACCGAATTTGGTGGCAAAAAACTACTCACTGAAGATATACCACGAATTTCTCACCAAGAAGCAATGGAAAAATATGGCTCGGACAAGCCCGATCTTCGCTACGGCATGGAGCTTGTTGAATTAACTGATACTTTTGCTCAGACTGCATTTGGTGTATTCAAAAATGCCGAAGTGGTCAAGGCAATTTGCGTGAAAGGCGGCGCTAGTTTAAGCCGCTCGCAGATTGATAGCTTTACTGAAATTGCCAAACAAGAAGGTGCTGGTGGCCTTGCCTATATTACTTACGAAGACGGCGAGGCAAAGTCACCAATCGCAAAGTTCTTATCAGATGAAGAATTGGCAGGTGTACAAGAAAAGCTGGGGGCCGAAAATGGCGACGCGGTCTTCTTTGGTGCGGATATTCGTGCAGTGGTGCATAAGGTGCTCGGAAGACTCAGAATAGAGTTTGCTGATCATTTTCAGCTCAAAGACCCGAACGTGGTTGCACTTGCATGGATCATTGATTTTCCGTTTTACGAATGGGATGAGAGTAAGAGGCGAGTCGATTTTGGCCACAACCCATTTAGTATGCCAAAGGGTGGCTTGGAATCATTGAACGCTGGGACGGACGAACAAAAACTGGCAATAGTTGCCGATCAGTTTGACATGGTGATGAATGGATATGAAATCTGTTCTGGTGCAGTCCGAAATCATAGCCCAGAAGTGATGTACAAAGCTTTTGAGATTCTTGGCTACACTAAAGAATATGTTGACGCAAAATTTGGTGCCATGATTAACGCCTTCAAATATGGTGCACCACCACACGCGGGTTGTGCCTTTGGCATTGATCGTATCTTCATGGTGCTCATGGACGAAGAAAATATTCGCGAAATCATCGCCTTCCCCAAAAACGGCTCCGGCGTCGACGTCATGATGAACTCTCCTTCCGAAGTTGACGCAGCACAGCTAAAAGAACTCAGCCTGTAACCCAAAAAATCAAACCCCACCCATCAATAAAAAGTAGCACCGTACTCACGATCGTAAGTAATATGCTACTATATGTTGTATGAAACGTGGTGGGCCAGAATCAAAACTTGACTATGTTCTAAGGGCGCTCGTACCGTATACTGAAGCAAATCTCAAGCTCGCATTCAAGCCCAGCCTTTTCTTTAAAGAGCTGGAAAAATTCGATACGCATAAGGCACGGAATGCCAAGTCAACCTATTATCGGGCAATTAAAGATGGGTATATCGAATTTACCGATGACGGCTTACCGGTACTCACGCCAAAAGCGCAATCAAAAATACAGCCCATTGCCAGCCCGCGTTTTAAAAGGGATGTACAGTTGATGATTACCTTCGATATTCCAGAAAACAAGCGTCATAAAAGGGATCGACTCCGGGCAATTCTGAAGTTACATAAATTTCATCAAGTGCAAAAAAGTGTTTGGGTATCCAAGTGGGACTATCGTGAGCTATTGATGCTGGAAATAAACACATCTCACCTAGCAGAGTATGTTCAGTTATATGAAGTCCATAATATATTTCCAAAAAAGTAGCATTATACTCACGATCGTAAATAAAATGCTACTTTAGGGGTTGAGCTGAGGGTGTTGGGCGTTGTTCTGCATTGCTTGCTTTTCACAACTAAGAGTATAAAACTTGCATCACTCAAAGCATGCTTGTACTATTATGTGCAATGCATATACTTTCGGCCGAGCAGTTTGATAGGGGTGGGCTGGAAGATCTCTTTGAGGCGACTGAAAAAATTCATTTCGATTATCAAAAAGATAGACTGAAACTTGCCGCTCGACACGCTGGCCATCAGGCAATCATGCTTTTCTATGAGCCATCAACGCGCACCAGGGTTTCGTTCGAGATGGGTGCGTACAAACTGGGTATGAGTGTCAGCTCAACGGAGAACGCAAAAGAATTTTCATCTGCTGCAAAGGGTGAAACAATCGAAGATACCGTGCAGGTTCTCTGTGAATATGAACCAGATTTACTCGTCATACGACATAACGAAAAAGGAAGTGTTGATAGAGGCGCGACTGTTTCTAGAGTACCAATTCTTAATGCTGGCGACGGGGCTGGTGAGCATCCGACACAGGCCCTACTTGATTCGTATACCATTCATCAGAATCACCACGGTATTGATGGCCGACATATTGTGATGGGGGGAGATTTAAAGCACGGCCGAACTGTCCGCTCATTGAGTAAAACACTTGCTTTGTTTAAAGATATTCATATAACATTTGCTTCCATTCCCGAGCTTCAGATGGAAGACGACGTTAAAGAGTATCTTACCACCAGGGGTGTGAGTTGGGATGAGACCGATAGTCTACATGAAGTTGCCTCGCAGGGTGACGTATTCTACTGGACTCGTTTGCAAGATGAACGGTTCGGTCCAAAGCCAGATGACTCAGAGGACGTACGGCAAGAGAAACAGCGATTGCTGGCGCACATTACTAATGCGTTTGATGATCTAACAATTGACGGAAGTATTGTGAATAGTATGAAGGGAAGTTCTTCTATTCTTCACCCCTTGCCACGGCGCGGTGAAATTAAGCCAGTAGTTGACAGTAGTCCGCAAGCTAAATATTTTGCACAAGCGGGCAATGGTATGTGGGTACGCATGGCTTTGATGGATAATCTCCTTGCAGCGTAGTTTTGGAGTCTTACCCCAGTACATTTCGTAGTTTATTCATACATGCTTATGCTGTATAATCAATGGCAGATAAGAGTAGGTAAGAGCAAAAACCAGAGTGGACAGATGGGTGAGAGTACGAAAAATAATCAATCTCAAGATATCGAAACTGTTGCAGATGAACAGTTAACACTCGATGCCCTGGGTGCGGAAGTATCAGAGAACTCAGAAGTAGCACCAGAAAAAGATATTGATCAGATTAAAGATTCCGATACTGATACTCCACAAGAACCAGTAGAAGAGTCTGCGATTGAGCTGGCCGATACTACTCAGAAAACTGCGGCGAAGGTATTAAAAAAATCATCTCCTGCCATGCAAAAAAAATGGCAGCGCAATCTTGGTTTTGCAATTGGTGTTTTCACGCTGGTTACCCTGATGCTTGGCGGTGCGCTTGGGCAGTACTACAAGCAGCGACCGATGCCTGGCGTATCGGTTGCGGGTGCTCAAAGTGGTGCCCTCAGAAGTGCTGATGTGCAGTTGCGGCTCGAGAATCAATATCGTCAATTAAGTATCACAATCGTTGCCGGTGAAAAAGAACTCAAGCCAGAACTGGAAGAGATTGGCTTTTCTGTTGATGTTGAGAAAACCGTTGAAAATAGCCTCCGTGCAAAACGAGATGCCGGCTTATTCACGCGCCTCGCTTTCTGGAAGGAATACCACGTGCCTGCAGTTGTGGTTATTAATGATACTATTTTGAATCAATATCTCGAAACACATACACCGGAATTAACGGTACCAGCACAAGATGCGCATCTGCAATTTGATCCTGCAACAAGTACGTTCATCATTACCAATCAGGCTGATGGGAGTGGGCCGGATGTAGAGCAATTGAAGCAGCGCTTGAGTGCACTTGGCGATTCGCTGCAATCTTCTTCTTTGCCAGTGCAAAAAACTGTTACGAAGCCAAAAATTACTCAAGCAAAGCTGCAATCACTGATTGAGCCAGCTAATAACCTGGTTGCGCGCAGTATTATTTTAACTGGTTTGGGATACACCTATCGTGCAACACCTGCTGATATTGCAACCTGGGTGACGCCGACACCCCAGAGTGATGGCGCGATAAAACTTGTAGTTGATCCAGCAAAAGTTCAAAGTTACGTTGAGGAAATTGGTAAAAAGGTTGCAAGTCCACCCCAAGATCAGAAAGTCCTGAAAGACGAAGCGACGGGCGCCGAAGTTATTTTACAGGCGGGCCGCCACGGCACCGAATTATCGGATAGGTCGGTCCTGGCAAATGCAATCGCTGAGGCCCTGAAAGAGCAACGAGACCTGACGCAAACAATGAATATCCAGACGGCGGCATTCAAAACGGTGAACATGAATGCATACGATAGATGGATAGAAGTCGATTTAAGTGAACAGCGTACCACCGCCTATGAAAAAGCAACGCCTGTTAAGCATTTTACGATTGCAAGCGGTATGCGAGGCCACGAAACCGTGACGGGTGAGTTTGCAATTTGGTTGAAAAATCGTAAACAAACTATGACTGGCGGCTCAAAAGCCGACGGTAGTTATTACAGTATCCCGAATGTTGAATGGGTGAGTTACTTCTATCAAGACTACGCTTTGCACGGGGCATGGTGGCGAGAAAAATTTGGCGCACCTGCTTCACACGGCTGTGTGAATATGACAAACGCCGATGCACAGTGGATATATGAATGGGCCCCGGTTGGCACAAAAGTAATCGTGCACCAATAGGTCGTGATATGATGAGAGTATATTATTTGATGGGTGGACATGCATAAGATATCTGAAATACCAGACGTAGCACAAGAGCTTGAATTTGACGAGCAAGACCTTGAAGTGGTGGAAATTTCGGATGAGGCGATAGAAGCTACTGACAAGAATACACAGAAGGCCCGACGCCGTGCCAAAAAGGAATCCAAAAAACATCAAACACCCGATGAAAAAAGACAGGCCCGACGTAAGAAAGATCGTATTATTCTTGGCTGTCTGATTCTGGTGATAGGACTACTGCTTGCATTCCCCGCAACACGCTGGCCTATTTTGAATGCCATTGGTCTGCGCGGCGATTTAGTGATTACTGTACATGAGCAGAAGTCGCAGGAGCCCATTAAGGGGGTGGCGGTGGCACTGGCGGACGGTACTTCGGTGTCAACAGATGATTTTGGGCATGCGACGCTGAGCGATGTGACCCTGGGGAAGCACTCGGTCACGCTGACGAAGGCTGGGTATGGTATGGTGACCAAAGAGCTGGTGAATGGTATCGGAACAACAAAAGCAGAAGTAGTGAATCTGAAGGTTATTGGCATTAAACTGGATGTAGTAATAAAAGATTGGCTTTCCGCGCAACCCCTAGCTGGTGCAAAGGTCAGTTTTGGTGAAGCGGCGGCTACAAGTGACAAGTCGGGGTTAGCCAGTATTATTATTTCACCAACTGATGAAAGCAAGGTAACACTTGAGATTACCGCCGAAGGTTATATGGCGAAATCTTTAGAAACAGAGGTCGCTATTAGTAGTCGTGAAGTTTCGCTGATAGCAGCCCACAAAAATTATTTTATCAGTAAGCGAGACGGTAAGTTCGACATCTTCTCGAGCAATCTCAATGGCTCTGACCAGCGTAAAATTATTGAAGCGACTGGTAAAGAAAATGAATCACTACTTCAACTGAGCATTAATCGCAATAATCAGCAGGCTATTTTAGTCGCAAATCGTGATGGTAAGATTCAAAATAATAGAATAGTCGCCGGGATATATGTCATAGATCTTTCAAAAGCAACGCTGAAGAAAGTAGATGAGGGAAGTGATGTGCAGCTTCTAGGCTGGGTTGACGACGTGATGGTTTACACAAAAACATCACCCGACCTGGGCTATGATGACCCAAATTTTACGAAGCTTCAATCATATAGCCTAGTGAAGGCTCAAGTTACGCCTATTGCGCAAGCTAACTATTTCCAGATCGGAACCGTGGCCCAGAGTAAGGTCTTCTATATGCCCGCCGATTCATATCGATCAATAGAAAATTCTGTGCTCACCAGCTTCGACACGGTAAACGGAGCCAAACGCACCTATTTGACTGATAAGCAGCTGTCCTACGGTACCCGAGCGACCTACGGTACTTTGGAGTTGCAAGACACTGGCGGAGGAAACTATGAATTGAACGTTGCAACTGGCGCAGTTAAAAATATTGACAGACAGCCGGCACCAGAGTTGGTTTTTGCACTCAAACCGGGTGGCGGTAAAGTACTGTGGTCAGATCGACGTGATGGTCAGGGCACCTTACTGATTCGTTCAATTGGTGCAAATGATGAACGGATTATTGCCCAAGTTGGCGGACTCACGCAGCCAGTTCGTTTTGTGGGTGAGGCACATGCGGTTGTGCGAGTAGTGACCAGTGCGGAAACGGCCGATTATGTTGTTGACATTGCGACCGGTAAAATGGCAAAAATAGTTGATGTTTCTAATGTTGGTATTGTACGCGGCGGACTGTAGTCTATCGAGAGTAGGGTATAGTAAAACAGTATGCGTACCATTTCGCCCCGCAGTTTTCAAATACTTGTACATGAGTTTTATGCAGATAACAGACGTACATTGCCCTGGAGAAATCCTGATCAAGACGGTACTTTTGATCCGTATAAAATTCTTCTTTCTGAATTAATGTTACAGCAAACGCAAGTGAATCGTGTGACTATAAAATATCACGATTTTCTGCAAACCTTTCCTGATATTGCAACACTTGCCCAGGCGCCTCTGGCTGATGTACTCAGAATGTGGTCTGGTCTTGGATATAATCGCCGCGCCCGATTTTTACACCAGAGTGCAGCTATTATTCATCAGGCAGGCACATTTCCCACTACACAGGAGCAACTGATTGCTTTACCGGGCGTCGGAGCGAACACAGCGGGTGCAATACTGGCCTACGCCTATAATAAACCCACGGTTTTTATCGAGACAAATATCCGGACCGTCTATCTGCACCACTTTTTTGCTCATTCATCTGACGTGTCGGACAGGCAACTTCTGCCATTGATTGAAAAGACGCTTGATACGCATAACCCCCGGCAATGGTATTGGGCCTTGATGGATTACGGAACTTTTCTCAAAGCTGAGCACAGCAACCCAAGTCGACGCAGCCGGCACCACACCAAGCAGAGTACATTTGAAGGCTCGCGCAGACAGCTCAGGGGTCGGATACTGAAATTACTCATCGAACAGAATTATGAATATAGCGTCCTTGCCAACAATCTGTCCGACCCGCGCCTTGATGCGGTTTTGAAAGATATGATTCACGAAGGGTTGGTTTCAAAAGTTGGCCAGGTATATCAGCTGGGAAAATGATATAATAGTACCTGTGAAACAACGGGTTATACTTCTGGTCAGTGTTAGTATATTTGGTTTACTTTTGGCTGTATTGACGAGTCAATCGAGCAACGCACAAACTGCTGGAGCGGTGGATTCAACTGTTGTTAGTCAGCAATGCGGTCTTGCACAGGACTATTTTGATGCAACTCTCAAGCCTCGTGATCTTCGGGCGCGTGTTGATCGACTGCAAGCCTATCGTTACATTTTTCAACGCCTCGACATATATGTCGGCAGACTGGAGCGCAATAACCAACCAGGAGCCGCAGAACTTCGTACTCACTTGAATGAATTTTCAAAACAAACGGAGGCTTTCAAGAATAGCTACGAGACATATGATTCTACCAGAGAGTTAGCCGCTACCTATAAAAATTGTAGTAGTGACCCAGAAACATTTCTGAAACGTGTCAATGCTGCGCGTGTGGAGCGGCAGAATGTACATACCAGTGTTGAGTCTCTTGATATACTTTTGAATCAAACCATTAAAAATCAACTGGAACTTTTACACCAAGATCAACTGTTAGAAAACAAAACCGAAGGTGGTAACCGTGAGTAATGAGCATACTGAAGCCCTCGTCACACCCGAGGTCAAGCCACCCAAAGCATGGTATGCTCGGCTGAGCCTGACAGGTGCACTGACTATTATTATCGGCGTGGCAGTCATTATTGTTGCTGTGGCGTATGCACTTTATTGGAATGATAGTGATCGTAAATATGATATTGCGCGTGGTGGTAATACTTCTGAAAATCAGGCGCTTGACGTTGACGATTCCGAAGTCGACCGTATTAGCCCAGTCAGCGCTTCTGACACCCAGCAGAAGCTGGAGTATTTACAAAAAGAAATTGATGCATTAAAAGGCATCGGTGACTTTGATCCGGAAGACGTGAGTGACCAGAATCTACAGCTGATTTCGCCAAGCGAACCTTCATTGTAGCGTTATTTTTTTGTCTTTTTCGGTTTCTGAGCAAAAAAGTCATGCGTATACATGAGGTGAGCCAGTC
Organism: uncultured Candidatus Saccharibacteria bacterium; assembly: GCA_964448015.1. GTDB lineage: Bacteria > Patescibacteriota > Saccharimonadia > Saccharimonadales > UBA7683 > JACKGS01. The sequence continues at coordinate 8,803 of CAYUUV010000012.1, forward strand.
TTTTTTGCAACTCACTTGAAACATGCCACTGTTCGGCTGGTATGGTTTTTGCGCGCACTTCAACGGTTATTTTTTCATCAGTGAATTTCTGTACACCGTGAAAATGTGGTGATTCGAGAATACGATCATGCCACCTACCTTCAGTTGACATAGCTTGCCCAAGCTGGTTCACTGCTGCTTCAAAATCGTCGACCCGCGCCTCAATGGGCAGGTTAACTTCAATGTTAATTTTAGCTGAATGTAGCGTTTTGTTGGCGGCTCTCATGATGCCGCCATTGGGGATAACATGAATCGCACCATCGTTATCACGAATTGTTGTGGTGCGCATACTGATGTTGGTAACAGTACCTTCAACAGAACCAATGCCAATGCCGCCTCCAATTTCAACGACATCGCCAACACGGTACTGATTCTCGGAGACGATAAAAATACCGCTTACAAAATCTCTGATAAATGTTTGTGTACCAAAACCGACTATCAAGCTGACAATACCCGCACCTGCCAGCAAGGGCGTTAAGGCTTGCAGCACATTGAGTTCGTGCAAAATGAGCATTGCAACAACAGACCAGGTAATAATGCGTAGCACCGAACCAATCAGGCTGACAAGCGTTGCTTCACGCAGTTCACGGTCACGATTTGTTTCAAATCGTTCAGAATTTTTAATGCTGCGATTAATAATACGTGAGACAAAAATCATGCCAAAGCGACGTACCAAGCTGGCGATTAGCATCATCAGCACAATTTTCCAGCCGTGATCTAAAAACCAACTTTCGACCGCATTCCATACAACTTCTAGGTGATCCATGTGGTTTAGTATAGCAAATCAGCAAGGGTTCAAGATACTGATTATTTCTGGTACTCTTTGTACGATGGATGCTCATATTTCACCCGATCCCTTCGCGGACCACATTATTACCCGCAAACGAAAGAAGTATAAATTTGCCAACTTCGATAGCTTTGCCAACTGTTTTTCGCACAGTCGCTATGAAGATGGCTCCAAAACACTGAGTCGGCTTGTTGCCTATCTCGGTGATACACCAACTATTATTGAAATTGCAGCCGGTAACGCACAATTTAGTTTGACACTTGCCCAAAAATATCCACATCAAAAGTTTGTTGCGATCGATATCAAATCAGATCGCCTCTATACGAGTGCCAAGCAGGCACTGAATGAAGGGGTGAAGAACATCGTATTTTTGCGAGCACATATGAATGATCTTGATGCAATTTTCACACCGCGCAGCCTGGAGACAATCTGGCTGACCTTTCCAGATCCGCATCCCAAAAAACGGAGCGCCAAGCATCGTTTAAGTCATATTTCATTTTTGCGACAATATCGCAATATTTTGAATGAGACGGGTGCTCTCAAATTTAAAACAGATAACAGAGACCTCTTTTTATGGAGTCTTGAGCAACTGGTAGCGGAAAAATGGAGCATTACTGAACTAAGTTTTGATCTGCATGAATCGGATCTCTCGGAAGATTACAAAATTAAAACCTACTATGAGCAGAAGTTTACCGGTCAGGGCATACCAACAAACTACACTACCTGCTATGCTTCTGGGCTCACTCTGCCTGCGGCAGACTAGCTACTATCGCTGCCACGATGTTCCCTTGTTTGCGACTTGTGCGCGGAGCCAGGGGTCAAGATCACCAGCAGACATGCATAGCACTAAATCACCGCTTTTTTGGTGAGCAAGGATCTTTTGCCATAACGATTCATTCATTTCGCTATATTCCGTTTGCGTTCCAGGACTTGTCGTTATCATGAGCTGCGTGGGTGATAATATTTCGAGTTGGGGATCTTCACGGCTCAAATATGTTGGCAACCAATAGACAACTTGTGTTCCTTCAAAACAGTGGTTATAGGCATCTTCACGTACAATTTCATGTTGCCGAATATTTTGATGTGGTTGATAGATGACAACCACGTTAGAATTGAGTTCTTTCGCCATAGCGATGGTCGCAGCAATTTCAACCGGGTGATGCGCGTAGTCGGTGTATATATTTTCACTGAGCTGTTCAAATCGCCTGGTAGTACCCGGGAAGTTGGCAAGCATACCTTGCAGTACTTCAATATTTTGGTCTGGTAGTAACTTCGCCACGGTTTGGGCGGCAAGCCATGCATTGGCTCGCATGTGTTTTCCGGGTAACGCAATCGCCTCAAGGTTGGATTGAGCCATATTAAAAACGGTGATCGTCTCTTGAGCGGGGAGTCCCATGTACTGAACTGCCTGGTCCCAGAGCAGGGTATGTTGACTCTGGGTAATGAATTGCTTAAAAGCCGCTTGGTATTCAGATTGTGTTGGGTACGTGTCGGGGTGGTCATAGTCAATAGATGTAATGGTGCTTATATAGGGTTGGAAGTGCAGAAAATTACGATCAAATTCATCACATTCATAAATAAAGTAGCGAGCACCAACTTGATATTGAGCCGAAGGTCCAAAGCCCACCGTTGTGCCTATAGAATAACTCACTTGTTGGTCGAGCTCTCGAAAGAGCCATGTTATCATGGCGGTTGTCGTGGTTTTACCGTGCGTGCCGGCTATTGCAACAAGTTCGAGGTTCTTTCCTTTCAGGAACATATTTAAAAAACCATCTCGCTTACTGGTTTGAATTCCGTGGTCGTGCGCAAAAACCAGCTCGGGGTGGTCGCTCGGGATGGCCGAAGAGTGTACCAACCAGTGAATTGGATCCAGCTCAGTATGAAGTTGGCTTATATTACTTTCATCCTTACCAAAATAAATTGTTACACCACGAGCTTGCAGGTGCTTCGTCATCTCTGATTCTTGCAAGTCACTACCACTGACCGAGAACCCTGCATCAAGTGCCAGCATAGCCAGCGGGCCAATACCAACTCCACCGATTCCTGAAAAATATATACGCATGGTGCTAGTGGGTGATCCTCAGTTTGTAGTTAGTGGTTCTGCAACGCATATTATTCACTACTATAAACTATCAACTATCAACTACCAACTCATAAGCTGTTACAATAAATAGAATGAATGGGTGGGATCAGACACGGTTAACGCAGCAAACGCGAAAAAGACATCTCAAAACATGGCATCTTATCGCCTTGTTGGTTATTTCATTGGTTTCCAGCCTTTTGTTGATGCGACAGAATAATCTCAGAATGATTGAACTAAGAAATGCAGTTATTCAGGCCGATGAGCAGGCGGGAGATGTCACAGGGGCATTACAGAAGCTTAATGAACATGTTTTCAACCATATCAATACCGAGATCGTACGGCCTATTGAACTGGTGCATAGCTACAATCGCCAGGCTCAAGCGGCGATTGAGGCGGCGAACCGGGGGAGCGGTAGGGATGTGTATGCAGAGGCAACCAAAGCTTGTGAACGGCAGGGTGTGCCAATCGCGAATATTGCCAACTGCGCCGCGGCGTATGCCCTGCAAAACAACCCAACAATCGATCCCACTCAAGTTGTGCTACCTGAAAAAGATCTTTTTAAATATACCTTTGCCAGTCCGCGATGGGCGCCCGATATGGCAGGTATATTTTTGATTTTAACAGGAGTAATTGCTCTTTTGATTGTTGCGCGACTTGGTGAGTATATTCTTGTCCGTTTGATCATACGTAGGCGGGTTCACAATAACTTTTTGTAAAATAATAGTTGACAACAGATAAGGCCTGATCTACGCTAGGGATACGCGAACTAATTAAGGAGGAGTATATCTTATGGCACAGTATTCGCACACAAATTCAAAAGGGGTAACATACTACCTATTTACATCAGTAACTAAACTACGCGGTGGTAAAGAACAGCGTATTTATTACTTCAGCAAGTCTGATACAAACGCAAAGGGTGAACCAACTGATCTTCCAGAAGATCGCAAGGTTGAAGAAAACCCACGTAACGGCTTCTTGGTTCTTAAAAAGAAGTAGTCGCTCTTGTGGTAGACAGCCAAACAGCACTCAATTCCGAGTGCTGTTTGTTTATTTCACTAAGAGTTGTTGATATTGCTTGTGCTAGTGTGGTACGATGAATACATAACTATAGTTCTTTTAAGAAGGAGTAAGATATAGTAGTATGAAAATAAGGAAACAGGAACGTATGAATAAAATATATAAAAAGCGATTGCTAGTGTCACTGAGTTTGATGCTCCTACTTGCCACACCACTAGGCGTCTATGCAGCAACAGATAATGAATCAACAACGGTGAACGCTGCCATCGCCTCGACAATAAGTATTTCAACATCAAGCACGGTAGCAATAGCGGTGACACCGGTTGCTGGTGGTGCGCAGTCGAGTTCTTCCGACACCGTTTCAGTATCAACTAATAACTCAACAGGCTATGTGTTAACACTAGCAGATAGCGATGCCACCACAACGTTAGTGAGTGGTGCTAATACCATTGCTGCTCATACCGGTACCTTTGCTTCTCCAACGGCGCTAGCTAATAATTCATGGGGTTACGCTATCCCAGGTGGTAACTTCGATGCAACCTACAACGCACTGAACAATGCTACATCAAGCACAACCAAGTGGGCTGGTATGCCAGCAAGTGGTTCTCCTGTGACTCTTAAAACAACTGGTACCACCGCTTCTGCTGACACGACAACAGTATGGTATTCTGTAAAGGCTGACACAACCAAACCAAATGGTACCTATAGTGATACGGTATCGTATACAGCGACAACAAATTAAACAATAATTCGGGTGAGAGAGTGGAGTGTACGTGCCAAGTTTAATAAAAAGAGCTTTGCTGATAATACTGGTCATCACAGCTACGATACTGAGCGGTTCACCTGTAGCCGTGTTGGCACAAACAGGTTCAACCCCGACAGAAAGTATCTCGCTATCACCAGCCGTTAATAAGCCCATAGCTGATGCGGGCACTGTTGTGAAGTCAAAAATGACAGTTATCAACGACGGTGCATTGGATTACCGATTTGTTGTCTATGCCCGCCCTTTTTCGGTAACGAATGAAAACTACGATCCGAACTTTACAGAAGTAAATCAGAGAACAGAAGCTTATAACTGGGTACAGTTTGATAACATCGACGTAACACTGAAGGCGGGCGATCGTATTGATATACCCTATTCTATTACGGTACCGAAAGATGCGGCTCCAGGGGGTCACTACGCCGTACTGTTTGCTGAGACACAGCCTGCACTAGGTGATGGAACGCAAGTTGTCAGAAAAAAACGTGTTGGCTCACTACTGTATATAACGGTGAATGGTGATACTAAAGAAGAAGGTACTGTACTGGGCTGGAGTTTTGACGGTTGGCAAAAAAAGAAGCCGATAGTTACGTCAATACGCATTAAGAATGGTGGTAATACACACTTTTTAACATCAACGCATATTGTCTACAGTAATATCTTTGGTAAAGAGATACTGGTGCATAACCAAGAACATTTAGTTATGCCTGGTACGACAAGGCGGATCACCTCAGATTTTAATAGCAAAGCACCCGTCGGCATTTATAAGGTTTCAGGGACTATTAATTACCTCGGAGAAACAACAGATCTGAACTCAAGATTTATTGTGTTGCTGCCGTACACGGTTCTCGCTGGAATTATTGCAGTGGTGATCCTCCTCATTGTTGTTTTGATCGTGCGGAAACGGAAGAAGTCTGGTGGTGGGAAAAAGAGCAAGTCTGACAATAGCCGTGCCAAAAAATGAGAGTTTACATAAGAATCGCTACGTACTTGCAGTAGCCTGTCTGCTGTTCTTCTTGCTTTGTTTTCAAGCAGCTAGGGCGCAAGATTCTACAGTTGGCGCCTACTTGTGTGATACGACAACCGGCCCGGTTTTAACGATCTCTCAGCCGATTTCTGATACGGTTGTGAATACCCCTAATATTACGCTGTCTGGAACGGTTGAAAATGCGACACAAATCGATATATATGTAAATGAGAGCTATAGTCACTCGATTGCACTGGGTTTTGACGGTGGTTTATCTACTACTGTGGGACTTATGCAGGGCACCAATACTATTAGAGTAGAAGCTTCTTTTAGCTGCAATAACACCTCTGCTCAGACGCAGATAGTCGTTGACTACGTTCCTGATGTCATACCCTCAACCCCTAATAATACTACCTCAAGCGTGAATGATGGCGCCAAAATGGAAAGTTTACCGCCAGACTATAATGCCCCGCGGAGTCTGGATGACCAGAGTATTGTTGAAGAAATAAAGGACAAGCTCGGCTTGAACGGCACTGATGATGCAGCGGACACCGCTTTTGAACGGAGAGAATCGTACACCGAAGTGGCGGGTAATTGGTTACTGGTGAGTTCGGCGGTATTTCTTGCGGTGGGAGCGTCGTGGGCACCACTGTACACACTCAGGCTGAGCCGACTGATTGAACCACGTCTGCATACAAAACTAACACCGCACGCGCATCGTCTGGTACGTTTTGTTACGATGTTCTTGGCTGCTGTACTGATGGGCGTGTTCTTCGTCAGCTAAGAAAAAGAGCTACCCTGCCTTATTAGCTTATTTAGCTGATGTCTTAGGGGTATTTTCAGCGTTCTTCTTCGGTTTCTGGCTACTTGCTGATGATTCAACTGCTAGTAACTCAAGCGTTCGTAAGGCGGTTTGTATGGTTTGATGTTGAGCGAGAGTACCTTGAAAATTTGCACATACTTCTGCAAGAACCTTTATTGCTTCGTCGGGTTTCATTATGCAGTCCTTTCTGCTTTGATCAGTGTTACAGATATATCTGCAATCGAATTATTGTAATGCTTAAAGGCGAATCCTTGCGAATCTTGACTGCGTTGCAGCCATTCATTATCAACATTATAGGCATATTGAAAGTCAAAATCACATTTCACTGGGTAGTGGTCGAGCATGTTTTCTTTCCGCCAGTTTTCGTTGAGGTATAAAAAGGTGGCCTCGCTAATGGCGCGCTGATGTGTGGGATCCTGCCAGCATCGCATAGAACTATAATAGGGTGATGTCACAACTGCAAAACCACTGAGTGGAATATTGGGGTTTTTGGCACTAAACTTGGCAGGTTTTAAAATTCTATACACCTCATCAAAAAATTGAAAAAACGGATCATGGAAGCCGTCGCCATGCGGGATGTGTTCGACAAAGTGAGAAATTTCAATCTCGTCTACGGAGTTGTCTTTAAATTGTGTCCACGGAAACTCCAGTAGGTTGACAACATAATCAACGCCTTTGGCGGGGGCAATGTCGACACCTTGAAACCCTTCAGGCTTTCTCTGGCCGCATGCAAGGGCTAGCTTTAATTTTTTACTCACCACATAATCCTTTCGTTATTATCCCAGTGCCCCACCTTGACCCTGGAGTCGCACGCAAATTTATAGCCAAGCTCGCGGGCTCTCTGGAAGAACCAGAGATCTTGCGTGTAAGACCGATTGCTTTCCTGCACCGTTTTAAACCATTCCCCATAGGTAAAGCGCTTATCTTTAAACATTTCTAACCGGAACAGGGTAAAGCCCTGGCCGAGTCCATTACAGGGAGTGATAGTGTCGGGTTTGGGAATTTGCGGCACAAAATTTAAGGGCATGACCTTTGGATCGCCGTAGCACATTGGTTGGCCGCTGTGCCCTTTGGTCCAGTAGAGGCCACCTACTGCGTCGTAATCATCAATTGATTCGTATAAACGGAGCAAACCATCTGGTGGCGGGGCGTTATCTTCCTCAACTGTCAGGAGAAAGGTGTACTTCTTGAGTTCTTGATTTTCAAGCACCATACGGATGGCGGCGTTGTATGCCTCGCCAACTTCCATGCCTTCTATAAAAATAGGCCCAACAACCTTTTGGTTCATGGGGCGAATCATCGATTGCCAGCTTTGTACAATTCGAGCCGGAATCATTCCCCTAGTAGGACAAACAATGACCGTGGAAAGATCACGGTACGTTTTTTCTTTCTCAAGCCGTTTTACATATTCGCTCGCGTTGTGTATGCCTGCAGTATCAGGAACTAAAATAGTCGGTGTTGCCATGGTGTCTCTAGTGTATCACTCCAAATCCTGCATTTATTATAAATTGTGGGACGAAGTTTGCATAGACGCTCGCCTTGTTAATTTCACTATTGGCAAGAGTGGGCGGGAGAGCGGTGTGTGTCGTTAAGGAATGCACGCCCATAAATGGATGCCAGGCATTCGAGGAGGTATTAGAGGCTGCAACCGCTGCCATGTAACCTGACCTCTGGGCGCTGGCACCCAGGTGCATGCCGCCCAGCGAATGAGAGGCGTAATAGGTGCCGGAAGTGCGAGCCAGAAAAGCAAAGAAGTAACGAGAGCCTTGCACAAATACCGGTGAGCTTGACCACTGGCTGGCGTCAAACGACATCCACCGAGCACCGTTAAAGCTGGCACTATTGTTGGTAGCTGCGGCAAGTCCATAAGAGGTGGAAACCGAATTGAGCAGTGAAAGCTGTGTCGAGTTGTTTCTTGTGTAGATACCAAGATACCACGACGATGAAAAGGCGCCAGAAATACTTGACGAACCACTGTTGCTGAAGCCCAACAGGGCAGTCGAGGCGGTAATGTGGTACGGGAACCATTCGTTGGCTGGTGTCAACGGCTGTAGCACGACCCTACCGAACAGACCAGTACTGACCGAAGTGTAGGTAATGGCCTGGACAGAGTTTTGCTGCAACATGTTATCAAAATATGAGCCTGATACGTTGGGGTCACCGCCGCCACCAGCACCAGCTGATATGGTTATGGTACCTGATGATCCATTTAGGCTCTGCGAAAGGGTGACGTTATTGCCACCAGCAAAGTACATAGCGACTTGTGATCCAGAAACTGCACCACTGATTCCTGCGGTATTGCCAAGGTTTGACATACCAAAGGTATTTGTTCCAGCGCCACCACCGCCACCAGCACCTCCCACAATCGTGACCGTTGCGCCGCCCGCCCCAGTTGTTTGCGAAAGCGTAATGTTATTACCGCCAGCCAGTACCAACTGGTTACTGACGGTACCGGTAGCTCCGGCGGTATTGCCATCGGTAGAAACACCAGCACTGTATGCACCACCAGAAGGAGTGAAGGGCTCCCAGCCATTATCTGCGGCATTACGTCTCAACGCTTGGTTAGCACCAATCGTTTGTGATCCATTAATGTCTCCCCAGATTCCTGCCATTCTAACCTCCCAGTATACCAGTTGTTTTTAAGTATTCAATCAGAGTACCCAGTACGTCGGCCATTTCGTTGATAGATGTCGCATTAGCATCGTAACTTTTCAGCGTCGCCTCATTGTTCACCGACCAGCCGGCAGATTGGGAAACTGGTGTCGCACCAAAAAAGCCAACCGTGCTACCATCGTGATTCAGCGCACCATCCAGTTCAAGTTCTCCAGCAATAAGTAGTTTGTCGTCGGTCTTGAGCGTATCGGCAGCGCTGCGGTACAGATTTGTATCAGTTCCGAAGGTTATACCACTGGCCGCATCGCCGGCGGTTGAGCTCAGTTGCAAAGAGTAGGTGTTTGATTTGGCAATCCGCACCCCAATATTGGTTGTTGCACTGGATTGGCCAACTACATCAATACCAATTTTACTGGTTGAGCCAGGCAGGGAATCAATGTAAAGACCAGTTGTGTTGGTCGTTGTTCCACCGTATTGCCCATTTTGTACCTTTACGCCAATCGAATCTGTCACGGGCCCCAAAAAAGATCCGGTATTTGCTTTGACAGAGATTGCCGTTGTGACGGTTGCGGTTCCTGTGCCATTAGTACCAAAGGCATTGACACCAATTGCCTCAGTAATAGTTCCCGTGGATGCACCCGAGGGGCCAGCTTGCATCTGAATACCGGTGATGTTAGCCATGTTGACCATAGCGACCGGTACGGCGGTGAAGTCTGCTCCCAGCCAACTACCGCCAGCAGTAGTGGAAAAGGTTGGTTTCGACTGGGCGTCAGTACCGACTTGGGTGCCGCCGCTGGTAAAGGTATCGTTGGCGTTAATACCAAAGGAAGCTGCCGCGTTAGCTGGCATTGCCGTGCCGCCAATAATCACCTTGGTACTTGGTGTTGATCCAATCGAGATGATGCCCTTTGTGGCATGGGTGGTACTTCTGAGGTATAAATAGTCTCCCGATCCCGTACCACCATTCAATGTTTGCCCGCCGCTTTTTCCGGCAAGAACTGCATACCCGGCTCCAAGGGTGTCGGCGTAGGTCTTGACTGCTTTTTGTGAGGCAAGTTTTGTATCGGAATTAGCCGCTAAGGTTCCATCGGTGTCAATTGCGGTGCCAGAAACACCGGTATTTATGACTGGTGAGGTGAGTGTTTTGCTGGTCAATGTTTGCGTATCAGACGTACCAACAATAGTGCCGCTGGGCAGTAATTTTGTAGAATCTTTTATCACGCTGCCGCTGGTACCGTCAAACAGCACTATGGCATTATCAGTGGCAGACGCACTACTGGTGGCAGCTATTTTATTCAGGGTTGGGGTCACAATATTGGTAATGCCGGTTTCGCTGGTAACGAAGCTCATTGACCACGTGCCATCCCAGCCTGATGTTTGGCTTCCGGTGGCGATTACTTCTGAAATCTCAACGGTTGGGTAATTCCAGACTGTTGAGGTGACGCCCAGAAGCACTACACAGTTCGTGCCGTCATGCGCCAGCCGAACGCTGGTAAAGGGCGTTCTGCCTGAAGCGACGGCATGGTAGTTAAACCACTCCGGGGTTGTTGCATAGGTATAGCCGGCAACGGTAAGATCCCAAGCGCTTTCATTAAACTTATAATTGTAGCCCTTGATTGTCATGCGCAACATCGTACCGGTCCAAGAAAACGGCAAGACAATCTTCAGCGTGCCCGTGACGGTTGCGCTAGCATCCCGGATCATCGCAGTCCGGTAGTATGTTTTTGCGCCTGAGCTGACGTCAAAGCGTAGCGCTCCTGTATCAGAGACCAAAACCGAACTATTCTGCGTCAACTTCCCGGTTGTATTGTCAAAACGGACAATGGCATTGTCGGTGGCACTGGCGGGGCCTGCCATCGCTGTTGTACTCGTAGAATCAACAGATGCTAGCCAGCCATTAGTGCTGATTTTTATGACGGTTGCCACTTGATTGGTTGAGAGGCTTGTATCACCTACAAGCGTAGCGCCTGTACCAGCTTGCAAAGTAACAGTGCCTGTACCGATATTTAAGACTTTTATTTGTGCACCGACTGGAATTGCAGCATCACTATTTTGCGGCAATGTTTGTGTTGATGCACTACTGTTGTTCCGTGTAATTTGCTTTCCGGCATCGTTTAAAACAAGTGTGTAGCTTGTACCAGTCTGCGCATTAATAACTGGTGCTAGGTTACTAACAAGAGTACCGGTACCCTCGTTAATAGAGAGTTGTTTTGCGCTATATCGAGTAAGTCCTGTATCAACAGCGCTTGCCCCGCCAGCTCCCAGTACAATTCCTGCACCACTAAAACCAGCTAAACTCATGACGTCAGAAGTGGCCATAATAGCTTGTACATTTGCATCACTTGCATTGAGGGATAGTTGCAGTCCTGTGAATCCACCAACCTTTATACTTCCAGTACCTGGTAGCCATGTCTGACCTCTAACAATTGAGTTTGCACCAGTATTAAAGAGGTTCATTATGCCAGTGGTGTTTCCTGTCTCAATCCACTTACGGAACTCAGATTCCCAACCCGCCCTCTTGGCGAGTGTGCTCAGTGGATCACCAGAGATCACCATTGCCGCATGGGCAGCCATCTGTTCAGAGGTTAACCTGGTTGGGTGTACAGTGTCTGCGGTGGCGGCAAATCCAAGCGCAGTTGCCGCATCAATGACACCAAGATCTTCTTCTTCTACGAGCTCACGCAAAGCGGCCGCTTCACTCACAGTAAATTGAGTATTGAGATAAGGAATCCATAGTGCTACATCTCCCGTAAATCCGGGGACCGCTCGAATAGCTGTAACCAGTGAGCCCACCGCTGCTTTTGTAGTGGCCGCAACACCAGTTGAATCATTTGTTCCCGTGGCTACAACTACAAGTTGCGGATTCAGTTCTTTTATTAAGGCAAGTGCTTGATCGGGATATGTTGTTGCAAAGTCGGTGCTTGTGGCTCCTGAGCGCGTGGCAGGCCAGACTCGAACACCCTTCGTTAGATCGGAGCCCTGATGACGATACAGACCTTCAACAGTAACCGCCGCTCCTTGTGCGACTACTTCAAGATTTGTCCCAAACGAAAGGCCTAAGGGACCAGAAGTCCACACTTTGCTATACGTTGTGGTACCGCTTGCGTTGATAGTAGCAATCTCGCTACCATTCCACCGAACACTCAATGTTCCAGCACCAGACTCTTGCTTATAGACAACTGAAACACCACCACCACTGCCTTCAAAATCGTTCACAAATCTGACGTATTCATTTGGATCCAGTGTGACTGACTGACCTGCAACGCCAGTGGCTGTAGGACTCCCGTTTGTTTCAACATCAACTTCGCCAGGTGTATTAAAAGCAGGGTTGGCGTTGCGATAGCCACGAGGGTTGTTTTCTTGTATTTGCTGTAATACACCCCAAGGCATTGGTTTGCCAAGTGATGCAAGGGAAGAAAGTGAATCCCCGATCCATACAATGTTGGCTGGTGTGGTGTGAGCCTGCCCTAATGCTGCAAACCAAGTGTCCATATTGGCTGATCGGTATGCGGCACTTCCTGGCCTCCCGGCATTCATCAGATTTGAATCGAGATAGTTTTTGGTTACAGCGTCTTGGGCGGCGGTTGGGTCGGCAACATTAGAAAGACGGATGTGGTTGCTGCCACCACCTCCGATATCAGAGAGGGTGAGGTGGTTAAATCCGGTGTGGGTTATTGCCGTATCAACGCCATTGCCATCTGACCCAAGCCCAATCATACCTGTTCCACTCATTGTACCAATCATAAGATCAGGATCAGCACTACTGTCACTCAGGAAATAGGCAACAGCACTATCGTCACCGGCTCCCATTACAAACGAGGCATCGGTTGCTGGTGCGCCAGCAGCAACACCGGTGATAACGTCGTTAAAAGTAGTTGGATTGGTAAAGGTTTTTTGGCCGCCAACAGTTTGATTTCCGGTTAATTTCACAACACTCGCGTCTGTCGCAAGACCGGCTGTAGAGGTGTCAACATATGCCTTCACACTCTGCTGCGTCGGTACTTTTGTAGCAGAGTTCGAGGCCATGTTATCTTCATCAACCACAAAGCTCATAGTGGCAGTTGAGGTGTCGGTGTTCATCACCGCTCCCGCGGCGTCAACGGCAGCAGGTTTTAGCTTGCCTCGTTCCCCTTGATCGGCATTGGTATTGTCAAGCGAAACCTCCAAGAAGGTATTAAGAAGACTACCCCAGTTGCCATCATCGCCACCAACGACTGGAAGCCTGGCCATATTAGCTCGTAAATACCCTAGTAAACATTGCCTTTTAGTATACTAAAAAACCACTAGCGTATCAACCTGTTCAACAGGTTAGGAGGGGTTAGAAGTTTCAAGCATTAGCGTGATATCATAAAATATGATGAAACGTCTGATTCTGCTCATACTTTTTGGGTTTACCCTGGTATATCCCAGCTTGCTCATGGCAACTCCCTACGGCATTGGGAAGTACGGAAGTTGTACCTACGACAACACCTGTACCATCTCGTTAACCACCACGGGCTCGGTGAACCTCGATTCTACCCCAACCGCTTCGGGAGTCTACACCATTAGCGATGACGAAGTCACGGTCACAACAAACAGCACTGCTGGCTATACACTCACCATGGAATCAGATGCAGATGATGGTCTGGCTACTGCTCTTGTCGCACCCGGTTCGCTTTCGATAGCGGCAGTGTCTGGTACCCCGGCTGCGCCCCAAACACTGTCGGGCAATACCTGGGGGTTTCGAATTGATGGCTTTTCTGGATTTGGCTCGGGTCCAACATCGGCCATACAAAACCAGGCATCCAACAGTTTGGAATTTGCGGCCATCACGCCTTTGGGCACTTCGACGACAATCAGAACCAATACCACTGGTGCAGAAAGCGGCGAACTAACGCGCGTGTGGTATGGGCTTAAAATTAACTCATCCAAGCAAGCAGCTAGCTATACCAGAACAGTTGTGTACACGGCAATAATGCAAGAGTAGATAGATTACGCTAGAGGGAGTACTATAAAAACATGGCCAAGAAAACAACCAGCAAGAAGCTTCGTCAGCACCCAATTGTTCAGGTGAGTAATCTCACCAAAACATATGGCGGTAAAAACGTGGTTGAGAGCATTAGTTTTGATGTGCAAGAAGGCGAGATATTCGGCATTTTAGGCCCCAACGGCGCTGGTAAAACGACGACACTTGAAATGCTGGAGACCCTTCGGCCAATAGATGAAGGCACCGCTACCTTGGCTGGTATAGATATTGCGACAAATTCGCAAAAAATTAAAGCGATGATTGGTGTGCAGCCTCAAACCCCTTCGTTTGAAGAAAAAACTAAATTAACAGAACTGATCGAATTTTTTTCTTCCACCTACGGAGAAACCGTTGACGCCCTTGAATTTTTAAAAAGTGTCCAGCTTGAAGAAAAAGCAAACAGTTATGTTGAACAACTTTCCGGCGGTCAACGACAACGGTTTTCCATTGCCGCGGCCTTAGTGCATGGTCCAAGAGTCTTCTTTCTTGATGAACCCACCACTGGGCTTGATCCACAAGCGCGCCGTAATTTATGGGAGTTGATTAAAGACGTTAAAAAACGTGGCGTAACAGTAATTATGACAACACATTATATGGAAGAAGCAGAGTTACTTTGCGACCGTGTCGCAATAATGGATAAAGGTAAAATCATTGCGCTTGACACGCCAAAGGCATTAATTAAAAACCTGCTTGATTCCGGCTTTACAAAATCCCAGCATGTTGAACAAGCCAACCTTGAAGATGTCTTTATTCGTCTGACAGGAAAGGAACTCAGGGATTAGTCGTGAAGAAAGCTCTATTACCAATCATTACGTTTGCCCGAATTGATATCAAACGGCTGTTTCGAGACAAAGTAGGCATCTTTTTCGTCTTTCTTTTTCCACTGATATTTTTGTTTGTGTTCGGCGGTCTATTTGGCGGTGAAGATGAGACATCGTTTAAAATAGCACTCTTAAATAATGCCAATACTGACAGTGCCAAGCAATTTGTTGAAAATGCCAATCAGGCAGAAATGCTGGAAGTGCAAAGTTCTATCACCACGCTAGAGCAAGCCCGGCAAAAAATGAACCGCGGCGAGATACATGCAACGATTATCTTGCCAGAATCATTCGGTACAGTGCAGCCTGGTGCAACGCAACCAAGCGGAAAAGTAGAGGTGCTACACGATACCAATAATGCGCAAGCCGCCCAAGTGCTCACTTCAATTTTGAATGATATGTTCCAGCAAGTGAACAAACAGTTTGTCGATGTTCGTACGCCGTTTACTGCTACGGCCGTCTCGACTGCCTCAGAGGGTCTGCGACAGTTTGATTTCATCTTTTCAGGCCTGCTCGGCTTTACGTTGCTTTCACTGGGCATTTTTGGGCCGACCACGGTATTTCCAAAATTGAAAGAACGTGGTGTGCTGCGCCGCTACCACACCACAACACTGAGAGTTTGGCAGTATTTTGTGGCCAATGTACTCTCGAATGCGGCCGTTGGCCTGATGGCGGCCGGGCTGATGCTGCTTGTGGCGTTGACTGTTTTTAATCTAAATATGCGCGGCGATTACATCAGTCTTGCAGTCGTAACGGTTATTGGTGTTGTCTTGATGTTTGGTATCGGGCTGGCAGTCGGCGGCTGGGCGAAGAACGAAAACCAGGCGGCACCGCTGTCGCAAATTATTTCATTCCCTATGATGTTTCTTTCCGGCGTCTTCTTCCCGACTTTTATGATGCCCGAATGGTTGCAGTCGATCACACGCTTCATTCCACTGACTCCTGTTATTGACAGCATCCGCCTCATCATTACCGAAAGCAAAACTATTTTTGAACTCGGCCCGCAACTTGGTATCATGGCAGCTTGGATTGTGGTGATTTACATTGTTGCCTTTAGGGTATTCCGCTGGGA
>CAYUUV010000013.1:0-24777 GCA_964448015.1 uncultured Candidatus Saccharibacteria bacterium
TTGTGTTTTGTTGTTTACTATTTCATAATAGCAAAAAAGCTTATGTTTGTCAATACTTTTTACAATAAAGCAACTAAATTGCTCTATGGAGCATACGTAAGGGCGGCGGCCAAGGCGTCGGCGCAATCGTCCGGCTTGGGAATGACTTCTAATTGAAGCTGTAACTTCACCATTTCTTGTACTTGCTTTTTATCAGCCTTGCCGTATCCGGTAAGCGCCTGCTTAATCTGAAGTGGTGTAAACTCCACCAGGGTTAGACCCGCCTGCTGCCCAGCCAGTAAAATGACGCCACGCGCCTGGCTCACGGTCATCGCAGTGGTCACATTGCGTGCAAAAAATAATTGTTCCACCACCATCACCTCCGGCTTATTGAGTGTGATGATTTCTTGTATTTCATTATAAATTGTGAGTAATCGCTCTTGAGCTGGTTGATGCACCGGAGTTCTGATAACGCCCGCATCAATCATGGTTTTATGTACACCACGTGCATCAATCACCCCAAAACCAACAATTCCGGTACCCGGATCAATCCCCAGTATGCGCACTTTGTAAAGCTCCTAGTATGTGTTCGCTTAAGCCCGCATTTGCAATAACGATACCGTCACTCCATTCATGATACCTACGGGTTTCACCCATTAAATTAGTTGCAACGCAGCCAGACTCGGTGGCAATTAACGATATCGCCGCAGCATCCCACGGTGATCCATAGGCCATCAACGCGACCGATGCTGAGCCTTCTAAGACCAACGTTGCGAGATAGCTAAAACTCGGAA
Organism: uncultured Candidatus Saccharibacteria bacterium; assembly: GCA_964448015.1. GTDB lineage: Bacteria > Patescibacteriota > Saccharimonadia > Saccharimonadales > UBA7683 > JACKGS01. The sequence goes on from CAYUUV010000013.1 coordinate 774, forward strand.
TGAACATAATCTTTGACCCGCGCTGCTTGAGATCCATAATGATATCACCAAATAACAGGGGATTTTCTCGTGACCCCGTTGGAATAAAGGCGTACGATTGTTTATGATTAGACATTTTGGGAGTAGTGAACTTGAGGCCATTTTTATAGGCGCCCAGACCCTTAAGCGCGGTAAATTGACGCTTGGTATATGGATCAAGCACCACACTAACCTGTACTTCACCATCTGCAACAAGGGCAAGACAGAATGTCGAGTTGGGAATACCTAGATCGTACATAGCCGTGCCGTCTATGGGATCTACCACCCACACTGTTGTTCTTTCTGGTTGGTAGCTTTCCTCCTCGCCGATCACTCCGTGGTCGGGGTACTGTAAACGAACCTGATCTATAACCAATCGGTTAATTTCGTGATCTGCGATGGTGACCGGTGAATTATCGGACTTCCAGGTGGTTGTTAGTGAATCCGCCCTGAAGTGTTTCAGCATGATCTCACCCGCTTGCGCTGCGATAGTTGTTGCGAACTCGAGATATTCTTTCAGTTTTGTTGGATCCATACATACTAGTATAGCCATAGCCCCTGTAAAACAAAAATCGGCCTGCTAGCCGATTTATTGCACACAAGATGAATCTTAGCCAGGAGGTCGGCCCTTGGTTAGTACTCCGATGATTCGATCGTAGAGATTCCTTAGATCTGCTCTATATTCATACACCCCGTAGGCAATCGCAAGCGCAAGCACAACAAAAATTATGCGCAGATCCATTTTGGAGGCACCCGCTACTTGGTCTGTAGCGGCCAGTGAGCTGCTTGCCCCCATGACTGATGCGACTTTACGGCAGCGATTTGTTTCGGGATTTCGCTCATAGCCATCTTCACAGGGCTTGAGATCACTGCTCGTAGCGGCAATCTGCCGACAACGATTGGTCGCCGGGTTGCGCTCTTCCCCTGCGCTACAGGGCGTTAATGTCGCACTTGCCAAGGCAACCTGGCGACAGCGGTTCGTTTCCGGATTTCGATATTCACCTTCATCGCACGGTGCAAGCTCAGCTACCGCGGTTTCTATATTCCGACAGCGATTGGTTTCCGGATTTCGATATTTACCCGCCGGGCAAGGACTCATCACAACCGCACCAGCGCCGGATCCGCCCACTTCTTCTTCACTCAGAAGCACTAAGGCATTTACCCCACCTGGTGTCGCCTGGTCAGTCACCTGCCACGCGCCCTCTATGAATGCAAATGTTTCTCCTTCTTTGAGCGATGTATAATTAACCACCTCTTCGTTATGAACCGATAGAAACGTGATGCTACCGCTAGTGTTTGTGAGCTTATCTGTAACATTAATGACAAAATAGCCACCGGCCGGAATAGTATCTGCTGCGGTGAAAACCCTCAGGCTACCGCTCTTGCTCGATTTCAGTTCACAGCCCAACAGTGACACCTCACGAGCACTCGAGTTGTAGAGTTCTATAAATTCTCCGCCATCCGCCTCCAACCCATCGGGATCTGACAAAAATTCGGAGAGCGCAACGTCTTGGCCACAAGCCGCTTCTGCTACAACCTCATCATCTTTTGCCGGCGGTATATCACTTTCTGGCAATGGTGCCTGCGGCAGGCTGAAATCATTTTTATTATTTTCAGTATCGATCGGATGTCCATCGGTACTAAACAGGCGCTTGATGCTGGTGCCATTCGGCGGCACTGTGGCCGCTTCGGCTTCTTTACAAAGTGCCGTACTACCCCAGCCAACCATATCAACTGCAGACGCAGAACCATCGGTACCAGCTGGATTAATCAGCCGCAATGATCCATGTAAGCCATCATTTAATGAAACCTGAAAAACCATCCTACCGCGCGGCTCTATACTGCCAGTGAGCGCAAAAATTCTCACATTACTCGTGGTGTCATATGTATCCCAGGTATCACCAAGACATTGAACCTCAGTCAGTGCTGCCGTGTGTTTTGCGTATTCTAGCGTATACTGATTCAGATCAATGAGGTTATGTGTGTCATTAAAAAGCTCGACATACTCGGTTGGCTGGCCCGCAATAGCGCCGCCAAGCTTAATTTCACTAATGAACAAACCGCCGCTACGAGCAAGAGCTGCACCCTGGAAGACAAAACAATGTACAATGAATGCCACCAAAGTAAGCGCAAGCTTTTTCATATTCTAAGCATACCGAATACGTTGTAAATTTTGCAAGCTAATTATACGTTACAGTATGTCGAAGTTGCTGTGAACATTTGAAACATCATCAAGCTCATCGAGCACATCCATAATTTTTTCAACCTTACGAATAACTTCGGCATCGGTGATTTTGATTGTATTGTTTGGTACATACTGCAGCTCAGCATCAATGATTTCAAGATCAGCTTCTTTAATTGCCTGCCGAACCTTGGCAAGCTCATGTGCGGCACTATAAACGACAATCTCGCCTTCTTCCTCGGCGGCATCTTCCGCACCACAATCGAGAATTGTCAGCAGTGCCTCTTCACCACTAGCCTTAACCCGAATAACACCTTTTCTTGTAAACTGAAATGCTACGCTACCCGGATCTGCCATAGTACCGCCATTTTTGGTAATTGCCGTACGAACCTCTGGATAGGTGCGGTTTTTATTGTCGGTCGCCGCTTCAATGATAATACCGATTCCGCCAGGACCATATGCCTCGTAGACCACCTCTTCAAGCGCTGCGGCATTTTTGTCTTTCACTCGATCAATAGCGCGCTGAATATTCGCCGCCGGCATATTTGCACTTTTTGCTTTTTCAATAGCCAGAGCTAACGCAGAATTGGTAGTTGGGTCGGTACCGCCTTTTGCAGCAACTGCTATTTGATTGCCGATTTTAGTAAACACCGCACCACGCTTGGCATCGGTTGCTTCTTTTTGACGTTTAATAGTTGACCATTTGCTATGTCCAGACACGAGTCGCTCCGCTTCAATATTTCAGTTATTATTGCATGGTTTCCAAAAGGAATACTGCTATTATAACAGATCCCAATTAATTTCAGATGCGTCTGAGTTTGGTGAGCGTTTTTTCAATCGTAGCCACAGCACAACCATACCTACCGCAAGCACGAAGTACATCATAATCGCCTGCCACGGTTGCAGTTCTAAAGTTATTTGCGCCCAACTAACGGCAGCTAGTTTTTCAACTATCCAAACGGTAAACGTCATCATTGCCCGAACTGGTAATGCCACCCACAGCGCAGCGAGAGGTGAGATAATTCCGATAATCCCCACTACGAAAATCATCAGCATCGCAAATGGAATAAAAGGCACCACCACTAAATTGGCGAGTGGAGAGATCAAGGAAACCTGACCAAAAATTAGGGCGATGTAGGGCAAGGCAAAAGCTTGGGCAGAAAGTGTTTCAATGAACACCGCGAGTAATGCTGGCGGTTGGCTTGTTGGCATAAGGGTTTGTGCAAGAAGTGGCGCAAGCAACAACACACCGGTAAATGCCAGAAACGAGAGATACCAGCCCACGTCTCCCCACACATAAAGCGGATTGATAAAACCAGTTATAGCGGCACCGAGCAATATTAAAACTATCGGATGAAAATGGCGGCCATAATACCAGGCTAACAAGCTCAAGCCAGAAATAATACTAGCCCGCATAATACTCGGGCTCCAACCCGTCATCACCAAAAATCCCGCTATCAACACAGTGGAGAAGGCAACAGTTTGATACGCTGATCTTTTTTCAAAAAACCGCTTCACAAACTGCACAATAATTGTCAGGTTATAGCCACTCACCGCCACAATATGTGTTAAGCCAACTACCGAAAGTGCGGTGGCGAAGTCTTCCGGCAGTGATGAGCGCACACCAACAAGATAGCCCAGACCGAGACTTGCTTGCGGCTCCGGCAGGCTTGAGTAAACGCTGGCAAAAAATCGACTGCGCAGCGTCTCGACCCAGCTTGTATTTTCTTGCAATGTGGTAATTTTAGGAAAACTAATACTACCTTGGCGGCTCGTCCCGAGAGTTTGATTCATCCTGCCTTCAACTTTTACGATATCGCCACGCCCCACGTTAGCCGACTGAATACTCTTCACCCGAACTCGACCCGGCAGTGCTACACCATTAATACGAACGTTAGTAATATGAAATTCGACTTGTCGCTGGGCGTTATACCCCGGATCATCACTCACCGTGCCAATTGACGCAACCTGCTGGCCATAGAACTGCGTGTATTGATTAACCCGTTGATAAAAGCTTTGCCCTCGCCATAACCCGCAGAGTAAACCAATCAACACAACGGCCATAATACTCGCTGGCCCCTGTTTGTACGCAATCAACACACAAATCGGTATGAATAAAAATAGCCACGGCGAAAACCCCGCCACAAACTTACCCAGAAATAGCCCAATGCAAATACTCAAAAGAAATAAGCCAATCAGCAGCACTGTCTCTACGCGCCATACCCACCGTAACTTCATATGGTTTTAATATAACAAAAATTGCAACGGATTGTTAAACACCCTGCTCAACTACACCTGCGTTAATGCGTGCTGAAGCTCATCCTCAGAACCCCAGGTGAAATACTTGTCTACGAGCTTTGGAAGATATGATGAACCAACTGCCGAAACATGCTCAAAAAGATACACCGGTTTACCTTGACTGAGTGCGATACCAATTTCCATAATTTGTCCGATGCTTTTGCTGGGAGAGGTAACAATTGCCACTAACGCTTCACTCACTTCAATATTTTTGAATGCTTCTTGAAAGATACCTTTGGTATCATCTACTTCTTGCAATTTATCAACGATGGCATCAAAGCGGTTGCAATATGCATCGTGACCATTCTGGTGAAGCGTATCAACCACCATACGCATACGTTTCGTCACTACGGCAAGATCTTCACCCGTAAACGCATACGCACAGAATAATTTCATAATCCACACTATACCATATCAAAAAGACCCTTTCGGGTCTTTAATAACAACATTTTGAAGGAGCAAGGTGCAAACTGTTGTAACTAAACTAGAAGCTCGGGCGGGTAACCCATATACAATCTGCGATCTAAAACTTTCCCATTAGCAACATCAGGGCTAAGAGTAGGGCGCAATTCGTCATCAGCAGCTTCTCCAATTAATTCAAATCCAACTTTAGGGTAAAGACTAGCAGCAGGATTACTTTTCCAGGTTTCTAACCCAATACCTTCTTCAGGCGCAAACAGCTTATTTGTGCCAGATATTACAACCTGAACAAAATCCTTACCAAGTCCTTTGCCTTGTGAGCGTTCGCCAATTCTATAAGCCGATGTAATAGGATATTCTGCCAACTCAGCACGCGGCTCCATTCCAGTCCAGCCATAACCCTCTAGTTGTGCGTTCTTGTCTTCACCATGAAGAAGTGTAAATACTGCCCTACCACCATTCTTACGCAACCACATTTCTGTTGAAGCGAGGGTGCCAAAACGAGCTTCTGTGGTATCTTTTGGACAATATTCACGAATGCTCCTTTGGTAGCCCATGACGCCTATAGCACCAGCGAAGTATTCGGTTAAGCCAGTTGCTACCTTAAAGCCTTTTTCTCGTAGCCGTGATAGAGACGCATTGCCACGCTCTCCGATGTCACCACTTAGTATTTCGGCTTGTTCTGCAAAACTGGACGGGAATGCAACTTTCATTAATATGATTATCTAATTTTCCTCTCAGTAATGCAAAAAGAGCCATTATGGCTCTTTGGTTCAGGCGTTCCCACTAGGATCATCTGTAAGGTCTAATTGGAGGGCCCAGTGGGACTCGGTCACGTTTCGCGACCCCAGAAGTTCACTATTGCAAGCATAGCTTGCATCGGAACATTCCCGTCCAAACAGCCACTGGCTGCTCTCCCCCACGACACCCTCGGGGCGTGTCCTGGTTTTGAACTCAATAGAACGACCAAATAGAAAACCCCACCTTTGAGGTGAGGTTCACTATTTGGAGGGCCCACTGAGACTTGAACTCAGGACACCCTGCTTAAAAGGCAGGTGCTCTAACCGGCTGAGCTATGGGCCCTCGTCAGAGTGAGGCTTTGGACTCGCTCTGACGAGCAAGCTCGCAGAGTTTCGTTTTACAGCACTCCCTCTTCCTCTCAAATCAACAAACAGGTCGCTGCCTTGGTTTGTTAATTTGTATTTTTCAATGCAGAGGACTAGGTTATTTTCTCATAATAACAGGGTAAGGTCAATGCTTATTTTTCTTTGATTTCTTTTCTTTTGCTTCGAGCTTGCGTTGGCCAATACTAATTTCTACCAATGCAAGAATAGCGCTTGCAGCAAGAATAAACTCGCGATACGGATCAAGAAAATGCAACAAGCCAGAGTTTTTCGTATGCACATTCAATGAAGGTATTAAATCAGCAATTTCTAGACCAAATATAAACACCAGAAATCCGAGCAGAAGACTGGTGAGTAAAGCGAGAATTGCGCTCCGCCGTCTGACTTTTGAAGCAATCAACACGACCACAACGGGCGTGAATGTGAGTACTGATTGTATAGCCACTTGCAGGTATGGGCTGGCAGCTGTGACCCCACTCGGTAGTAGGCCGAGAACCCACTTACCCAGCAATTGTTCGAGCGCTACACCAGCAAAAACCGCCACTATAGCCATGCCTGGGCTGGCCTTTTTAATCATCACCAACGTTGCAGCGAGCAATGCTACAATGAGTGCTATCAGATCTGCCATACTGCTAATGGTATCACAGTCAAGATCCTGGGTGATAGAGTTTAGCGTGTAAACTCAACCATATCACCAACCCGAATGTTGTGTGCTCGTGCAAAACCAGCATTTGTTTCTAAGATATATTGAGAAAGAGCCTCAGGCCCAAATGTCTGAGGGTAGGTTTCTGGCTGCACACTATGTTCAATATGTATAATTTTTTTTGAGGCATCGATCCAGTACATATCAAGTGGTATCCGAGTATCCTTCATCCAAAACTGGTGCGTACCAGGCTTTTCGTACACAAATAACATGCCGTGATTTTGCGGCAGGCTATCACGACAGCATAAACCTTGAGTTTTTTCTTGCGATGTTGTCGCAATTTCTACTACTAACTCGGCTTTGTTGATTGTAACTGTCATGACATCATTTTGCGATTTAGTCGCAAAAAATATCAACACACCTGAAAAGAGAACTACCGTAACTACGGCAACAAATTTAAGCGCCCACTTTGTCTTTTTTGTTTTTTCGTTTTGCATTAATTTCAATATAATCTATTACTTTCGCCGCCACATTCCGACCCGTCACCGTCTCAACCGCTTTCAGACTGGCTGAAGAATTAACCTCTAGCACAAGTGGCCCGCGGCTTGAACGCATCATATCGACGCCACAAATTGGAAGCCCCATGGCTCGCGCAGCCTTTACAGCAAGCTTTTTTTCTTCATCGGTCAATCTAATTGCGGTTGGCGTTCCACCCTGATGGGTGTTGCTTCTAAAGTCATCATCTAGGCTCTGCCTTTTGACACTTGCCACAACCCGCCCGCCAACAACAAACGCACGAATGTCTTCACCAGCCGATTCATGCACAAATTCCTGTAAAAGAATATTGGTACCATCTTCATTATGAAGGTATAGCGCCTGAAGTACGGACTTCGCTGCCTTTTTAGTTTCAGCCAAAACAACACCATTACCATGTGTTCCTCGAGCAAGCTTGATGATAACTGGTACGCCACCAACGTGTTCTAAGAGATCATCGATGTCTGCGGTATTGCGTGAAAAGACAGTCTTGGGCATACCAACACCATACTTTGCAAATAGCTGCATTGAACGCAGCTTGTCTCGCGAACGTACAATCGCAATAGAAGTTGCTGTTGTATAAACGCCCTGCATTTCAAACTGGCGCACAATTGCCGTACCGTAGCGGGTCATATTACTGGCAATACGTGGGATAATAGCATCGACGTTTACAAGATCTTCACCTCGATAACTTACAACTGGGTTGCTTTTTTCAATTGCTGCATAGCACTCTTTGTATTTAATTACACGAACGCTATGTCCACGTAGTTTAGCCTCTTCCTTTAGGCGCTTTGTAGAATAATTCCCCGGACCGTTGCTTAATATGACTATATTCACTTAGTGGCTCCTTTTCGTTTTGCTCTTACAAATTGCCTACTTACATCAACCACATACTGACCTTTCAGAAAATCGCGACCGAGTAGAATCGGGTACATCATATGCTTACGGTCGGTTAAGGTACAGTTTACTCTACGCTTTAATCCGTTGACAGTCACATCAGTCTGTATAGCGTATCTTTCGTGCTGCTGCGCGGACGCACTACTAACCGAAAGTGTACGATAATTTTCGGGTTTAAGATATATTACCTCGCCTGTATAGAGTGGATGCTCTGGGTATAGCAACGTGAAACGTAACCCCGAGGAATCTTCGAGTAAACCCGATACACAAAGCGATGACCATGTAGCACCGGAGTCAACACGTGCTATGAGCCGATCAAGCCCAAGTTCTGGAACCGAAACACGCGCTAGACGCCCAATAACAGAACGCTCCCCCATCGATCTAGTCGTCTTACCCCTAGCGTCACCAGGTGCCTTTCGCGGTGTATTACTCATAACGTATAGCACGTTACGGTGTTCTGAGGTACGCAAAGTATGGCGAACCAATGGTGCATTTCGTTCAACTATGAAATTACCAGACCATGAAAGCGACTGAGATGCTTCGCTGGCAATTATGGCCGCCAACCTTGTTTCGTAGCCGCATAGCTTTGCACACACAAGAAACTCACACTTGTTGTCCAAAGAGATATCTGCATAGTCATCGTAGATTATCTGTTCAAGTTCCTTAATAAGTGGTAAGAAGCTTTTTGACTTTACCTGCCTATAGTAAAATTGTGACTCACCAATGATCGCATGAGTAAGCAGGTATATTCTCAGTTTTATTGCGTTGGGCTTACTGAGCTCACCTGACTCAATCTGTGACCCATACCCACGACTAATCTCTAGAAGTTCATAAGGATCAACGAGTACCATGCTCGAAAGGTTAATCTTGTTTTTAAAGTAAAACTTGAGCAGGTAAAAGTAGTTGATGGCGTGCGTCGAAAGCACTCGTATCGCATGCTCGTCTTTAACCAGTGCATCGAAGTACTGTACAAATTCAGTATCATTAATGTGCTCAGCTATGTATGGTCGCAAATCAACCTGGTAGATTGTCTCTGCGAATAACACCTTGAAAAGTAGTGCATTATACATGGGTAGCTTTCTGTATTTTTCAAAGTACGCTTTACGGTATGCCTTTTCTTGGTTTACGCTTAGTGGACGATTGGCCCTGTCTAAAATGTTGGTGACTATCTCCCTGTGATGCTTTGGTGTGCTACCGATAAATTCATCTTTTGTACGGTCTAATTGATCTCGAGCCCATTCATCTTGAGACCATAGCCACAGCCGTGAGGCATAATGCGTAGCTTCAGTCATGTGCTCTAAAATGTTTGAACGATAGTATTCATCCACGAGGTCTGAAACATTCTTTGTCAACATTCTATTTTTTATCGCACGAACATACTTCGCGACCTCGTCAGCAACATCCACACCAGTTACCGCTGTAAATCCATATTCACCGCTCCACTGAGGGGCGGTATTGACTTCAAGAATCATATAGTTGCCCGTCTTTTCATCTCGAATGATGTCAACTCCACAAAAGCGTAACTTGAACACAGCAGCCGTTTTTGCAGCGATGTCATAGAGAGCTTGCACTACTGCCGAATCTTTTTCTGGTATAGCAGTTGCACCCCGCGATACGTTATTCAAATAAGAACCCTCCCTCGCTACGCGTTTCATGACGCCAATGGCTCGTCCACCCACAACGATCACACGCCAGTCACCGCTATTAGGTATGTAGCTTTGAAAAACGTAATCCTGTATTGACAATGGCAGCATTGAAAGGTCTGCTGCCTTTTGTATGAGCTCGATTCCCTCACCCCTGCTCCCGAGGTTAGGTTTTGCAATTACGGGTAACTTCAGTGCCCCCGATTGTACGGCCAACTTGAAAGACTCGGTAGTTTTGAACAAAAAAGTTTCAATAGCCAAGTGCTTCAGTGACGGAACACTTTTTATGATCTGTTGCTGGAAATACTTCTGGGCAACTTGTGGAAACTCAAAAATGGCTTGATTAATGAAAAAACTATCCTCAGTAAAACCCCTTAATGCTGGCCTCTGTACGCCGTGGCTCAGCGAAGAAGAACGCCAAATTATGATGTCACCCATATCTTTGATCTGTTCCGATGTACTAATGGTGGCGTCGAAATCTCTACAGTCAGCGTTTAGCCCGTGCTTAGAAAGGGCTTTGCGTAGCTCCTCTTGATGCCAGCCAACTTTGGATGTAGCAACAATAGTTACATCAGGTTTTTGTCTGCGTTTCTTCATAGTATTCATTATAACCCCCCATTCGCATCTGGTATATGCTTATCTTTTGCGGATGCAACTCGCTCAAGCTGTTGTGTGCTTACTCTGATGAATGTACTGCGAATGCCAGAATTCTCGTCTGGACAGAGTGGGATATGCTGCACTACTACTGCGGAATTGTCATTATTATATTTTTCTGCCATAATAAGCTTATTGTAGCACATTTTATAAGTATTAGTCAATACCTCGCAGACCATTTGACTGTTGTATTTTGTAACATTTTTTGCGATTATTAGTACTAGATATATAAACTTGAGGAGATACAATATGGCGGAAAAGAAAGCACCAAAGGCACCAGCTGCTAAGGAATCAAATAACAGTAAAGATGTTGAGGAGAATAAAGTATACGGTATTTTAGCGTATATCGGTATTCTATTCTTAGTTCCACTGCTTGCAGCACCAAAGTCAAAATTTGCAAAGTTTCACGCTAATCAGGGTTGCGTCCTCTTTATTGCAGAGGTGATTTTCAGCGTGGTGTGGGTTATTCCAATCTTGGGATGGATTGTAGGTTTTGTAGGTGGAATCGCTACCCTCGTTTTGTCAATTATGGGAATCATGAGTGCAGCCAACGGTAAAACGGAAAAATTACCGCTTATTGGTGACTTTGAGATCATTACATAATTCAGCGAAGCTAGATAAAAAGACACTCTCCAGCAGGGTGTCTTTTTAAATACACCGATCTATTCGAGACTTTTTTGGTGCTTTAAGGCAAGATACATAGCGATACCGAGAACAAAAATGCTCAAAACCCCAAGAGCGACAAATTGTAGATCTCGTAACTGGTAAAGTACCGCGAGAACAGTAGCCGAAAGCCCCCACCAAAGAACGTGTGCTTTTTTGAAGACTACACCAAGTAGGGTAATTATGACGTGTTCTGCGATAAATACCCAACCATACACCAGTGTTGAACCACTAAGCAGTAGTATGGCAAACGGTATAGTTGTAATACCGAGACTGAGCCAAAGGCAGGTGTTGAATATCGAGGACTCGCCACGACGCAGACGCAACAGGCCAAGAATTAAAATGAGCCCAGCCCAGAGGTGGTTATACACCAAAAACTCATCGAGGCCCATCTGATGCAGGAGCCACTGAATGGCAACCATCAGAATAACCGCGGCCACCTCGCGCAGCACATATTCTTTCTGCAAAATCGCCTCGTACAGCACTGTAGCGGCCAATAGCAGTAGCGAGAGCGGCCCAAAAAACCAAAAATCATTTTCTATCACACCAATACAGGCAATTGCTACTAAGCCAGTCATGGCCGAGTAGCGCAGCCCGATTCGCCACGTTTGGTTGGTGATGAGCTCTTGCAATGAATACAATGCCCCACTGAGTACAAACCAGGCAATACCCAGCACATACAGTGCAAGATCAGCTTCGGCAACAACAGCGAGCGGTGCGCTATACAGCAAGACATGGCCAACTACAGAAGTATAGCCTCTGCTGTGGAAGTATGCCCATTGGTACACTAAAATCGCCACAGCACATGCAACCGCAGCGGTCATATATCCGCTTGATGTGAGTGCAATGAAAAACGCAGCAACTGATGCAATAGCATAACTTGCCACCAGTACAGCTGTTGTGATGCGTTCTTTAGAGTTTCTAAGGCGCTCAACCAGCGCACATACATACGCAAATACCACATACAAGACACTCGTCCACGAAGGGTCAATAACAGCTTCAAGAACATACCATCCTAATACTCCCGGAGCAACGAGTAGTAAAGCTTGTGCAAAAATACTAGTGTAGGGCTCTTTCGTGTACCGCCATTGCAGCCACGCTATAACTGCAGCCACGCAAAGAGCTACCAGTAGGGGAACCGGCCAGGCAGCCACAGCAACCAACGTTGCAACCGCTAGCACCGAGCTGAGGCCAAGTACCCCTTGGTAGTGATGAGGTATGTAGTGTCTGAGCGGCGTCAATAGCGATCCTACAGAATATAGAACAGTGTAGATCGCTAGATACAAACTAAGAGCCAGGCGTGAATCAGTTGCAGTATACATCCATACACCACCTGCTAGTAAAAATGTGATCTGGGTGACCAGCCAGTTCACTTGGCGAGCCATACCCGACCCAAGCAGCCAACCGTAGGTAAAGTAATACAGCGACGCAAAATACAGACTCAGAATCAACTGCGTGGTACCGTAGCTACTGGTCAAGATAAGAGACCAGAGTAGGGCGATTGGCACGAGTATTATTGCGCTAATAGTAAAAGGAATATCCGTGACGCCACCAAGCTGCCTACCCTTTAATAACTGCTTGGCAGCAAGGCTCATCACGCTCACTAGTATCAAACCCCAGGCAAGGAAGAATGAACCGAGACCCAGTTGTGAAAAACCTGATTCAACTAACGAAATGAGTACGCCAACAAATAAATAACCGATGTATTCGGTCCGTAATGTGTACAGTGCGTGGCTATACAAAACTATGCAGAAAACTGATGTTGCCAACCAGACGGCTGCCCCATGATTTTGATTAAACCAGTAGCCATATGCGGCAACACCAATCAGTGGTGCGAGCATGAGACCGATAGCAGAAAAAGTCGCACCAACGCTCTTAAGTCTCTTGGCATATTGGCTCAGTGCCACTCCTAAACCGTACAAAAGAAGACTCACACCCATGACAACAAATGTTTTGATGGCACCACTTACGCCACTAATAAGAACGAACAAACTAGCAGCTGAAACAAAGAGAAAGGCACCCAAATACAAGAGGCCGACTGAATAGTCGACGGGCTGAGCGGTCTTTTGGGGTGTCACTATTGCCTGCTGCGATACACTTGGACCTTCACTCACACCAGTATTGGCTCCTAAGTCCTCTTTATAATCATCGGGGTACCATTGGTTGGTGTCAATGACCTGCCGTACCGTTGATGTGTCAACTGTTTTTGAGTGACCGAGTTTTTGTATGACTTCGCGTCGCAAATCACGACGACCGGCCCAGTATCCAAGATCATACTGTCGAGAATCGGTCGAGCTAGTGTTAGATTTGTTTCGAGAAGATACTACGATAACGACAATAGCAATGATCACAACCAGTAAACTTAGCATTGAAACTCCTTTTAAACATAAGTGTAATGGCACAAGAGTGGTTTGCCAAGTAATTACTGTTTGGTACTACTGAAAAAATCGTTTTTTCTTGACCTCTTTGAGGCTTTCTAAAATGTCTTTTTGAGCTTTTGTCAGATTTGTTGGGGTATCAACGAGAACGGTGACAATATGGGCGCCGCGGTTTTTGTCGCGCATATGCGGGACTCCATGCCCGCTTAATTTAAAGTCGGTTCCACTCTGCGTGCCGGCTGGGATCTTCATGGTAACCGGACCATCGACTGTTTCGACTTGTATTTCGGTACCAAGTGCAGCATCAATCATACTGACATGTTCGTTGGAGAGAATGAGATCGCCTTCGCGAGTGAAATATTTATGCGCCTTCACGTTAATTTGTACGTACAGATCACCTTTGTTGCCATTGGCCGCCGCTTCGCCATGTTCGCGTAGCCGAATCACCGCTCCGTCATCAATACCGGCTGGGATTTTGATGGTAATTTCTTGCTTGGTACGTTCTACCCCTGTTGCCTTACAGACAGAACAAGGCTTTTCGGGAATCTTGCCGCGACCTTCGCAGGTACGGCACAGGGCTGCTTGTTGAATTGCCCCAAAAATGGTGTTCATCTGCTGCACCACCTGCCCCGAACCCTTACAGGTCTCGCAGGTTTTGAGCTCATAACCCGGTTCGGCTCGATTGCCCTTGCAGTGACTACAGACATCATTCATGGTGATATGTACCGTTTTTTCAACGCCAAAAACAGCCTCTTCAAAGCTGAGTGTTACTTCTGTTTGGACATCGCGGCCCATGTCTTCCCGGCGACGCTGCTGCGCTCCACCACCAAAAAAGCTGCCGAAGATATCACCCAGCCCCATGTCACCAAAATCGAAGTGCATGCTTTGCCCATTAAAACCGCCAAACCCTTCAAATGGATTACCGCCACCATAGCCACCCCCCGCAGCACCACCAACGCCCGCATGGCCAAATTGGTCGTAGCGTTGCCGCTTGGTTGTATCTTTTAACACCTCGTAGGCTTCGGTTGCTTCTTTAAACTTGGCTTCATCGCCACCTTCTTTATCGGGGTGATGCTTCACCGCCAATTTACGGTAGGCCTTTTTAATTTCATCCGCCGAGGCGTCTTTGTTAATTCCTAAAACTTCGTAGTAATCTCGTTTAGACATTTGTCGCTCGTTTCTCGTGACTGGTTGTTCGTACATAGCGTATCAAGCCGTGAATCAGCTTATACTCGTCAAGTGAATGATTTGTTGGGTCGGTAAAATTCTTTGTGGTCTTCATACGATATACTAGAAACTCATTGCTATATACTATCCTATTTTAGCACTTTCGTGGCTAGAGTGCTAATACTTTCGGTGCCTGTTTACTAGCCTTATGATACCAGTTGCGACTTCTTGCCATGGCTGCATACTGGCTCATGGATTCTATTCAAGAATAGGAAAGCGCTGCACAATTGACTGGTTCTTCCATACCTCACGCAGGCCCCATTTTTGTTTGGAGTTTGCTGAGAGAATCCCCATCAAGACAATAATGTAGATAATATGTTCGTCAATAATTGGGTTATTTTCTGGCGGTAACATAGAAGACCACATCATAGCCATTAAAAGCACTCCCGAGTAGACGGCTATGCGTATACCCACTCCTGCAATCAGCGCGAGACCTATCAAACAGAGGCCCGTCATAAACAATGTGTCGATGAAGGCGTTCCCTGCCAAACTTTGATACAGACCAGCCAAAGGGCCCCTGGTAGCGAACTCCAAAAATCCAGCGGTTGGCGAACCGCCGCCGAGCCACGACTGTTCACACAGCAGTATTACCGTGCCAGATTCGACGTTTTTGCATGTTGCAAAACCCAAACCAAATAATTTATCAAGAAAGGCCCAAAAGAACATCACGCCGAGCGTCATTCTTGCAATCGCCCAATAGTACGGTGATTTATCTTCCGAGTGCTGTATCTGCTTTTCCGCCATATGCCATAACCTCCGTTGTTTTTATAATAATGAGTGGAAGTACTCAGAAAAATGAGTGAGAATCATAATAACGATAATCAGGTAGTGTAGCGCTATCATTTTACCCGGATTTTCTGCCAAAAATGTACCGACACTCCCTTTAATGATGATATTTTTTTCTCGTAAGTTGAAGGCAAGGGTCGTCCAAAATATCAGTACCGTGACCGTCCACACCGCCATACAGTACAGGCACAGTTTACCTATTTCGTAGATAGAGGCGTACTGTAACCACGTGATGAAGAATACCCCGAAAAGTGTACCGGCCTGAAAGCACCACCAAAACCATTTCTGCAGGTTCTTTGCACCGGCAAACAACATCATGCCCACTGCCCAGACCATACCAAATCCAGCCAAGCCGAGAAACATATTCGGAAACTTAAAGGTACTGGCCTGCCATGAACTCATGACCGGTGAACAAGCCACAACAGGGCTAATGGAACAACTCGGTACATAATCTGGGTTGGCCGCAAGGTGCAGTTTTTCAATTGTTAAAATTGATGAGGCAAGTAATCCGATAATGCCGCCAATAACCAACACCCACGGAAAAACTTGTTTGAACTTGAGATTTTTTAATGTATCCATACTTCTATTATAAACCAGTTATTCTTTTATTCCGCATCTATCCGGTTTGTTTCATTACATTGTACGAGTAGATTTTGAAACTTAAGGTAGTCAGCCAATGTGAATGTGGGATCTGCTAATTTTTCAATAATCTTACGTTCTGCTTTCATGATTTTCTTCATCCGACGAACCCGATTTTGTAGAGAGAGTCCCCTCACCGCTACTTGATGCTCTTCTTCAGCGACCACCACCTCGCACTCAATGACCTCATAGGGTATTGGCGTACGTTTTTGTAGCGATGTCGCAACCGACTCCCACAGAGTGATCTCAGTTTGGGTGTACCTACTGTCTTCATCGGGATCAAATTCTATACATGTTACGACCATATCAGGCCGACCTGGCGTGGTGTTTCGAAATTCCTGTGTATTGATTCCAACAAATGTGTCGTCATCTAACTGGTAGTCGCTACCGCCAACGTGCCCGCCACTAACATCAGGGGTTAGGTTATGAATGAGCCTAAGCGCATGCTCTGCAAACTCGTTAACCTGCTCACCCGAAGGTAGCTCGGGCCGTGATCCTTCAAAAAGAGTGGACACCTAATCTTCCTTCTTGTCCTCTTCGACAACTTCGCCTTCTACGGCTTCATCGGATTTTGACTTCTTACCTTTTTCATCAGACTCTTCTCCATCCTTCGCTGAAGCTTCGGAGGACTGCGAATCGCTTTGCGATTCTTGATACATTTTGGCACCAATTGGCATGATGGCGTCGTTCAAGGCCTTGGCAGCAGCTTCGATTTCTTCTTTATCGGTTGAATCTTGGGCCTTCTTGGCTTCTTCTACTGCTTTTTTGATAGTCTCTACATCTTCGTCAGAGATTTTATCTTTATACTCTTCTGGCATTTTTTCAGCCTGATAAATTGCGCTGTCGAGTAGGTTCTTGGCTTCCACAGCTTCACGCTTCTTTTTATCTTCTTCGGCGTGCGCTTCAGCCTCTTTTTGGGCTTTTTCGACGTCTTCTTTGCTTAAGTTACCGGAATTTTGAATGGTGATCGACTGCTCTTTACCGGTGCCCTTGTCTTTTGCGGTCACATTTAAGATACCGTTGGCATCAAGGTTAAAGGTTACTTCAATTTGGGGGACACCGCGCGGCGCTGGCGCAATGCCATCAAGCACAAAGCGGCCGAGTGATTTGTTATCGGCTGACATTTCGCGCTCACCTTGTAAAACGTGGATTTCTACCTGTGGCTGATTATCAGCAGCGGTCGAGAAGGTTTCGCTCTTGCTGGTTGGAATTGTCGTGTTGCGCTCGATGAGCTTCGTGGTAACGGCACCCATTGTTTCAATACCCAGTGAAAGTGGCGTTACATCAAGAAGTAGCACATCCTTCACGTCACCAGCCAGTACGCCACCTTGAATGGCCGCACCAACGGCGACAACTTCGTCAGGATTCACGCCCTGCATTGGATCTTTGCCAAAAATTGATTTCACTTTTTCAACCACTGCCGGCATACGGGTCATACCACCCACCAAAATCACCTCGTCGATATCTTTTGCAGTTACCTTGGCATCTTTCAGTGCTTTTTCGCATGGAATTGCGGTACGTTCAATAAAATCTTTTACCAGGTCTTCCAACTTTGCACGGGTCAGACTGTATTCAAAGTTGATCGGACCATCATCGCCCTGATCAAGGAATGGCAGATTAATCTCCGCTGTTTGGGCGGTTGAGAGTTCCTTCTTTGCCTTTTCTGCTTCTTCTTTGAGTCGCTGCATTGCCATGGCGTTGCTACGCAGATCTTTGCTGTGTTCTTTTTTAATTTCGTCTAAGAAGTGATTGACAATGGCGTTGTCAAAATCTTCACCACCAAGATGCGTATCACCATTGGTTGATTTGACTTCAAAGACACCGTCACCAAGTTCAAGTACCGACACATCGAAGGTACCGCCACCAAGGTCGAATACCACGACTGTTTCGTTCTTATCTTTTTTATCCAGGCCGTAGGCGAGTGCTGCAGCGGTTGGCTCGTTAATAATACGCTTGACTTCCAAGCCGGCAATTTTACCAGCGTCTTTGGTTGCCTGGCGCTGTGAATCGTCAAAGTAAGCCGGCACGGTAATCACCGCCTCATTTACTTTTTCACCCAAGAAAGCTTCGGCATCAGCTTTGATTTTAGAAAGAATCATAGCCGACACTTCTTCTGGCGTGTAGTCTTTGCCCGCCATAGTGACGCCCACGCCGTTCCCCTTCTTAACGATCTTGTACGGCATGATGTCGATATCTTTTTGGACTTCTTTATCTGAATACTTACGGCCAATCAGACGCTTCACACCAAAAATGGTGTTTTCCGGATTGGTGACACGCTGACGATTGGCGGTTGCACCAACCAGGCGTTCTTCTTTGCCGTCTTTGTCTTTCTTGACTGCCACCACTGATTGCGTGGTACGGTTCCCTTCGCTGTTGGTGATAATAGTCGGGCTGCCCGCCTGCATAACTGCCACCGCAGAGTTTGTTGTTCCTAGATCGATTCCAATAATTTTTCCCATATTTTCTCCTTTACCCTGAGCATTGTCGAAGGGTTTGTCGCTTAATTTTCAATTATCAATTTACAATTTTCTATTGCATGAACAATGATTCATTGGCAATGACTCATGTTGAGTGCTAAAAGTATTGTACCATACAAAAATTAGCACTCGCAAGTACTGAGTGCTAATTTCGTACAACTTGATACTGTTTTAATCGCTCTGAATTGCTTCAGCAACGGCTGGCGGAGCAATAGCCTTTTCCCTTTTGGCCCAACCACTTTCGCGTATTGCACCAATAACCGTAACCGGTGCAATGCGCCGAGCCTTTTCCTGACGCTCATCTTCCGTTAAATACGGAGCGGCTTCTGTGTTGGCATCGTTGTTGCTTTCTTCACTCGATGAACGAAATATCTGCATAGTATTCCTTACTTAAAAGTACTTCCACTATACCGAATCACAAAAGATGAGCCGTGATATATCGCACATTTATGAAGGTTTCTTAAATAGAAATCCCTTGGTCGTGAGTTCGTACAGCGCACATTGACCAAGCTTGATTCTTGTAACACACTCATCTGCTGCAGCTTGAATATCCGGATTATCCGACGGGGCACCGCCAGAAAGCTCGGCAGCATATACCACCGCTGCAATCACCTCGGTATTCATTTGGCTAAAACCCTCGACGGTCAGACACCTCGTCTGATCGAGAAGTTCAAGAGGGCATCCAGCAGATTTACGGTTCAAACTTGGCATTAGATACTACGTGTTAATAACTTTTACAACTGCGTGACGAATAATATGGTCATCTAATTGATAGCCATTTTGCAATACTTCTGAAACGATCTGCTGATCGCCATCACCTTCAACTTGTACCGCCTCATGAATATTTGGATCAAAGGGCTGATTGAGGGCTGCAATTTTTGTGACACCAAGTTTTTCAAGCTGTTTTTGTAGCCTGTCGTAAACCTTGCTCACTCCTTCCGCCCACTTATTACCTTGTAGTTCCTCGGGTTGATGTGCCAGTGCTCGCTCTAAGTCGTCAATGATAGGTAATAGATCTTTGATAGTTTGTGCTTTAGAAAATTGCGACAATGTCGCTTTTTCATTTTCGACACGATTTTTGTAGTTGATAAACTCGGCCTGGACACGCTTCAGATCAGCCGTGAGCTCTGCTTCCGTGGACGTTGGACGTTGGACGTTAGACGTTGGTGGATCAGTGCCTTTTGTCTTGTGTCTTTTGTCTTGTGTCTTACCACTCATAGTACTGCCTCTAGTGTTCTTCCTGTTTGTTCAACCAAGCTCATGACGCTACGGTAGCTCTGCCGGGTTGGCCCTAAGATACCAATGTAACTATGGTCAGAATACGGACTGCGATACCGGCTAATGATTAAGCTAACACCGGCACTGCGACCAATGGGATTTTCACGGCCAATATACACATTTAACGCCTCGTTTGGTGCAGCTTCACGCAGCCACGGCTCAAGATTGTCTAACAATCGGGCCACTTCGCGAGACTGTTCGGGATCAATAAATTCTGGTTGACCAAAAAGATTCGAGTACCCCGCAACATACAACTGATTACCGATAGTTGCAAGACCAAGGTTGTGCGTTAGTTGCACTAGACTATCGACCGCACTCTTAATTGCCTGCGACGGTTCACCGGAATGCGCCACGCGTGTTGCAATGGCCCGTGTGTTACGGGACGCCGAAGCATCCGATTCTTCATCTGCCCGAATATTATTGACATAAAAGCGGTAGCCTTTATCGGTTGGAACGCGCCCAGCCGAGGTATGCGGCTGCTTAATAAAGCCAAGTCGCTCCAGCTCTGCCATTTCATTGCGAATTGTCGCACTGGAAACATGAAATAACTTAGCGAGCAAAACACTTCCTACAGGAGCGGCTACTTCTGCATATTGCTCAATTATGGTAGCTAGAATCTTGGCTTGTCGGTCGGTCATATTGTATTTGAGTATACCATTTTTAGCAGTCGAGTTCAAAGAGTGCCAGTACGGCCCGTCATTAATCTGAGGAGCTGCCGCTCTTACCGTTACACTTGTTTTATATTGAGGAATCACTTTCAACTTTGATACCATAGAACCTGAAATCATCATACAAAGGACTGCTTTATTTCTAAAATACAACTCAACACGCTACAAAAAATCATCCATTACCTTACGGAGGAGCTACCGCTCTTGACGCGACATAAAGGATTCGACGGGCCACGCATGTTTGAACGTAGCAAACGGCTACTCGCACAGTTGGGTAACCCACAAAATGCCCATAAAACTATTCATGTAGCAGGTACGAGTGGTAAGGGTACGGTTTGCTATATGATTGATGCCATACTCCGTGCTCACAATCAAAAGACTGGTCTGCTCGTGAGTCCTCATGTGTACGATATTCGTGAACGGGTGCAAATTAATAATCAGTATGCACCGGAAAAAAGCTACATTAAGGCGGCTCACACCGTTATCACCCACGCCCGTGAGATGGCCCAATATGGCGATGCACCAAGTTACTACGAGGTCATGGCGGCTATCGGTTTTGTTTTGACGGCGCAACAGCCACTCAAGTATGTGGTAGTAGAAACGGGGCTTGGTGGTCGATATGATTTGAGCAACACTATCAAGAATTCGGGAAAGTACTGTGTTCTGACGCAAATTGGCCTGGATCATACGCAGATTCTTGGTACTACCTATGAACAAATTGCCCGCGAGAAAGCGGAGATTCTCTATCACAATAGTGAGGTGACAGCATTGTGGCAAAAGAACTCAGTGAATGACGTTTTTATACATAAGGCCGAGCAATGCCACGCCCACATATCGTGGGTGAAACCATATGGTAATTATGAAGTTGATGATCTACTTTTGGCACTGGACGCTACTCGTAACATTGCACAAAGTGACGGCTGGAATTTTGATGAAGAGGTTGCCAGAGAAGCGGCCAGCCGAGTATACATACCTGGGCGCTTTGAAAAACGAAGCCTTGCCGACCACACGGTGGTTCTTGATGGTGCGCACAACCCTCAAAAACTGGCTGCCCTGGCAGACAGGCTGAACCGCGATTCCTTAGCACCTTGCACCTTTGTATTTGCTATTGGTGAAAATCAAGATATCAAAAAGTCGCTTTTGGCACTACAAACCGCATGCAAGCGACTCATTGTTTGTGAATTTTTTCTTGAGCACCCCCATATACGGCGTCGTGCCTTGAAGGCAGCGACCGTACAGCTCATGGCACACGAATTAGGATTCACAGATGTAGAGGTAGTAGAGTCACCAAAAGTAGCGCTGCAACGAGCCCTTGTATACCCCGAATCAATTACCGTGACTGGTTCATTTTACCTACTAGGTGAAGTAGATCACATGTTCTAGCAGCTGCTACACATAATTCGAGAGCTCGGTAACGGCTACCTGTTGGCTAAAAACTCAGGTCTACTGCTGAACTCTTAATAAATTTGGGCGCTATCGATCTTCCAGTTGCCCGATTCTTTCACGAGTCTGATAATAAAATTCCCTTTGGTACTATTATTTTTTTCAGGTAAATTATTGACTGTGCTGAGATAAATAGCTTCATTTGCAGTTGAATCATCACCTAGGAATACTTCTTCATCTGCAATGGCGGGATTATCAGATTTTACACTTTTTGCAATTTCTTCAATATGACTCTTTCCGTTACGCGCCTGGAACGTTTCACTAATGTAACCGTGTATTTCATCAACGTTACCCTTTGCTAGTGCTTTGATGAAAGACTGTGACGATTGTATTACCTGCTCAGAATTGCCACCACCAGAACCTCCGGCACTACCAATTAAATATCCTGTTGCTCCTGCAATGATCAATGCAACAATTCCGACTATCAAGCTTACTCTGTTAAACATTATTCTATTCCTTTCACTTTATGGTTTATCGATTATTTACAAACATTCCTCGCGGTGGTGCATAGGGAGACTTCATCGTTCGAGGCTCAAGAGCCTTCTTAAGCAAAGTATGTGTTTTTGCACCGATCTTACCCCGCTCAGCTACCGGAATATTCCTTGATATCTGGAATCCGAGAAGGTGGTCTTCGGTTGATTTATCGAACACGCCAGTCACGCTGATGTTCGGATCAACAAGTAATGCCATCGCATTCTGCACATACTCAACACAACTACCCCTCTGATCTGGTTCAATTGCTTGGGTGACTTCATCACACTCTGGATACACTATCGCACTCATAACTTGATTTTCTATTTCTAAGTATTCTTTCAGATTTGATACATCTGAGCCAGAGGTGGCATCAGGCTGTGCAACTTGATTATTTAACTTGGATGCCGCTGGGTCATTTACTTTCGTTGGCTGATTATTCTTTTGCGTAGTCTGCTGTGATTTTTTACTGCTATCGCTTTCGCCTGGTTGAGACGCTTCAGCTTGGCTCTCACGTTCCTCGATAACCTTTTTCAGATCGGCAATTGGTACATATTTGGCGCCAGTATCACAACCTGGTAATACTTGTGCTTTAGCACTTTGGCAACTTACTGATTGATCTTCGCCTCTTTCAACGGCTTTGATACGAGAGATTGCTTCTTCCATAGAGACTGGGTCGCCAAAATAGTCACCGTACATTATATCTTGAGAATGGATGGGCTTTGTCTGGCCGGTCACACGCTCCCAGCAAGTATTACTGAGGCCGGTTGGTATGCCACTTTTATATTGCCAGACCATTTCTTCGCAGGCAATCTGTGTTGCCAAATGCGGATCTCTTTCTGCAATCCGCTGCCAGCCACCGCGGCTGACACCATCCCAATCTTTCCAGCCGCCCTTTTCCCACATTTCCAAAAACACCGCCCAGTATTCTTTACTCAACTGCGCATCAATCTCTTTTGCCCGCTTTCCATCTTCGGTGAGATTTTCTCCGGACGCATCATAGAGGCGTGTGTTCGCAACATTTTCAGCGCATTGTTGCGTCTGCATATATTCCCAGAAGCTCTTGCGTGTCGATCTTCCCTCGTCTATTTCTTTTACCCAGTAGTTGGTATTCGATATGGTAGCAGAATAACAGATTCGTCTTACGGTAAACCACACAAACGCCTCTGTATCCATGAAGTCGGTAAGGCTGGGATTGTAGTCCATAATGCTATTCTGTACCTCCGCCTGATGTTCCTGGTACTCGCTAGATTGTTTTATATTCTGCATCACTTGAGCTTTCGTCCAGCCCCAGTCAAGCATTTTACTTGCATAATCTTTCACGCCGGTAGACTCTGGACCTGGGTCTCTAGCAAGTAGTGTTACATAGAGCTCTCGTACTACTGTCACACAGTTCGGGCTTGAGAAACAATCAGGCGATGCCGAGCGGCCGTAATGATACTTTTTGGCGGGCATAGTACCACTAGATGGAGGAGCGGGAGTAGCCGAAGCAACCGTTGGATCATTATCAGGGCAGTTGCCGTCCTTATTAGCCCTCATCTGATCTCTAAATTTTGTGTAA
>CAYUUV010000014.1:0-13234 GCA_964448015.1 uncultured Candidatus Saccharibacteria bacterium
GGGTGGGCACTGCTGGGCGCTGAAACCTCCCTTCAACCCACCCGGACGACGCGTGCGAAGCATGTCTCTCTCGAATGCCGCAGCTAGGGCGGTGCCCAACCTAATGTCGGCTCATCCTTGAATTGCTAAAAGCAGGGGGTTAAAGGGGTTAGAAGACCTTCAAAGCTTGGCTTCAAACGTACGAGTGTACTCACCGAAAACGAAAAGTGGAGGGTAAAAACTTTACGGTTACTTTGAAAGCTTCCTAACAATTATCCAATGGATAATGTTAAAATGGGGTATATAAGGTACGAAAGTGAACATATATCACTTACGAATTACGATATTAGCATACTGAATGGATATTGTCAATACTTTTAGGATAATATTGTATGAAAATCAACAAAGTTACAAAACAACATAAGCACTATCCCACCTACCTCTGTGAAATAGCCCATCCACCCAAAGAATTATTTTACATAGGTGAACCACCTACAGACTACCTTCCGGCAGTCACCATTGTCGGTAGTCGCAAGATCACACCTTATGGAAAAGATGCAACATATCGACTGGCCTATGATCTGGCACAGCAGGGAATAACCATTGTCAGCGGACTAGCACTCGGTGTAGACGGGGTAGCGCATCAGGCGACCGTTGATGCACGCGGTCGGGGCATTGCCGTGCTGGCCGGCGGGCTGGATAAAATACACCCTTCATCGCATCGAAACCTTGCCATCGAGCTCTTGAAGAAGGGTGGCACCATTATGAGTGAATACGCGGAAGGCACGCCCTCGCTCAAACAAAATTTTGTCGCCAGAAACCGCATAGTTGCTGGCCTTTCAGATGTAGTAATCATCACCGAATCAACCGAAGCAGGCGGCAGCTTAATTACCGCTAACTTCGCACTGGAACAAAATAAACAAGTCGGTGCTGTACCCGGGCCAATCACCAGCGCCCTTAGCGTTGGCACAAATAATTTATTAAAATCTGGTGCCCACGTCATTACCAGTGCCGAAGATGTTTTGCACATTTTAGGCATGCAAGCCCAAGCCAACGAGAAGTTAGAAGTATTTGGCGACACCAAAGAAGAACAACTCATTATCGACATCATGAATGAAGGCATTACCGAACTAGATCAAATTCAAGCCAGATCAGAACTCGACCCCGCCATTTTCAGCCAAACCATCACTATGTTAGAAATTTCCGGCAAAATCCGCCCGCTCGGCGCCGCCCATTGGACTCTGAGGTAGAATTTAGAATTTAGAGGCTGGAAGTTTGAAGTTTGAAGTTGGAACAAAGCAAGTGTCATCTCGAGCGTAGCCGAGATCTGCCGGCAAACTCAAGATAGCCAAGTTGGCGGATACTTGACAATATGTAAATATATATGTTATAATTAAACATATGCCTAACATTAGCGAGACAGCCCAACACATCTATTCAGATCTCCTAAAAAATGAGTCGGAGCAGGGCTCTAATGATGACATTATTGTAGTCGGTCAAATTACGCCCTCAAGCTATGAATACGACTCCTTGATAGAATCCGGCGTCAGTCCCGAAGAAATGAAAGCGAGCAAAATTACACGCGGCAAACTACTGGATGCTGGCTTTATATTCAATAACCATATCGGCGGAGGAGAAAAAGCCATTATTAGCGAATTGAATGGTCAACCACTCAGGAGATCACTCTTAACTGCTGATGAAATTCAAACTATACAGGCGACTCAAGAGATGGCTAGATGTAAGGCTAGTGTCACTAAAGAACTACTGCCTGAAATACGAGAAGGCATGGTTTACTTTTTAGTTGGTGCTGCCGCACTCCATGCAACTACAAACCAACGTAAATCTGTGCTGTTTCGCGGTGCGCAGAGCCACGTCATAGAACACGGAAGTGGCAATGAAATAGAGGCGACGCAAACTTTATTCAGTAACATACTATCTCTACATACTACCGACAAAATTGACGCGACTATTAGGTTAAACTTCCTCATGGAACGATGTCTGGCAAATATTGATACTGACTTCGTAGGAAAGATACCAGTAACAATGCCTCCTTCAAGGCGTGAGTCATTAAGGGGGGCGTCATCACCGTTTTTGGATTCAGGATTTCGTTTTGGTGTAAACTATGACGTCACCATGTTCAATAACGACCCACCCCGAACAAGAAGGCTTAATATGGTAAACATTCATTTGCTATCACGAGGTATCGACGAGACTGGTGCGTCAACTAACGGATCACACGACCAGACGTACATTACAGCAGTCGAGTTTCAAAAGTATGCAAAAGACATAGCTACTGATGCAACAATGGATGCCTCTGAGCACATTCCGCTAATTGCCAAACGCCTCGTTGCTGCAGCAACTGAAAATAAGAATTTATAAGCCTCGATCACGGAATATCACCGCTGTCATCTCGAGCTTGTCGAGAGATCTGCCGGCACCCGCAACTAGATTTCTTCACCCTTCGCAGTCCTGCTACGGAGAACGGGTCGGCTACGCTCGAGATGACAAAACGTGGGGGTGGGGCAGAGAGCAAGCAATAATTTACTATGCTTATGTTAAAACTGGAAACATAATAAGGAGATGCTTGTGAAACTGAGGAATAACCAAAAAGGGTTCGGAGTGGTTGAGGGTATTGTGATTATAGTCGTTATTATTTTGCTTGCATTCATTGGCTGGTTTGCTTGGAATAAAAGAGGTAGCACGGCAGACTCTACAAGTAATCAGGCGAGTTCACAGGCTTCCAATTCTGAAACCTCTAAAACAAAAGATGCCGACGCAGATGAGGCCTATTTGAATATCACAGAATGGGGTATGAAGATTAAGACCGACCAAGCAAAGAACGTAACTTACATTATTGAAAAGGCCGAGATAGCATCACCGCATAATGAAGAGGATATGTATGATGAAGTGGTCCGCTTCACTATTGACCCCACATTGCTAACCGATACCTCGTGCGGTGTGGGGGTGAGCCTATTTAGATACAAATCTACTCCATCTTCATCCTCTCTGGAAGCTGCCCAGAAGATTGGCGACCGATACTACGAGTTTTTCGGTGGCCCCGATACATGTACAAATAGTGCCGACAATGAAATTAAGACAAATATTCTCATTGATCTCAATAACAACAATCTTGAAGCACTCTAAAATATAACTACACATCTTAAGATTCATCAAAAACTATTGACATTTTATCATTTTTTTGCTACAATACACGTGATCTTTTTGGGAAACCAACCTGATCGCACCTGAGTGCGAGAAACATAAGTACCGCACCAAACAATTTGGGAGAACCCATGGATATCCGAACCGCCACGCCGTTCATGCATGATGCCCGTCGGGCCAATTTCAGCCTGACAAGCATCAAGCCAGGCGACGTGGTCGACGTGACCACCACCGCAGGCTCGGTGTGGACCTTCGTCCGCACCACCAACTCTCGCGAGAGCGGTGGTTTCATGGCCCAGGTGGTCATGATGACCACCAGCCGCAACGCAGGGCAGATCACCCGCCGCTGGACGACCATCGCCCCGCAGACGATGATTCAGCTCGGTGAGCCGATCATCTTCTCCGGTTGGTACACGACAACCGGTCAGCAGATGCACACCAGTGGTGTCACCCAGGTGTGCCTCAACGGTGTCAAGGTGCTGTGAGGCAACGAGGCCACGTCGGGTGGTAAAGAAGCTGTCAACGACGACAGACCCACCCGGCACCATACCATAGGATTCTCCCAACGCACTTCAGTGTATTGACCACTCTGATGAGTCCTCCGTAGCCTTGGCGAAGGTGGACGAAAAGTGAACTATTTAAAATCCCGATTATTCGGGATTTTTAAGTCTCCTCCCAACCATCCAAAAAACCGATGAGCCGGGCTTTTAAAAAGACGAGTTAAGCCAGTTCCTTCATCTCAAATCCGTAACTAAAGTAAGTATTTGAGATTGCTTGCATTGAACTGGCGCGGCTTTTTGGAAGTCCGGTTCTTTCGTGCTTTTTTGGTCTGGTTGGCAGTTTTGTATTACTTTTGCTGACAAAAGTGATAATAAAAGACAGGAAATAAATACATGTCACCCGGATCCCGTATTTAACTCTTTGTTCATAACTCATATATACTAGCTCGCTGCTACGCCGCACAGCAGTAGACAAAATATATATTTTGTGCTATAATTAAATATTAATGACCATGGACCACTCACGACCGATGCTTGATTGGCGAGAATTCTACAATGAATACCCTATTACAGTATGGAAAGAGCGATTTGATACAACTGTAGCAGCATTTGAAGCAGGTGTACCTGCTGTACTTGTAAGCGGTCGGCACGGCATAGGTAAAACCATGCAGTATGGCCGCATGTTAGTTAACCATTTTTCACCCGAGCCAGAGTACGCTGATAGCACGTTGGCCTGTGGCACCGAACCTATAATCTATGCAGAACCTGGTCAACTAATTGTGCTAGATGAAATCTCGGAACTGTTAACGCCTCAACACAGCGAAGCGAAAGCCGAAATTTTTAGAGCTATAGGTAACGTTGCCGGTATAAAGCCCCTGGTAATGATTGCCCCCGGGCCAACACGCCACATGCGCCGCGATACTGTCGAAGCAATTGTGGATTTAACCGAGCAATCTGGAGTTAAAAGCATTCTAACCCTAGAAGATATTGCGATGGCACACGTTGATCCTGAAAGAGCTCTGCAGTTTATTCACCCAGAAACCGGAGAGGAGCAAGAAGAACTTCGAAGGCTTTTAGCTGAAGCACCTGCGCTCCGTAACCCGCGCATTTTCAAGCATCTTATGGCAAGTATTGTCTTCAACGGTCAGTCCGTAAATTCAGAAAATGTCATAAATATGCTAGAGCAAACAGTTAGAAGACCTAGGCACCTCAAAAACCTTCCTGATGGTGGATTAAGCGAGAGTATAGATGGGTCTCTTGTGGACGACACATTATTTGTTAATAAATCAGTTTCGACTACTGAGGCCGTGCAACTTTACGATCTTGTAGGCGAACCAATACCTGGACGCAATCACTTTGATATAGACAAACTCGGCTTTGACCCATTCAAAAAAGATTAAACTTGACTTGACTTACAAAGCTCGTGTAGTGTTAGTGGCTGTTGCATAAATTCAAGAAAGCCATTAACGTTATATAAGCATGAGCAAGAAGAATCTAGTTATTGTAGAGAGCCCGGCGAAAGCAAAAACAATCGAGAAGTATCTCGGGAGTGATTTCAAGGTGCTTTCAAGCGTTGGCCACATCCGTTCTATTGCCAAAAAGGTCAAGGGTGGCGGCGAGCCAATTGAAGTCAAAAACGGCTTTAAAACCACCTACGAAGTTGACCCTGAAAAGAAGAAGGTCATTACTGAGCTGAAAAAAGCCGTTAAAGAGGCTGAAACAATTTGGCTGGCAACTGATGAAGACCGCGAAGGGGAGGCGATTGCCTGGCATCTTTGTGAGGTCTTGAAACTTGATCCAAAAACCACCAAGCGGATCGTGTTTCATGAAATCACAAAGGGCGCCATAGAAGAGGCGATTAAAAATCCAAGGTACGTCGATATGAACCTGGTGCAAGCGCAGCAGGCCCGCCAGATATTAGACAGAATTGTCGGGTTTGAGCTTTCTCCTGTTGTCTGGCAAAAAGTGCCCGGTGGAAAATCTGCTGGCCGCGTGCAAAGCCCGGCTGTGCGTTTGCTGGTAGAACGCGAACGTGAGATCGAAGCCTTTGAAGGCAGTTTTCAATTTAAAGTCACTGCCGAATTTCTGCATGAGGGCGATCTGGTGAAGGCAGAACTGCCAAAGCGATTCGATACCGAAGAAGAAGCGAAAGACTTCTTAAACAGCCTGAAAGATGCTCAGTTTAGCATTGCAAGCGTTGAGACCACGCCCGGCACACGCAATCCAAGTGCGCCATACACCACCAGCACCTTGCAGCAAGATGCCAACTCGCGACTGGGCTTCAGTTCTAAGGCAACCATGTCAGCCGCTCAGAAACTCTACCAAGAAGGTAAAATTACCTATATGCGTACCGATTCGGTCAATCTGAGCTCACAAGCCCTTGCCCAGATGACTGACTACATTAAAACTGAGCATGGCGAAGAATATCATCAATTCCGTACCTTCAAAACCAAGAATGCCAGCGCTCAAGAGGCGCACGAAGCAATCCGCCCAACAGATATACGGCAAGAATTTGCCAGTAGCGATGAATACAACCAAAAACTCTACGATCTCATTCGCCGCCGCACCCTCGCCTCACAAATGGCACCCGCCAAATTAGAGCGCACAGTAGTTCACATAGACATAGGAAATAAGAGTCTTGAAACGTCCAACGTCCAACCTCCAACGTCCAACGTCCAATTCGAAGCCAAAGGCGAAGTAATCCTCTTTGACGGCTTTTTGAAGGTCTACGGCGGAAGCAAAAAAGACCCAGACATCTTACCAGATATGCAATCCGGAGATCAGCTCAACCTTCAGCAGGCAACTGCTCGCCAGACATTTGCCCGACCGCCAGCCCGCTACACCGAAGGCGCTTTGGTGAAAAAACTCGAAGATCTTGGCATCGGCCGCCCTTCAACCTACGCCACCATCATCAACACCGTTCAAGTACGCGGCTACGCCGAAAAAGGTGAAGGCGAAGGTGAACCACGCGAAGTCATTGTGCTGTCGCTTGAAGGTGCAGACGTGAAACGAGACATCACAAGTGAAAAAACTGGCGCCGACAGGGGTAAATTAGTACCAACGGCTGCCGGCAAAGTGCTGAACGATTTTCTGTTAGATCATTTTGACCAGGTTGTTGATTACGGCTTTACCGCCGATGTTGAAGAAGAATTTGACCAGATTGCCAGCGCCAAACTCGAACGCAATACCATGCTAGAAAACTTCTACGACCCATTCCACAAACTGATTGAAAAGTCAGGTGATATCGACCGCTCAACCGTCGCACAGGCCAGGGAAGTTGGCATTCACCCTAAAACCGGAAAGCCAATTCTGGCACGTTTTGGCCGCTTTGGACCACTTTTGCAACACGGCGCCACTGACCCTGCGACAGGCTCAGGGCGGGGAGATAAAGAAAACAAACCGCAATTTGCCCCGCTACCAAAAGGCGCCAAACTAGAAACCGTGACCCTAGAACAGGCGCTCAAAGCCTTTGAACTACCGCGACTTGTTGGCCAAACAGATGAAGGCGAAGATATCAAAGCCAACATTGGCCGCTTCGGCCCCTATATTCAAGTTGGCAAGTTGTTTGTCAGTATTAAGCCTGAAGATCCACACACCATCACGCTCGAGACCGCCAAAGAACTCTACGCTGCCAAACTCAAAGCCGAGGCTGAAAAGAATATTGCTGATTTCGGCGACGGTATTAAAGTGCTCAATGGCCGCTTTGGCCCTTATATCACCGATGGCACGAAGAACGCTAAAATTCCCAAAGACACTGATCCAAAAACCATTACCCACGAAGATGCCAAAAAGCTCCTCAAAGAAGCACCTGCTAAAAAAGGGTTTAAGCGACGGACCGCGAAGAAGAAATAATAGACGCTGGACGATTGGACATAAAGATATATGACATGAGTTAAGAGACGAGTCGCTCGGAATCGATAGATATTCGATTTCTGCCTCATATAGTATGGTCCTATCCTGTTCATGGTTGACTTACTGGTAGCAGGGGAGTATAAAAGATCTTGCACATTGAAAATTTAGCATGAGTCGAAGACTGCAGACCTGTACGCGTTCCGTGTATGGCTCCGAGTCTTCGACTCAACAACAATAGGTGCTGTTACGGTTTTTCTAGGGGACAGAAAGACGTGGTACACATCTTGAATACCGGCTAGGGGATTCAAGAGCACCTGAGCGAGAGTATACCCAAGTGGTTTTAGCCCACTTGCATTACCTGTCGTAACGCGAAGCCTTGCGGGGCTCAGTCTTTTGACATCGTGTCTTTTGGCAGAAAGTGCAAGTTTTCTCGCAACATCAGGCGGCCGTGTATCGGTTGCCGAATCGGGGCGCTGGCTTCGGCTAGCACTGCTTGGTCGCGTACTTCAGTAGCGCCACGCTAGCGCCCCGTCCATGTCCCCGCGAATGAATCCTTACCTAGGCCATCGGTAAGTGTTGGCGCCATTCGCGGGGGCTCTTCTGCGCAGAAACGGTACATCTCCTCCCCACCACTGGAGAAGCACCGAATCATGCGCACCCCGAGACCCTATGCTTGATTGTCGTAGGGTAGGCCACCTCTGAAGATCCCGCTCCTTCAGAGGTGGCCATCTCGGGTAGATCTGTACGCGTCACCACGGCACGGAGACGAGTGCGGATGGGCCCGGTCTGTGAAAGGGTATGGCAGCGCTGCTTTCAAGCGCTCACTCAATATTTCACGACCGGGCCCATGTTCTTTTTACCAGCAGACGAGAGTTCACCCGTGAATTGATGCCTGTTGATAAAAAACCACATATCAAAGTATTGTAATTTAGTACTTTCATGTTACTATATTGAACACTGTATGACGCAGCGTCGGGGTACACCTTGGCATTTTGCTCTACAGCAACCTTAACAGTGCAGTGCTATATCAGAGCGTTCAGAAGACATGCCCACGCTGCCTTTTGTACGCTCTGATACAGAAAAGGTGAACCGAACATATGTTCACAGAGCACACCACATCAACACCTTCCACAAGGGGAAACCATTGCCGAAGAAACCGTCGGGACGAGTCAAGGCTCAACTGAAGGCCGCCGAGCGACGCGTCGTGCGCAAAGAACGACGCGCCGACCGTGCAGCACTGAAGGGAAGTCTGTTCACCATCATGGGGGGCAGCCAGCCCAAGACGCCGTACTACCGACCCCGCTACACCCCTGAGAGGATCTGAGGATGACGCGCAACACCAAGGCAACCAAGCCGAACTCCGGTGGGCCGCGCAAAGAACGGCGACCGAAGGGCCGAGCCGCCAAACGGGCAGCAAAGGGCCGCGCCGGCATGACCAAGTGACGTAGGTGACGGTGGGGTGATGCGCTGATGCGCTTAGATTGTTTGCGTACACCAGGGTGCGCACAGAATCTAGACCAGTTGGTCTCACCCCCGCGCCACCCCTCACTGCACTGTTATTTACCTTTCTTATGCTTATTATTCATCACTTTTGACAACAACAAAAACATGCATTCATGGTATTAATGTATTGGCGTACTCGTCTATTTAGTGCTATAATTATTTCATACATCTGGACGTATGGTGTTGACTTATAAAATATAATGTATTAAAATATATTTATATCAATATAAGTTTAAATATTTAGCAAATAGGATACACATGGAAGATACCGCCAAACTCGACATCAAGCAAGCTGTAAAAGACATCTTACAGACCATAGAACGCGACCGCGAACGAGAAATCATCGCCCGACGCTTCGGCTTGTATGACCGTAAAGAAACACTTGAACAAATTGGTGAGCTGCTTGGCATTACTCGCGAACGAGTACGACAGCTGGAAAAAGCGATTCTCATTCGCCTCAAGCTGGCCGCAGAAAAAGATCTTCCACATATCGAAACCGCTCAAAAAGAATTTATTAAGCACCTTTCCGAAATGGGCCGCGCAGCTCGTGTCAGCGACTTGGCTGCCAAGGTAGGGGAGACAGGCGACGAACGCGACAGAGCACACATTGCATTCTTAGGCACGCTGGCGCCAAAACTCACAGTTCTTGATGAAAACGACGATTACCACCAAGCAATTGCTATTAAAGACTACTACGATGAAAAGCAGTTGAAAGAACACGTTGAATCAGTCGTAAAAACAATTAAAGATGGTAAAGTCCCCGTAACCGTACCAGAACTGCACGCCGCACTTTCCGGCTACGAACATCCTGACCACGTGCGTGCCCTGGCAACAATTAGCAAGCATCTGGCAACCCTTAAAGACCAATGGGGACACGTGAAGTGGCCACTGGTGAACCCACGAAATATTCGTGATAAAATTTACGTTATTTTGCAGGAAAACGAAAAACCCATGCACTTTTCTGAAATCGCTAAGATGATTAAAGATTCAGATTTCAAGCGCAAAGACGTCACCACCCAGGCAATCCACAATGAACTCATTAAAGACTCACGTTTCGTCTTAATCGGCCGAGGTATCTACGCCCTCAAAGAATGGGGTTACCAAAAGGGTACTGTTGCAGATATCATCACTAAAATTTTGAAGAAATCCAAAGAACCAATGCACCGTGATGACATTGTTCGCGAAGTACTCAAGAGCCGCCAGGTGAAAGAAACCACTATTTTGCTAAACCTACAAGGCAAAAAACAGTTCAAACGAGTCGCCAAAGCTACGTACGCACTTGCAGAGCAGTAATCACAGTTTTTAGTTTTTGGTTTGTAGTTTTCAGGTGAGCACCCGGTCGCATACAGCACGTTAGCTGATGTATCGACCGTCCAAAAAACCCGCATACCAAGAATTTATTTGGTATTTTTAGTCTGCTGTGCCACGTGAAGTATTTTACATGGGTTGGTGGTTTTGTATTACTTTTGGCGACAAAAGTAATACAAGACGGGGTTTGATAATGAAGAGGTGCGCGATGAACCCCTAACGTCTGGCTGCTATTTTTGCTATAATAACGGTAATGCATAAGCAAAGTGTTATCTGATGATTTCTTTTCTCCTCACAACCTGGTGGATCTATATTCCAATCGTTGGAGCATTGCTGTATTTTACCTACAAAAATAATCAGAAGGTTAAATCACTGCAAGATGTGAATCATATCTTGCTGATACTCGAAATCCCGCGCGCCAATGACAACAAAGAGCTGTCTGCTGAACAGATGTTTGCCAGCCTCCACGGTATCTTACGTTCTCGCAGTGAACGCCGACGAGAAGGTGGCATGCAAGAACATATGAGTTTTGAAATTGCCTCTATCGGTAACCGCATCCGTTTTTACGTCTGGATTCCTGAACATTTACGAAACTTTGTTGAAGGCCAAATTTACGCCCAGTATCCAACCGTGCAAATGCACGTTGCCGAAGAAGACTACATTGCCCGGGA
The DNA here is from genome assembly GCA_964448015.1 of uncultured Candidatus Saccharibacteria bacterium. Lineage (GTDB taxonomy): Bacteria > Patescibacteriota > Saccharimonadia > Saccharimonadales > UBA7683 > JACKGS01. The sequence continues at coordinate 10,976 of CAYUUV010000014.1, forward strand.
CTTCACCAACACACCAGTTGTACACACCGCTGAGCTCACCCTAGTCGACAATGAAGCCTTGCCAATTAAAACCTTCCCGAGCTTTGAAGTCGATCCGCTTGCCGCCATCACAGCAACACTTTCCAAACTTGATGAACAGCACGAAGAAATGTGGATTCAGGTTCTGGCACGACCGGTTGATGACAACTGGCATAAAAAGAGTATGCGTTTCATCGCACGCCTCAGAAGTGGGGGAGGCACCACGACCTCTGGGTGGCTTGGATCTGTCTTGGGGGCGCTGTGGCGACCACCAGAAGAAACTACCAAGAGTGGTGACATCTCAGAAAGAGATAAATCACGCATCACCGCCGCTGAAGAAAAAAGTCGTAAGCTTGGCTATCAGGTAAAGGTACGTCTGGCATATCTTGGCAAAGACCGAACAAACGCCCGGCTGCGTATGCAAGCCATGGTGGGCACTTTTAAGCAATTTAATAGCACCAACCTAAACGGCTTTAAAATTAAAAACCCTTCATTTGACCCCATAAAACTTGCCGAGTTTCGAGCCCGTTTTTTTATTGATAAAGGCTTCGTTTTCAATATCGAAGAATTAGCCAGTCTCTTTCATTTACCCCACACCACCGTTGAAACTCCTAATATTGTCTGGGCTAGTGCAAAAACAGCCGAACCGCCCGCGAACCTGCCAGTTACCGGCGGTCAATTTGTTGAAGGAATCAGTCCGTTTGGCATCACCAATTTCCGGGGCACCAGCATGCAATTTGGCATCAAGCGGGGTGATCGCGGCCGCCACATGTACATTATTGGCCAAACTGGTACCGGTAAATCGGGTTTGTTAACCCTGTTGACGCTGTCTGATATTTTTCATCATGAAGGCTTTGCCGTGGTGGACCCTCACGGTGATTACGCTATGGATATTATGCGTTTTATCCCTGAAAACCGTATTAAAGATGTTATTTACTTCAATCCGGCAGATACCGAATTTCCAATTGGTTTCAACCCCATGGAAGTAGCAGATCAGAATATGAAGGGTCATACCAGTTCTGAACTGGTGGGCGTTTTAAAGCGTATGTTCGACAGCTGGGGACCGCGTCTGGAATACATTTTACGCTACACCATACTAGCACTGCTTGATACACCGGGCACCACCATGCTTGATATTACCCGGATGCTGACGGATGTAAAGTTTCGTAAAACGATTATTGATAATATTCAAGATGTGGTCGTCAAACAGTTCTGGACTATCGAATTCGCCAGCTGGAACGACAAGTTTGCCACTGAAGCGGTTGCACCAATCTTAAATAAGGTAGGTGCCTTTGTTGCCAACCCGATGATTAGAAACATCATCGGTCAACCAAAAAGTAGCTTCAACGTTCGACAAATTATGGATGAAGGTAAAATTTTGGTTGTTAATTTGAGCCGCGGTCTGATGGGTGAAGATAACGCCGCCATCATGGGTGCTTTAATGGTAACCAAAATTCAGCTTGCAGCCATGAGCCGAGCTAACGTACACATTAATGATCGACGACCTTTTTACTTGTACGTTGATGAGTTCCAGAACTTCGCCACCGATAGCTTTGCCGTGATTCTTTCTGAGGCTCGAAAGTACGGCCTCAACCTTACTGTAGCCAACCAATACATTTCTCAGATGCCACCAGAGGTAAAAGACGCCGTATTCGGTAACGTCGGTTCGATGATGGTACTGCGTGTCGGCGCCGAAGACGGTGGAGCTCTCGTGAAATACTTTGAACCGTTTTTCGAAGTACAAGATATTTTACAGCAAAATAATTTTCATTTTATTGCCACAATGGCAATTGATGGAGAGAAGACACAGGCTTTCTCTGGCAAAACATTGAGGATACCGACATCTCCAACAGACTTTAGCCCACAGATCATTGAACATTCTCGCCAAATGTATTCTGTGCCCAAAGAACAGATCGCCACCGCAATTATGGAAGCCTCTGGCACCGCCGCGTCCAATACGGCGAATCCTGCCGCGCCCCAGAATGCAAACTCAGCACCGCAACGTCCAATTGACCCCGCAACTGGCGAGCCAAAGAAGAAGAAAACCCGCCGCGGCAGCAGGGGAGGCAAAAAGAAACCATCTGAGCCCACCCAACCCCCAGCAACACCCACCCAAAACGAAAACGAAGTCTCCCTCCGATAAATGATAGTCAGCAGTTAGGTTTAAAACCAAAGAACCCATAGCCGTCATACGGATATATAATGACGGAGCAGTTTAAAATAAAAAAGCAATCAAAATAA
>CAYUUV010000014.1:13244-24015 GCA_964448015.1 uncultured Candidatus Saccharibacteria bacterium
CATCTGCGGGTTTCCAGGTATTGTAAATTTCCAAAAACTGAGTTTGTTTCGGAGTCGTATCATGGTTCCGGCAACAAATTTTGCGGTCCGTGCCGCCTTTCCAGTCCAAATCCCCTACAGTTCTTTTACCCGTCGGCTTTCTGCCGCCGGGGTAATCCCCTCTCCGGACGGCATGGCTGCCGGCCGGTCCTATAAAAACCAAACACCCAAACCCCGTCATCCTCAACTTTATTCTGTATCCAGTTAAATTTACATCCTCAATAAAGTTCTGGATGACACCAAAATGGCAAGATATTCTCATCTGGTACCTATTGACATTTGCGCATTATAAATGTTATAATTACAATATGGCGCATGTTGAGCTCATATAGCACCATCGCAGCCGCACTTTGACAAGCAGACAACCACAAGATGAGCTGATAGGGTAGAGCAACACCACCTCATCACCTCATCTTGTGAGTTCAGAATACTCACGTATGCCATCTTCGCGGCAGAGATTAGGAAGGATGCATAAATGATCAGCTTCTTCAACTACTACGCAGACCCCCACCACAACGGCGCCGGGACTCAGGAAGGGTCATACCTTTACCAGAGAAGGAGCAACGGAAATCTGGCTCGACTGACCTACACCCCGGGTGCAGCCAAGCAGGCTGTACTTAGAGCGATCGATGAAGTTGCCGACCGTGACCTCATCGAAACCATCGTCGTAGGCTCCCGGCTCGCCGCCGAGTTGCTTCTCTGCGATGGAATCATCACCGAAAGGAAGCTCAAGTGGGCACGCTTCTCCAAGGAAAGCCAGTTCTTGGATATCCCTTTCGTGGAAGTCGACGGTCTCATCGTCAGCGTACGAGTGACCAAGGCCAGGCCGATGCAGGTCAAAGTTCTTGACCCGAACGGCAAACAGCTCTAAGAAAACAGATAGCTGCCAGCGGACGTGAGTAGATGGATTTTAACAAATCCGTATTCTGACGCCTGCTTGTTGCACCCGGGAGGATTATTTGATGAGCGCAATCTCGTGCTCTCAATGATTCCTCCCGGCACTACCAGAGTTAATTATTTATAGTTGATTGTGTTAGTGCAGGGCAGGGTGGACAAAAAACGAACACTTTTTCTGTCATCTCGACCTGTCTGATTGATCCTCCCGTCTTTCTGACAAGCAGGTCAGGCAGAGCGGGCAAGTCGAGATGACATGACGAGTTGATTAATACATATAAAACTTTGTGAACAAATTACGAACATTTTTTATAACATGCCGTACATGCGGATATAGCCCAAAACTCAGCAACGCATGAATAGCTGTGCTTAGCATGGTAGATAGGGTAGGTGCAAAGCAGCGTGGAGGAAAATGTAGTGAATTATAGAATTATAAACGTAAGTAAGATGAGTATACATATGTCTTTTGAATAGTAACGTAATGTCGCACAATGTATATTTTGCGACATATACATTGTAATCATCTGGTGAATCAAATACCTATGCCACAACTCTTAATGGGGGACTTTCTGTCCATTATACCGCCGCCGTCATAACTTTTACGTATCCGTGCACCGTATTCATTGCACCGACACAACCAGTTAAGCCGCTCCAGCACTGCCAGGATGTGATATTTTTTACATCCATACCCGCATACCCATGTTTGACTTTTCCACAGTAACCTTGTGAAAATTTGCATTTTTGACTATTTCATGCCGTTGTGTTTTTATTACCTACTTCCCCCTCCACTACTATATTTTGTGAAATATTTGACTTTTTCATAGTTAGTATGTTTTATATAGTTTTTTACAAAATGCACATGCGAACAAAATACGAACATAGAGGCGAGTGAAGTAGTGAAGTACAACGCAAGACACGCGTCTGAACGCGCTCAATACCATCTAGTGTTTGCAATCAAAACATTCACTCCACCCCTAACACCTCTTGTATTTGCAAAAATAAATCACACTGCCCCACCCCAACTCCCCCGCCTGCTCAGTCCCCTACTCGTTACTTATAAAATGCTTTGTGGGCAATGCGAACATCTATATACTGAGCAGGTTGAACTGGCTGTGTGCCTACATGTGCGACCAGTACCTTGAGGTCTTGTATCTGTTCGCTGAGCTCCCGCTCTGAGCTGAGCTTTATCAGGTACGGTATCTCACCCACCTGTATCTGCACCTCGCGCGTCGAACGTGGAATAATAACCTTAGTGATCTTTTTACCAGGGTATACCAGCGGTATGGCGTCGTGCAGCTGACCAACAAATTTTACTAAGTGCGTGGTCAAAACCGGATTGCCCGGATCAAGCACCGTGCCGCTTTGATCTTCAATCGCAATCAGTCTGCTCACATCGACTGCCGCATCGAGATCTTTCGTAAATAAAACACCATTTTTATCGACAAATTGCAGAGTACCACTGGCATCGCGCCACGTAAAAACTGCCTGGCGAAAGCGCGCCCCAACCCGCAGTTCGCTTCCAACGGGTACGGCAGCTTCAATAGTGATGTCTTCAACTTCCGGATACGCCCTAAGTATGGCTTCTTCAAACTTTGCTTCATCAAGCAGCCAATATTGTCCAAAGGGCGCGTTTTCTCGATAGGACTGCATCCACGCCGCTTGGTAGAGACGGTTTTGGTCTGCTGTAAGCTTTGTTGATGCATTGGTATGCAGCGTCAGCCGCGAAGGGCTCATGCGCACAACCACAACTACACCAACTATGCAGGCCATAGCAGCCAGGCACAGCCGCTTAAAGCGGCGGCGGGCATCAGAACGCTTGCGTTCAATCTGGCGCTGAGTGACCGATTGCTGGTGCTGGGCCAGCTCTTTTTGTTCCCGTGAGAAAACAACCACATTTCGACGAAATGATTCTTTGGCCGGCTGGGGAGCTTGCCGGGTACGGACCGAAGATCGAGGGGTTATTTTTTGTTTACGAAGCATATGATTTTTTCTTTTTCAAACAATTACACTCATCAGTATAACGTACCTCATACGAAGATTCACTCCTTCGAGGTAAAAATAAGGTCTGCTATTGTGGCAGCAGCGTACGGTTTGGCAAATACCGAATAGAGCTTTTCAGCCTGCTGGCGAGCGGTACTGGCCTTGTGCAGCGCATGTATGGCCGCAAGCAGGTCGCTGCCGTCATGATTCATAAGTGCCTCATCAAGTTCCCAAATAGCCTGGTGTGAAGCAAAATACTGGCTATTCAATACTTGATCGGCCAGGTGTTGACTGGCAATACCAATCACCGCTTTTTTGGCATTGGCGCATTCTTGCAGGGTGTTCGCACTGGTTCGGGTAATCACAATATCAGCAGCCAGAAGCCGTGGAATCATATCGGCAAATTCTTCAATCTGCCACAACTGCTGCAATGCCTTTGGCAGCTTCAAACGAACTTCTCTACTCTGTGCAGCCTTGCCGTGACCAGCCATTTGCACCAGCGCCCAGCCCTGTTGCAACAACTCCCCTGCTACCTGATCTAATTGCCTATTCAGACTCTCGGAACCATTACCGCCACCTGTCAACAAAATGATTTTCTGGTTGGCATGAAAACCAAGCTGCTGCTTGTGGGTGGCCTGTTGCTTGGCTGACAGCGGCTGATACTCGCCCGCCACTGGCATACCCGTGTAAACAATACGCTGCGGTTCATATGGGTAAAACTCTGCTGGCATCCCCGTTGCAATACAGTGCGCAAAACGTGCCAGTAAACGGTTAGTTAGCCCGGGTTTAGTGTCGGAATCATGAATCACTAGTTGTATCTTCAAGAACCGAGCAACATAGCCGATGGGCACGCACACAAATCCACCTTTGCAAAAAACAACATCCGGACGCTCCCGCATCATATACACCAACGACTGCCCAAAACCGATACCAATATAGACAATGTCTCGAATATTTTTAAGGAGTGTTGGCAAATGTGTGATATGCCACCAGAATGATCTGCTATGATATCTTCGAAACTTGCCGGCAAATATTGCGGTAATAGGTATGTGTTCCATGTCGGCAAACACCTGCTCTGCTCTGTCAGAGAAGCTGCGATCTGTCAGCACCAACAACTGTACATCTGGTTGTTTCAGGCGTAACTGCTGGGCAATAGCTTTAAGCGGCGTAACGTGGCCGCCCGACCCCCCGCCGGCGAGAAGTATCTTCATGTACATCATTCCCTTCTATATGGTTACCCAGCCTAGTATAGCGCGAAATATGAAAGACCACACCAAGTGCCGCCAGGGTAAAGATGAGACTAGTCCCTCCAATGCTCAAAAGCGGCAATGTCACCCCAGTTAAAGGCATAATGCTCAGCATTGCGCCAATATTAACAAAGGCCTGAACACTCATCCATGCAAACACACCACCACTCACAAATTTGAGGTAATGATTAGGCGCCCGATTCACAACATTCAAAAGCCGAAAGAGCAACGCCCCATAGACCCCAAACACTACCAGCAGACCAAGAAAGCCAAATTTCTCAGCCATAATGGCAAAAATTGAATCATTAGCAGCCTCGGGAAGATATCCATAGGCCTGCACACTGCGTCCCAGACCCTTCCCAAATATACCGCCGCTGCCAACCGCAATCAGCGCTTGATTAATATGATACCCGCTCCCGGAGACATCAGCCTCTGGATTGAGAAACGTCAAAACGCGAGCCCGTCGATGCCCCGCCCCCGCAATAGCCAAAGCACCCCCTAAAATAATAATAGCCACAACAGCACCAAACCGCTTTAAAGATATGCCGCTCAGATACAACATGGTTAACATGATCGCCACAATCGGCACCATCGTTCCCAGATCTTTTTGTAGAATAACAATTTCGATACCGATACCAGCCATCATAACCATGAAAGCCAGTAAGGTGTCGTTCGAATTGAGCGTACCGTTTTTGACTCTTTTTGCAAAAAATAATGCCAGACCGAATATCAGGCCAAATTTAAGCAGCTCTGCTGGCTGATATGTAACAGGACCAATGTGCACCCAGCGTGTTGCACCACCATAATGCAGGCTCAAAGCAGGAATCAGCAAAAAGAAGAATGAAATCACCGCTACAACAATAATTATTTTTTGCAATTGCGCCCAGGCACGAAGCGGCAGATAGCTAGTAACGCCAAAAACTATGAAGCCAATCACGAGAAATATAATCTGTTTATACATAAAGTGGTTGGGGTGCACATCGCCCGCAAGCTGGGCACTAATTGCCGGGCTCACCGAATAAATCACAACCAGGCCGATTGCCAATAAAATGATTGTGCAGAGCATTAATATGTAGTCAGGACGATGCCGTCGGCCAAGATCTTCTTCTGTTTTTGAAGTCACGCGAGGTGCTTTGCGTACTGAAGACCGTGGGTTCATAAAGTCAGGTATCCTCCCAGCACGGCAAGTAGCAGCCCCAGCACACCGAAGACCTGCCCGAGAATCCAAAACCGCATCGTAACCTTTGTTTCCGGCCATCCTTTTGCTTCAAAGTGGTGATGAATCGGTGCGGAAATCAGCAGCTTACGGCCGCGTATTTTTTTAGAAAGTATCTGCAGCGCTGATGAGGCAACCTCGACCACAAATACAAAGCCAATCACTGGAATGAGCAAAGTTGCATCAAGCATAATAGCCACTACCGCAAGACTGGTTCCAAACGCGAAGCTACCAACATCACCCATGAAGAATCGGGCCGGAAAAATGTTAAACCACAAATAACTGAGCAGCACACCTACCAGCGTCAGACAGAAACCGGCAATACCAAAGTTTCCCTGTAAAAATGCGATTAAACCAAATGAGGCAAAAGCGGTCACCAGCAGCCCGCCCGCTAACCCGTCAAGGCCATCGGTAATGTTCACGGCATTGGCGGTTGCAATAATAACGAATATCAAAAAGAGGAATAACAGCGGCGCAGACATCAGTAGTGTTCCGCTAAACGGAATATGTATACCACTGTACCCCACTCGAAAGACAAACCAGAAACTGAGAGCTGCCGCAATACACAGTGTCAGTAATAATTTAATTCGATAATTTAAACCTGCTGTGCCCTTACCGCTCCCGCGTAAGTTAATAATGTCATCTAGTAACCCAACAAAGCCAGCACCCAGCGCGGCCGCAAGCGGTAACCAAGTCTGACCGCGGTCAAGGTTCCATGCAACTGTCACAATACTGAGCGCCGTCAGCCCAATCACCCCCGCCATGGTCGGAATATGCCGCTGATGCTTCTGGGCATGCATTTTTTGATAAATTGCCGCTTTTTCACCGCTGACCGAATCAGTACGGGGTCGCTTCCACCACTGATACTTGTAAGCAAACTTGGTATATAACGGCGTCAAAAACATGGCAAACAAAAACCCTAAGAAGCCTAGAATCAGTACCGGCTGAAGGTTGTCGATAACGAGTTGTGCGGTAATGGGTACTTGTTGCATATATTCCTTTATAGAGGTTTTATGTTGTAATAATCTATCAACCAATTGCTGATGTCGCCAAAAATAGGTGCGGCCGCGGCACTACCTGAAAAGCCAGCGAGCTTTGAATCATCAACTCGTACCATTATGACATATCTTGGCTTTTCATCGCCACCAAACCCGATATAACTACCGACTGTATTGGTGTCAATATACTTGCCGGTGGCGCTATCAATAATTTGCGAGGTACCACTTTTACCCCCGACGTTATATCCGGGTCGCATATAGCCTGCTACTGCGGCCGACTCTCTGGCCGCCACACGCGTCATTTCAATAATTTGTTCAGATGTCGCTGGTGAAACAACTTGTGTTCGCTCCGGCTTTGGAGCCGCAGACTGCACCTGATCGCCGTCTTTCACCACCCCTTCTACCACATGCGGTTTGTAATAATTACCGCCATTGATAACACTGGAGAAGGCTGCTGCTGTTTGTACCATTGTTACGCCGAGCCCTTGCCCGAACGTCATATTGGAATAACGTACATTATTCCCCTGCACCGTATGCGGCCCGTATACACTACCTGTGCCCTCCCCGGCCTGTTCAATACCCGTCAGCGACCCAAAACCGTAGTGATTGGTGAAATAATCATATAGCTTCTCTCTCGACTGAACATTAATTGAGCCGCCGCCAAGTTGTGAAAGAATATGTACAACCCCAGTATTAAGTGAGAATTTCAAGACGTCGGTCATGCTTCTTGTACCGTTGACACTTTGTTCAACATTAGAAATTTTTGTATCATCAACCTGAACGTGCCCGGCATTATGAAAGGTTGAATTTTTATTGACCACTCCTTCGTTCACACCGGCAGCCATAGTAAGAACCTTTACAACCGAGCCCGCTTCGTACTGATCGCTCACTACCCGATTTTGAAATTTTTCGTAAGCATCATCACCCACGGCAAAATACTGCGCCGGATCATAGGTTGGTACATTAGCCATTGCCTTCACTGCACCAGTTTGGGGATCCATAACAATCACACTACCCTTGGTTGCCCGACTGCGCTGCAAGCCATTCTGTAAAGCCTCTTCTGCCTTGGCTTGAATATTACGGTCGATTGTCATCAGAAGATCCTCGCCGTCTTTTGGTTGAATCGCAATATTTGAAGCATCATCAAGACTTAAAGGTACCCCGCTCACATCCGTGATAGCTTTGAGTGAGCCTTCAGTACCACTTAAACGCTGATCTAGTGCACTTTCTACGCCATACTGGCCATGACCCTCATCGTTCACAAAGCCGAGCACCTGTGCCGCCAGTTGGCCTTCAGGATACACGCGCTGCGGAACCGGTGTTACATTCACCCCGTGTAGATACTTTTTGTCAGCAAATAGTTGGTTGACCTGCTCTTTACTGAGTCGCTTGGCAAGCACAACGTATGCAGTATTTGGTGTTTTTAAAAGCTTCATCACATCGGCTCGATTACTATGAAGCAGCGCCGAAACCTTGTTGGCAACAATATCAAAGTGCTTCACCTCTTTTGGATCTGCATACAAGGTATAAACCGTGGTGTTTAACACGGCTGGTACAATTTCATCACTATCGCGAAAATAAAGACTGCCCCTCTCGGCTGGTATCACAAACTTTTTCTGATGTTCAGCAATAGCCAGTGCGTTGTAGTGGCTATGCCGCACGACTTGCAGGTAAAAGAGACGCGCAACCAAAACGATACCGATACCAAAAATAAGAAACTGCAAACTCGTCGCCCTGGTTAACTTGCGACGATGGGACTGAGTAGCTGTGTGAGAATACGTGTTTCTGGTACGCCTGGAATGCATAGTTCCTTCTATTATACGATGCTGCTTGTTATTTTGCGCTTATAAACAACCCGTCAGCACTAGATTATGTTATCGTATGGTTTGCACTTGGCTAGGGTTCGTTAGGTTCTGTGCAACAGTACTGTTTTTCACTGTTTCAAGAGATCCCAGCCGCGCCGCTTCAACTTTCAACTGCTGTTGTTCAGAAATCAATGAAGTCTTCTTGCTTTCCAGTTCATTAATTGGATAGGTATACGCGTTTGTCTTGTTAATCTGAGCTAGGTACATTAAACCCATAACGCAGAGCAACATTACAACCAATACCGTGTGTGCCACAGGACCAAAATGCTTTCCTTCAAAATTATGTCGAACCGTATTTTGATTACGGCGCCATGAAGCATTTGTTTGTGTCCGTGAAAGCATAAATGTGGTGGAATATGCCATGAGTATTACCTTATTTTTTATCTTTGTTTTTATTTTTGTAGTCCCGAACAGAAGAACCCCCGCATTTTATAATGGGATATCTGCTTGAGAACACTATGTGATTCTTATACGGAGGTACGAGAACATCATTGCTAGTATTTCGTGAGAAGGGTGTCCCGATCTACGAGACACCCCAATAAAGTTTTAGGTCACACGGACTTTAACTTTATACGCACGGGAGCTGGTTCGTACCTGAATTGGCATTTTTGAGCCCCTTTCTTTTATGTGTTTATTTTAATAACAGCTCGAAGCTTTGCGCTCCGGGCTCGCCGGTTTAAAACATCTTCATCTGCGCCGCTGATTGGTTTTTTGGTTAACAGCTGCAGCCGGGCCTCGAAACCCTTTTGCACTTCTTCAGCAAATGCTCGTTTAACCATGCGATCTTCCAGGCTATGAAAGCTGATAATTGCCGCCCTTCCTCCGTTTGTCAATAAATCTGGAAGAAGATCGAGCACAACTTCAAGCTGCCGAAGCTCGTCATTAACCGCAATGCGCAGTGCTTGAAAAGTACGAGTCGCTGGGTGTGTTTTACCCCTGCGACCATAGATTCCCTCAACAAGTGATGCAAGCTCAAGCGTTGTATAGAATGGACGAGTTTGTATAATCGTCTCTACTATCGCCTTTGCCCGTGGTTCTTCGCCGTACCGTTGCAAAATTTTGATCAGCTCATCTTTCGATGACTGATTGAGAATATTCGCAGCCGTTAGTTCTTGGCGTTGATCCATGCGCATATCGAGTGGTGCTTCAGTTTGAAAACTAAATCCCCGCTCTGCATTGTCAAGGTGTGGTGACGACACCCCTAGATCAATCAGAATCATATCAAACTGCTCACCTTCATCATGCAGCATCTGTGCGGCACTCGCAAAATCTTTATGGATAATTCGAGCACTACTCAGATCTGAAGATTGGAGTGCAGCAATTGCATTTTCATCTCGATCGACTAGTGTCATTTCTGACGTATCACCCAAATTCGAAAGTACTTTTGAAGCATGGCCGCCATAACCTGCTGTCAAATCAAGATATGATTCGCCCAAATTGGGTGCAAGTAGTGCAAGCGTCGCTTCAAGAAGCACGGGAACATGGGAGTTGTTGTGGTGGTGTGATTCTTTTACCAACATACTTCAAGAATACTTGAAGGAAATCCTAAATGCTAATTTCTAAATACTAAACAAATTACAAATTCTAAAGCCAAATGTTTAAAACACTTCGTATTTTGATCATTTGAGATTGTTTAGAGTTTAGTTTTTGTTATTTAGAGTTTCCACTTTAGTGGTGTTGGTTCGAGGTCACCTAACTAGTAGCCAGCTGTTTGTTTTTGTAATCTTCTAAAAAGATCGTTGTTTTTGTTTTTGTTTGCCCATAATTTACAAGTGAAATTATGAGAAGTTTGCTAAATACTTTTTATTGGTAAATCCGAGAATTACTACAATGTATTTAGCGAGAGAGACTTATGTGTGAGGTGGAGTTTTTGGGAGGTTTTTTAAAACCGAAGGTACAAAGATCAATTTAATGTGCGATCTTTATGTACACTGCCAGCTACCAGATAGTTGACCTCGAAAGGTTGATACGTTCGCTCAATTGTTAAGGTACCTGCTATGGGTATTACAGCTCAGCCGATTCGGTTGCCACTAAGCGCCAGTACTGACCGGCTCTTACTGCTGTTATATCTTTGGCAATCTTTGCATATTCCAGCAAATGATTTTCCAGCGTGAACCTGCCCTGCTTAAGATCTAGACTGCTCTCGATCTTGCCCATCCGAAGTCGAACGTTCTTGTCGGCAATTGCCTCATCAAGAATATCGCCTCGTAGAGCCGGTTCTACTGTTTGATCCCACACATCTTTTGGATATAGATGTAAGTAGGAGCCAAATCCACGTGTTACCACTACCCCGCTGGCAAACTCTGCTCGAAGTTCCGCCGGTATTGTTAACCTGCGCTTGTCGTCAAGCTTGCGTTGAAAGTAGTCTACTGTGGCCATAGTTTTTTAAATGTTTGTTTGTGGTTTATTCCACTGATACTCATCATACTACCCACAACTACCCACATGCAAGCCTTTTTTTGCATGAAATTACCCATTTTACCCACCAAAAATCAAAATACCTGCACTTATCCACAGTTTGGTGGATAAGTG
>CAYUUV010000015.1:0-4087 GCA_964448015.1 uncultured Candidatus Saccharibacteria bacterium
TAACCCCGAGGCTCGTTATTTGATATTCAATTTGTCACGCGGTCCTTATTGCGAGCTTCCACTCAAGCAAAACCCTCACGCGAGATACTGTAGTAGTATATAGTATTTTGTATCCAGCATCAAGCGTAGAGACATAGAATTCATTTCGTTTCTACCAAAGGAACCCGCACTCTTTCATCAACCAAGACTCTCACTCTGCGTAGCGTATCATAGCCCCAAATTCTTGAATCTAGTGGCTCGTATTCTAGCGCATCAACAGTAATACTAGCGTCGTCACCGTATGCAGAACGTTTCACTAAAGCATTGTATTCAGGATCGCTCGGCATGTATGCATCTCCCCAGTCAGCGCGTCGATGATTAAATGGCTTGATAGTCAATGTTCCTTCGTGGGTGACGACAGAAATATTAAAAGCTTGCCCCTCCGGTGCATAAAGCGGCTCAAGGCCCAGATCAGCCACAGCATTTCGTAGTTCTGCGGCCTGGCTTTCTAGCCGAGAAGCCACTTTACCCATATTCTGGGCAACCTTAAACTGCTTAACAGCTCGCTCTATGTCTGTAGGTGCAACGGTTTCATTTATGGACATCGTAACTCCTCTTTTAATTAAGAGGATACCCTTTAGAATTAACTAACGCAAGCAGAAGCGTCATACAAGAAATACTGATTGGATGCTGAATCCCGAAAAAGTTTATTAGAGAGCATCAAGTTCAGGGTGACAGATACTGGCAGTGTTGAGGGATTCGCGGCTTGGGTTATGAGTGGCTGTCGTGGCCGATGACAAGTGTGCCGATTTTACATTCTGCCGGTTGCTCGATCAAGTTGGTCAATAATATGTAGTGCTTTATTGCGGGCACGTTTCGGAGTTTGAGCAACGCGCCTGACTACACTACCCGTAGCCTGTGCAATTTTTACAATTTGCGCATAGCGCGCAGATTCCATTACCTGAGGATCACCATCTTCGATTTGGTTATCAAGACACACACCGTTTTCGTATATAGCCATTTGTTACTCCCTAGATTTATCTCAACCATTTATACATTATTTTGATCAAATACGCTACACATAGCGTAGAGACGCTACTGGTAGTGTACTCATCAGGTGCTACATTGAGTACATAGCGGCAAAAAAGAGGCATTTTACCGCCTCTTTTTCTAAGATCTAAGCTCTGAGATCTCTTTGCTGCTCTCTATCACCTACTTTGAACGGTTAGCAATGACCGCTTCAGCCACATTTGGTGGAACTTCTTCGTAGTGGTCGAGCTCCATGGTGCTGCTGGCGCGACCCTGGGTCATTGAGCGGATATCAGTGGTGTATCCGAACATTTCTGCCAGTGGTACAAAAGCTAAAATTACTTTAGCGTTTGAGCGGTCTTCCATAGATTCAATGCGGCCACGGCGAGAGTTTAAGTCGCCAATGACGTCACCCATGAATTCTTCAGGAGTAACAACTTCTACCTTCATGACAGGCTCAAGAAGTACAGGGCCACCCTGCTTCACACCACTCTGCAAGGCCATTGAACCGGCAATTTTGAAGGCCATTTCATTGGAGTCAACATCGTGGTAACTACCGTCGTAGAGCTCAGCAGTCAGATCAACCACTGGATAGCCAGCAATCACACCATTGCCCATTGCTTCGACGATACCGTTTTCAACTGGCTTGATGTATTCCTGCGGAACCACACCACCCTTGATAGAGTTGATGAACTCAAAGCCCTTACCAGCCTCATTTGGTGAAAGACGCAGCCATACGTCACCGTACTGACCACGACCACCAGATTGCTTAATAAACTTCCCTTGAACTTCAATTTGCTTCTTAATGGTTTCACGGTAGGCAACCTGTGGTTGACCAATATTAGCTTCAACGCTAAATTCGCGCTTCATACGGTCGACAAGAATTTCAAGGTGCAGCTCACCCATACCTGAAATGATGGTCTGGCCGGTTTCTTCATCTGAATGTACGCGGAAGGTTGGATCTTCCTCGGCAAGACGTTGCAATGCCAGCGCCATCTTTTCTTGGTCAGCCTTGGTTTTTGGTTCAATGGCAATCGAAACTGGAGGTTCAGGGAACTCAATGCTCTCTAGAATGATCGGATTGCTGACGTCACAGAGTGTATTGCCAGTTGTCACCTTCTTTAGGCCAACAATTGCAGCAATATCACCTGCTTCAACAACAGATACGTCTTCACGCTTATCGGCATGCATACGCACCACGCGGCCAACACGTTCTTTTTCACCTGTAGCACTGTTGTAAATGTAGCTTCCTGCTTCAATTTTACCGGCATACACGCGGAAGAAGCAGAGTTTACCCATAAACGGATCAGTTGCAATTTTAAAGGCTAGACCAGCAAAAGGCTGATCAACATCTGGCTTACGTTCAATTTCGTCGCCAGATTTGGGATGAGTACCCCATACAGAACCACGATCAAGCGGGCTTGGCAAGAACTCGGTCATCAGATCAAGTACTTTTTCAACAATCACGCCGCGGCCATCACCACCGGTGACGAGGAATAGTTCGCCTGAAAGCACACCTTTACGGAGAGCAGAACGGAATTCTTCATCTGTGATAGATTCTTCACCTTCTTCCAAAAACTTCATCATAAGGTCATCATCGTGTTCAACAGCGGCTTCAATCAAAAGTGACCGTGCGTTCTTTGCTTTTTCAAGCATATCAGCAGGAATTTCACCCTCTACCAATGCCTTGTCGTGGAACTCGGTGTAGGTGTAGGCCTTCATATCAAGAAGGTCGACAACGCCGTTGATGCTTTGTTCAAAACCAATGGGAATGTGTACCGCAAAGGCTTTTTTAGTCAGTCGTGCGTGAATAGTTTCAAGCGACTTCCAGAAATCACCACCAGTTTGGTTAATCTTGTTGATAAAGCAGACGCGTGGCACACCGTATTTATCAGCTTGACGCCATACGGTTTCACTTTGTGATTCCACACCCATCTTACCGTCAAATACGGTCACTGCACCGTCAAGGACACGCAGTGAACGTTCAACTTCAACAGTGAAGTCGATGTGTCCCGGAGTATCGATAATGTTAATTTGATGACTCTTCCAGAAACAAGTCACCGCAGCAGAAGTAATGGTAATACCCCGCTCCTTTTCTTGCTCCATCCAGTCGGTAGTCGCACCGCCGTCATCGCCACGAACCGTACCAATCTTGTGATTAATACCCGTTCGGTACAAAATACCTTCAGTTGTTGTGGTCTTACCGGCATCAATATGCGCAATAATACCCACGTTTCGTAACTTTGCTAGATCTAATTGTTTTGTTGCCATTTAATCCCCCGCTATTCTTATTAATAGTTTTTTTCTGATTCCATCACCGTCTAATCCACACCCCAAGTTTCCCAATTTAACCTCTAAGCGTGATTTTCTACAGTCAAAGAAGTGGACGTTTTCCAATTGATTTGCCTCGATTAATGCATCTACTTCTTTTTTGGATTTAGTGGGGTCTTTTTTGGCAATGGCCTCTTCGTTACCATCAAATAATTGACTCTCACCGATGATTCCTGCCTCCTCCGTAAACATATAGTCGCATGCATCGGCAACCGCCCCAGTGCATCTATCACAATTAAGTCTTTCGATAGCCATACTAGAACCTTGCGAAGTGAGCCCATTCGACAAGCTCAGGACACATTTTGCCCATATTATTACTGATGTTTGATATTCTTAACTCTTGACTCATGATTCTTAACTCAGCGCGCTAAAAGCGAGCAAAATGTGCGAAGGCACGGTTGGCTTCTGCCATCTTGTGCGTGTCTTCCTTCTTCTTTACGGCTGCACCGGCTTGGCCGTGTGCGTCTACGATTTCGTTCATTAAACGCTGCCAGTATGGCATACCCTTACGAGCACGTGCTGCACCAACAAACCACATAAGGCCAAGGTGAGTTTTTCGGTGACCTTCAACGGGGAATGGCACTTGGTAGTTTGCACCACCTACACGGCGAGATTTTACTTCTACGCCAGGAAACACATTATTAAGAGCTTCTTCCAACACCTGAAGAGGATCTTCAACTTTCACTTTCTTGGCAGCTTCTTCCATCGCCTTGTACACAGCAGCTTCAGCTGAAGCCTTTTTGCCGTC
>CAYUUV010000015.1:4187-23645 GCA_964448015.1 uncultured Candidatus Saccharibacteria bacterium
CGAACGATGTGGTAACGAACACCTGGAAGATCAGGTACACGACCACCTCGTACAAGTACAACGGCGTGCTCTTGTAGGTTGTGACCTTCGCCACCAATGTAAGCCCAAACTTCGTGGCCGTTTGAAAGGCGTACACGAGCAACTTTTCGAAGTGCTGAGTTTGGTTTACGCGGGGTCTTAGTGGTTACTTTAATACAGACACCACGCTTAAATGGTGATGGTTTTTCGTAGCTCTTTACCTTCAGTGAGTTGGTGACTTTGCGTAGAGCTGCAGTCTTCACTTTGTTCCCGCCACTTTTACGAGGCTTACGAACCAGTTGATTAATGGTTGGCATGTATAAAAATTCTCCTGAAATTTTTATAGGTTTGAGGTTATAGGTTTGAGGTTATAGGTTCAGCACACCTAATACCTCGTCCCTAACACCTAACACCTAATTGCTGATGTGAAACTCTTTAGGTAATTGTAACAGATTGGTATCTAAAGCGCAACTGCGTCATTTCAAATTGTGTGTAGTACGCTTGAAATGACGCGTACCGCGAGGCTTATGCAACAATATCAAGATCCTGGTTTTCGGCTACACCGGTTCCCACAGGGATCTTGCGACCAATAATAACGTTTTCTTTCAAGCCGTACAGGTGGTCAACCTTACCGCTTGTTGCTGCATTAATCAGAACACGAGTTGTGTCTTGGAACGATGCAGCAGAAAGGAAGCTATCTGACCATGTTGAAACCTTAGCGATACCAAGCAGTAATTGAGTAAACTCAGCTGGTTCTTTGCCTTCAGCAACCAGGCGAGCATTTTCTTCTACGACTGCGGCTTTGCTCACAATATCACCTGTTACAAACAAGCTGTCGCCACTATCTTCAATCTGCACACGGCTAAACATTTGTCGAACAATAATCTCAAGATGTTGGTCGGCAAGATCTACACCTTGTTGTGCAAACATTCCTAAGATTTCGTTAATAATGTACCGCTGCGTTGCTTCAATACCTTGCAGGCGCATCAGGTCATGCAGGTTCAACGAACCGTTAGTCAGGCGAGCACCAGCTTCTACAACGTCTCCATCGGCAACGGTGAGAACCTTAAAGCCAGGAACTTCGTATTTAACAGGGTTGGAATGCTGTGCGGTAAGGATTGCCTTCTTGTCATGGAATTCAACCGTTGCGGCAAATGCTGCAGTCAGCGGTCGTTCGCCGTCTTTGTCAGACGCAAACACGTCGCCGGCAATAATATCGCTACCCGACTTCACTTGCGGTTTGCGGCCACCAAGTTCGACTTCTTCCACGCGAGCGTCTATTGGAGTAACCTGAACAATATAGTTGTTGCCTTCTTCCCACACTGCAACATTACCTGCAATTTCACTCAGGAATGCCTGACTCTTTGGAGCACGAGCTTCCAAAAGCTCTTCTACACGAGGTAAACCTTGGGTCACATCGTCTGAAAGTGCCGCACCAGCGGTGTGCTTAGTACGCATAGTCAGCTGCGTACCTGGCTCACCAACAGATTGGGCAGCGATTACGCCAACTGGCTGGAATGGTTTCACTACCTCGCCAGTTGCCATGTCAATACCATAGCTCTTCGGACTAATACCGCGTAGATTGGTTGCAGAAAGGACGCTCCGAATTCGTACATCTTGAATATCACTGGCATCAATGGCGTCAGCAATTTCTTCAGTGATGAGCTCGTTGGCTTTCACAACAGTTGTTTTGGCATCTTTTACATCTTCAGCAGCAAAGCGGCCACTGAGTCGAACACCAAAGTTCATGCCCAGTGCTTCAGTTTCAGCACGGTTCATAGTAAGACCAAGGTCTTCACCGTCATCATCGATAGTAAAGACGTCTTGTGCCACGTCAACCATACGTCGAGTTAGGTAACCTGAATCGGCAGTTCGCAGCGCGGTATCAATCAAACCTTTTCGTGAACCACGAGTATCTACGAAGTACTCAATTGGCGTCAAGCCCTTCTTGTAGTTGTTTCGAATTGGTAGCTCAACTTCGCGACCAACCGCATCAACAACCATACCTTTCATACCAGACACCTGTTTGATCTGAGAAATGCTACCGCGAGCACCAGAGATCATAGCAATACTAATGCCGGTATCAACACCTTGGTAGGCATCGACAAGCTTCGCCTGGGCGTTTTCATCAACATCGCGCCAGGTATTAACAGTTAGGCGGTATCGCTCTTCTTCAGTAATCAAACCTTGTTCATATTGGTCAGAAATAGCTGAAGCTTTTTCTTCACCTGCGTCAATTAGGGCATCGAGACCTTCAAGATCGATGTAGTCATCCATACCGGTAGAAATACCAGCAAAGGTTGCGTAGCTGAAACCAAGTCGCTTCAATTCATCAGCAATTTCGGCAGTTACTTCAGAACCGTATTGTGCAAATACGCGGCCCATTACTGCTGTAAGCTTCTTTTTGGTCATGGTGTCATTTTGGAACGTGAAATCTTCTGGGAAGATACTGTTGAACAGTAGTCTTCCGGTAGTTGTTTCAAGACGCTTGCCGCGGAAGCTCGTACGAATTCTCGTTTGGAGTTTAATCTTATCTGCCTCCATCGCAATAATAGCCTCGTTGATGTCTGTAATTGGCACGACTTCATCAGTTGTAACACCTGGCTTTTCGTAGGTCAGATAGTAACAACCCAGTACGATATCTTGTTCAATATGCAAAATTGGTGAACCATCCGCAGGCTTGAGCAGGTTCTTGCGAGCAGTCATCAGCTCACGTGCTTCTTTTTGAGCTGCAGCTGAAAGTGGCAAGTGAACAGCCATCTGGTCACCGTCGAAGTCCGCGTTGAAGCCCTTACATACAAGCGGATGTAGCTGAATTGCCTTACCTTCGATCAATTTTGGCTTAAAGGCAAGAATTGAAAGGCGGTGCAAGGTTGGTGCGCGGTTTAAGAGGACGTATTTTTCTTGAATCACCTCGTCAAGCGCATCCCAAATAATGTTTTCGTTGGCCTCAATCAAACGAGTAGCACTCTTAATATTGTGTGCGTGTTCTCGTTCCATCAACCATCCAATTACAAACGGTTTAAAGAGTTCGAGTGCCATGAGTTTTGGCAAACCACATTCATCAATACCAAGCTCTGGACCAGAAACAATCACTGAACGACCAGAATAATCAACACGCTTACCAAGTAGGTTCTGACGGAAACGCCCCTGCTTACCCTTCAACATGTCTGAAAGTGATTTCAGACGACGTCGGCCACCGGTTGCGCTTACAGCACGACCGGAACGAGCTGCTGAGTTGTCGATTAAGGCGTCGACTGCTTCTTGCAGCATGCGCTGTTCGTTTCGTCGAATAACCTCAGGAGCATTTAAATCCATCAACTTCTTCAAACGATTATTACGGTTGATAACACGGCGGTAGAGATCATTCATGTCGCTTGTTGCAAAACGACCACCGGTCAGCTGTACCATCGGACGAAGATCTGGAGGAATAACAGGTAGGATACTGACACACAGGCTACCGGGCTCAATACCAGCGCTCAGCATGCTTTCAAGCATCTTCAGACGTTTCATCAGCTTCTTCTTACGCTGACCTTTGGCGTCTTCAACTTCAGCGGCAAGATCTTCAATCAGTTTTGCAAGATTAATTTCATCAAGCAGTTTTTGAATTGCTGCACCACCCATACCAACTTCGGCAATATCCTGATACGAATCAGGCAGATTGCGGTAGTCTGATTCTGAAATAAGACCGCATTTTACCAAGCTTTCAAGTTGTTGCTTCTTTGCAAGAAATTCTTCGGTAACGCTATCGATTTCTTTACTCTGAGCCTCGGCGAGCGCCTTAACATCAGCACCGTCTTCTGCGGCCTGATCTTCAAAACGCTTTTTAATAGCGGCTTTGGCGGCTTCTAACTCGGCTTCAGCGTCTTTTTGGAACTGTTCCTTCTTTTGTTCATCTACGCTGATGATAACGTATGAAGCAAAGTAGACAATTCGTTCAAGATTCTTGACAGTAATGTTCAACAAGAGACCAATAGGGCTTGGGGTGCCGCGAAGGAACCAAATGTGCGCCACTGGCGCTGCTAGGCTGATATGACCCATGCGCTCGCGGCGAACAATAGATTTGGTCACCAGCTCACCATTTTTATCAACGGCAGCCTCGCGTGAACGAACGCCTTTATATTTTGCGTCGTGTGGATTGATATCTTTGACCGGGCCAAAAATTCGTTCGCAAAACAGACCATCACGCTCTGGTTTTTGCGTTCGGTAGTTAATAGTTTCCGGTTTTGTAACCTCGCCGTAGCTCCAATCAATGATGTCGCTCGGGCTGGCAACAACCAGTCGAACAGCATCAAAATCGGTCATACTTGTGCTAAATGGGGTAGGGTTCATTTACGCCTCCTCCTTCACCCCGAACTCTGTCGAAGGGTTTTCATCGTTATCATTATTAGTGTCGTCATCGTCCGAGAGTGCCGCCATATCATCAGTTGCTACGTCGGATGTACCGATATCATCAAGTACCTCGAATTCACTGGCAACCATTTCTTCCGTCACATCCATAGGGGTTGATTGTTCGGGGTGTACCTCTGGGAGATTTTCAGCCTCTTCAGCAACTGTCGCTTCAAGCACCTCTTCAGCATCAATTTCTTTACCCTCAGTCGTAATAAGATCGACTCGAAGGCTCAGACCCTGCAGTTCTTTCACCAGCACGTTAAAGCTTTCTGGAATCTTAGGACCAACAATCGGCTCTTGTTTGATGATTGATTCATAGGCTTTTGAACGACCGTAGACGTCATCAGACTTCAGTGTCAACATTTCTTGCAGTGTATTGGCAGCACCGTAAGCTTCTAGTGCCCATACTTCCATTTCTCCAAATCGCTGACCACCATTTTGCGCCTTACCACCGAGTGGCTGCTGAGTAACCATAGTGTACGGGCCAATGCTTCGGGCGTGAATTTTATCTGCAACCATGTGATGTAGCTTAATAATGTGCATCACACCAACCGAAACACGTTCTTTAAAGTACTCACCGGTGCGGCCATCAATCAGTTGTTGCTTACCGTCTTCAGGAAGACCGGCCTTTTTCAACTCTTCTTTAATAACACTGACTGGTACACCATTAAATGCTGGGGTAGCAGCAGTGTAGCCAAGAGCCGTAGCGGCAACACCTAAATGAATTTCGAAGAGCTGACCAATGTTCATACGTGAAGGAATACCAAGTGGGTTGAGCACGATATCAACCGGAGTACCATCTTCCGTAAACGGCATGTCTTCTTGCGGCATAATACGAGCAACCACGCCCTTGTTACCGTGACGTCCGGCCAGCTTATCACCGACTGCAATTTTACGCATCTGTGCTACGAAGACCTGTACTTGCATCAGCACGCCAGCTTTCAGGTCGTGGCCGTTTTCGCGGCTGAAGATCTTCACACCAACCACTTTACCGTGCTTGCCGTTATTCATGCGCTGTGAAGTGTCACGCACATCTTTGGCTTTTTCACCAAAGATCGCCCGCAGCAAGCGTTCTTCAGAACTGAGCTCTTGCTCACCTTTTGGTGTAATTTTACCAACCAGAATGTCACCAGCTTTTACCTCGGCACCAATTCGAACAATGCCGTTTTCATCAAGATGACGCAGGCTTTCTTCAGATACGTTTGGAATATCGCGGGTTACAATTTCAGGGCCAAGCTTGGTTTCACGAACCTCAACCATATAGTCACTAATGTGAATACTGGTCAGGTCGTCGTCTTCCACGATACGTCGAGAGATGACGATTGAATCTTCAAAGTTGTAGCCACCCCACGGCATGAATGCAACGGTCAAATCTTTACCTAGAGCCAGTTCACCGCCCTGACTACTCATACCGTCGACGAGTACTTGCCCAGCTGTTACTGTATCACCAGTTTTTACAATTACTTTTTGGTTCATAGATGAACCTTCGTTGGTACGAACAAAGTGCTGTAACTGGTATGTCTCAGAACGTTTTGCATATTTTACGGTTACTTCGTTCGCTTCAGCTTTCGTCACCGTACCATCTTCTTCAGCGTATACCACGAGGCCGCTGTTCATAGCGACAACATCTTCCACGCCGGTTCCAATAACAGGAGCTTGCGTTTTAATAAGCGGTACAGCCTGCTTCTGTTGGTTTGATGCAATCAAGGCACGACCCACGTTATCTTTTTCTACAAAAGGCACCAGTGAGGCAGTTGAGCCAAGAATTTGAGCACGGGTAGCGTCAATATGCGTTACCAGCTCGGCGTCAACCTCTTCAGGTTGCAGCTTAACGCGAGCGGCTACGCGCTCTTCAGCGAATGATCCGTCTGCTTTAAGCTCAAGGCCGGCAGATGCAATAATGGCCTTCTTTTCTTCATCAGCATCAAGATAAACAATCTCTTTCGTGACTTTACCGTTTTTCACAACCTGATATGGTGCTTCAATAAAGCCATATTCATTCACCCGAGCATATGAAGCTAGGTTGAGAACAAGACCGATGTTGGCACCTTCAGGAGTTTCTACGGTGCAGAGGCGTCCATAGTGCGTTGGATGTGCAT
This sequence comes from uncultured Candidatus Saccharibacteria bacterium, assembly GCA_964448015.1. Classification (GTDB taxonomy): domain Bacteria; phylum Patescibacteriota; class Saccharimonadia; order Saccharimonadales; family UBA7683; genus JACKGS01. Next base: position 10,697 of record CAYUUV010000015.1, read on the forward strand.
CACGCACCTCAAAGCCAGCACGTTCGCGCGAAAGACCGCCAGGTCCCATAGAACTCAGGCGTCGCTTGTGAGCCAGCTCTGAAAGCGGGTTGGTTTGATCCATAAACTGTGAAAGCTGTGAGCTGGCAAAGAATTCGCGAACAGCCGCCACAATTGGGCGCGCATTAATCAGCTGTGCTGGAGTCACCGTTTCAATTTCTGACATTGACATGCGGTCTTTGGCGTTACGTTCCATTCTAAGCAAACCGATACGGAATTGTCGTTGAACGAGTTCGCCCACTAATTTAACACGGCGATTAGCTAGGCTGTCGATATCATCTGGAGCTTCCTGTGTATTGTTGAGGCGGATAATTTCTTTCACAATTGCCACCAAATCATCGAGTCGCATCACGCGATTTTCAGCAGTGTTGGCAACGTCAAGTTCGAGCCGCTTGTTCATTTTGTAACGACCAACGCGTGAAAGATCAAAGCGTTTGAAGTTAAAGAACACGTTTTCAATTAAGCTTCGAGCATTGTCGACAGTTGCAAGGTCACCCGGTCGAATACGTCGGTACACCTCGATTAAAGCGTCGCTATTACCCTTGCTTGGGTCTTTCGCAATTGTGGCATCAAGGTAGTTGACTTCACCAGTATCAACATCTTTGAAGATTTCTTTGAGTTGGCCAGTTTGCGCATACCCAAGGGCTCGCAGTAGTGTCGTGACGGCAATTTTACGTCGGCGATCAATTTTTACGTAAATTGCACCGTTGGCAGCGGTTTCAAATTCGAGCCACGCACCGCGGCCAGGAATTAACTTTGCACCATACAGGTTTTTACCACCGCTTTGTTCGGCAGTAAAGAAGATGCCCGGGCTGCGAATTAGCTGACTGACAACAACACGCTCAGCACCGTTGATAACAAAAGTACCGCGGGTAGTCATCCACGGGTAGTCACCCAAGTAAATTTCTTGTTCTTTAACTTCACCAGTTACCTTATTGGTGAGCTCGACATTTGCGTAGAGCGGTGCGTCAAAGCTGACGTTATTTTCACGAGCGTCAAGTTCGCTAATTTTAGGATCAGCGAAACGATAGTCTTTAAAACGAAGCTCTAGCTTTGTTCCCGTGTAATCTTCAATCGGGTTGACTTCGGCAAAGATCTCTCCGAGACCTTCTTGTACAAAGTTTGTAAACGATGTGGTTTGATGTTCAATTAAGTTTGGTAGCGCTAGCGCGTCATCGACCTTGGTAAAGTAGACTCGCTTGTTGCGCTTTTTTACATCTGTCTTAGCCATAGGCAGAAAAAAGCTCCTTAGCCTTGCAAAGTGTCAGGTAAAAAACCTTCTGCTCTGCAAATGCATTAAATTAAAATTGATCACCGAAGTTCCCTTAAGTCGTCTGTTTTGCTCACGTGCACTAAAAGCAAAACTTCACTTACACTACCTCTTGATACCCATTCTGGAGGATGATTTCAAAAAAGTCAATACTATGCATGTATGCTGGGTGGAAATGGCACATACTAGCCGCACGCAGGATCTTCGTGTACCCACAAGTTTCTTGGTTGCGTAATGCCATCGCCGAGTCGTGCAAGCTGCTGTCTGGGTGTTGAAACTGCGCTAACTAATTCACCATTGCGCTTTGTTGCCCGGTGCATACCCACCTTTGATGCCACGCGAGCGGCCGCGTCGTTTTCAGGGCGAATCAATGTCACATTCATTGCGACTTCACCAGCATCAACTGGCCGCAAACGCTGAGTGAGCACATAGGCAAGTCCCTGTGTCGCAACTGTTTCAGGCCGATCTTTGCTTGTCCAGCCGGCCACAAGAGCAGCTTCTTTAAGGGCATGCACGCTCAGTAGACCCCCGTACGGGCTACCGTGCCAGGCTTGAAAGACTTTGAGCGTTCTTTGTTGATTCATAGTGAGAAGACTCTTCGTGGCTACGCCATAGATCCGCGTATTTTCAGGATCTGTTGCAACCCACGCACAAAAACCAGATTGTGTATCTGCCGAGGCTGTTGCGGCTCGTCGAGCCGACTGTTGAGCTGTTTCTTCGTTCCAATAACGGTCGACCATGTTGGGAAAATCAGTCGTTAGCCGCTCATGGTTATCCATTACCGTGTAGCGAAGGTTTCGCGCATCAGCTGCTTCTATGGGTCGTATGGTGAATGTGTCTGCTTCAAGAATCATAACTACATCTATACCACAATCTGGTATGTATTACTAGGCACAGCGATGTAAGTGTGTGTTGGAAACCAAGTGCAGGTCACTACCATCACTGCGCTCACAGAAGTTTAAGGCGTGGTAGCCAACTGCTGCAGCGTGTCGAAGCGATACATACTTTTCAACCGACCCACCGCCAACCGGCACCTGTACATTGCCATGATTAATCTGTGCTGCTTGTTGCAATGTCTCAAACAACAATGTTCCAAGTGTAGGATTCACAGCCTCTGCTACCGCATCAGCATTCATAAAACCTTCTACGACCGTACTGGGCGGTTTTCTTGCGAGCATGCGCCTGCGTGTGTCTTGGGCAATCAGGCCAATCGGTCGATACCACAGGTGAGAAAGTGGCTGACCATCTTCATCTACACTACAAGAAATAACCGAACTGGATATAGCTCTAAATCGTCTTGGTATTTTTTTATTGTGCAGTAGGCTAAAATATTCGGCAATGTCCTCAGGCAACCCGGCACTTTGTAGGTCTTCAGCCGTAACAGCCTCCAGCAGGTCGTGGAGTTGATCGCGTCGTGATGAAAAGAATGCAAACTGCTCAACAGGTTGTAGCTTGACAAATGGTTCGGTAGTCGGCTTGTGCAACGATGTTTCGCAGGTCACGTTACATCTCCTTATTTTAAGAATACTTGGGCGGCTTAGTAATAATGCTATCCACCAAACCGTATTTTTTTGCTTCCTCAGCGGTCATCCAAAAATCCCGCTCCATATCGACATGAATTTTTTCAGCCTTCTGGCCAGTATTCTTAGCCATAATACTTTCGAGTAAACGCTTCAAGCGCAGGCTTTCTTTCAGATCTATTTCTTGATCTGTTACCTTGCCTCTGGTGCCACTTGATGGCTGGTGAATCATCACCGTAGCGTGCGGCAATAAGAACCGCTTCCCCTTTGCACCGGCACTCAGCAGAAACGCAGCGGCTGACGCCTGAACGCCAATACCGACCGTTTGAATATCATTTTGAAGATAGTTCATGGTGTCGTAAATAGCCAGGGCGTCATAGACGCTCCCGCCCGGACTGTTGATGTACATATAAATGTCTTTTTTAGGGTCTTCCGACTGCAAAAATAGCAACTGCGCCACAATCAAGCCAGCTGTATGTTCATTCACTTCGTCGTGCAGAAAAATAATACGGTCACGCAGCAAGCGACTGTAAATATCAAAGGCGCGTTCGCCTTGTCCAGATGGCTCGATGACAGTTGGGACTAACATAATACCTCAAGTGTATGATATTTAGCACTCTTACGTCAAGAGTGCTAAATGCTTTTGTTAAACACTGGTATCGACTGGGGTTTCTTCATTGGTTTTTTCATGTGGCGATGGCACTTCACTTGGCCTACTACACTCCGCGGCAAGGCGCTTATTTTGTCTCCACAAGAGAGCCCCGCCCACAACCCCAACTACCACTGCAGCACCGAGGCTTATACTCCCGACAGCATCAAGAATACGCGTATCAATTGGGGGTTCATAATCCTGAGTACCGTACAAAACAGCATGGGTTTCGACGTTTGCTATCCATACACCCATTACACGCTCGCTTACTTTGTTACAATTTCAACAAGTCGGTCAACCGTTTTTTCGGTCAGAAGACGTGAGGCAACTTCGCGTTGCATTTCAGGCTGGTCAAACTGATCGGCTTGCTGCTGATATTGCTGTTTATAGACTGCGATACGGGCAGAAACTTCTTCTTTAGAAACGGTAATTTGTTCTTTTTCAGCCACTTCTGCCAGCACCATGCCAACCGAAACGCGTCGTTCAGCCTGCGGCTTGAGTTCTTTTTCTTTCCACGCTTCTGCGTCTTTGAAGCCTTCTTGTTTCAGATATTCCGCCTGTGTAATGCCCCGGTAAACAAGGTTCTGATTAAAATCTTGCTCGAGCATTGCAATTTGATCAGTTACCAACACTTCAGGCAAAATCAAGCTGCTCTTTTTAACCAATTCTTCAACTATTTGATCTTTCAGCGCATTAAGTGCTTCTGAGTCTTTTTGCTCAATCAGTTGCGCTTTGACATCTTTCTTCAATTCTTCCAGTTTTTTAAATGGACCAACCGATGCTGCAAAGGCATCGTCCAATTTTGGCAACGCTACCGCGTTCACCGTTTTCACGGTTACTGAAAATGTAATATCTGTACCGGCAAGATGTTTTGCGTGATATTCCTTAGGGAACTTCAGTTTTAGATCTTTTGTATCACCTTTTTTGACACCAACCAGACCTTCTTCAAAGCCAGGAATAAAAGATTTACTACCCAGTGTTAACGGATAGTCCTTACCACTTGCACCAGCAACAGCTTTTCCGGCCTTATCCGTACCTTCAAAGTCGATGATGACTTCGTCACCATCTTTGGCTGCTTTGTCGCTTTCTTTTTTCACAGCAGAGCGTGTCAGAAGATTCTGCAGCACTTCGTCGATCTCTTTTACGGTCACTGAAGCTTTTGTGGTCTGTTTTTTAATTTTAGTGTAGTCTCCCAGCTTAATTTTCGGCATAACATCAACTTCAGCGTCAAAAGAAAGTTCAGTATAGGGCACAAATTTACCAATGGTTACCTCGGGCTGATTCAGGGTGCGCAGCTTTTCTTGCTCAACCGCTTTACCATAAAAGTCGTTAATAGCATGATTAATAACGCTCATTTGTAGCTGATTGCTATCCATTTGTTTTTCAACAACAGTCAGAGGTGCCTTACCCTTTCGAAAGCCGGCAACCTTGATGTTCTTGGCCTGCTCTTGCAGTTCATGCTGCTTTGCATGCGTGAGCTCCTCTAAGCCAAGGGCGATACTTAATTTAACTTTTGTCTCTGAGATATCTTTACGTGTTACTTGCATAAGATGTGATTATACCTCAACAGATCCAAGATGTCACTGTATTATTGTAGAAATAAAAAAAGCCCACTTCAGGACTAATGAAAAAATAACAGTATGTAAGATGAGAGCGTGGACCCCAGAGAGAACTGCCACTTTGTGACAAAGTTCTCTCTGGGGACTCCAGCTATATTCGTGAAGCCAAGCTTCACTTGAGCCCCTTTCGCGGGGCAAGAAGTAACGCGCCCGATCATGCTGATCATTTTCCCCATTTTGGGGATGTTGTCCAAGCAAGTCGGTATCGGGATCCCCTAGGGCCCCTATCTAATTGATCTTTGACACTTCTTCATCCTTTTACCGGGTTCTCCCCGGTAGGTTTGCGGGCAGCGGGTTGATGGAGTATGTGAACGGAGGTGGCCCCTAACAAGGGGCTAGGTTCTTCGCTTAATCAATATCTCCTTCTACTGTTGATGCCAGGTGATGCATCCGAGAATCTTTAATGTTGACCCCGGAAGGCATTACCAACAACATCTTGTGGTGACTAGGATTACCGCACTGGTGCTCTTGTGCATGTGCAGCTTTTGATATTCGATACAAATACCTAAAGCTGCACACGCATATCTTACATACTGTTAATGATCGCTGAGAGCTTCTTGTTAAAAACATGCGCTCATCAAGCTAAAATGAACATTGTACAGCATATTTTGTTATTTGTCAATAACATTTATTAATAATCGGTAATCTGGCTCACACTTAATAGTTTATTTTTTCTCACCTATTTGCCGACAGATATGTAGTGCCCGTTCAACCATCCTGGCCATTCTGTCTGTCATAATGTACTCACTTTGACATAAAGATTAGCTATTTTACGCAAAGTGCCGCATACTATAAAGTAGTTAACTATAAATGTGAGTGGAGGAAACTGAAATGTCAAAAGACAAAGGCCGCAAAGAAAAGAAGAAACCTAAACAAACAAAGGCAAGTTAAGTGGCTGCCGTCGCCTACTCTCTTGAAGTTGCCGCAGAAGAACTCAGACAACTTGAAGACGACCCTTCTATGAACACGATCGGTGCCTATAGCCCAACCGCGCTCGAATACCCTGACCAAATCCGCCCATTTAGCGAAGTTCATCTTGAATATCTACGTAAAAATAAACACGTCAACCCCGACCACTACATTTCAAACCTCAAAATAATGCTCAAAATACGCTAGTCATACACAGTGTATTAGTTGGTAGTGGTTAGTTTGTAGTTTGTAGTTTTTGGTTACTGTATTTCAACTGTGTTACATCAGAATCACACGTCAGACTACCAGTCGCCGTCATCTCAAGCCTGTCGAGAGATCTGCTAGTAATCGCAACTAGATCTCTCGACAAGCTCGAGATGACGGGCCGTGGGGTGTTGTTTGTACCGCGGTTCAGGTTGTGTGGCCTTGACTTTTCATTAGTTTATATGTTGAATATATACGCTACACCAAAGGTTGGTGAGCATACTTTTGTATGGAGGTTAGTGTGGAGATCATTGCGTTCATAGTAGTAACTCTCGTCATGGCAGCAAATGTGTGGCTAGCGGTGAACTGCTGCTACACGCGTGATGGAAATCCTGCGAATTGCTTCGCCGTAGCGGCATTCAATTTGCCAATAGCCATCTTCCTCGCAATCAGAGTCGCTGCTGTTGTCAGCTAAGTAGTAAGAGTTTTAGGCTCTGTGGTGCAATAAAGAGGTCTGGTATCAGCCAGGGCGCCACAGAGCTAGTAATTATATCACTGCTACACACAAACTCTATACTTTGTATCACCGTGCGATGTGCACACTATGTATTGCGCCATAATGGCAGAACAGTAGTATTGTGCACCCAAGGGAATTGAGCGAGATACGCTCACTTGGTATCGCACGGTTTTTATATGGAAATTTTCTAGAAAACTATCGACTTCAATTCTCAGTAATTCTGCTTGAAACCTATAAACTCTCGAGTGGGATACCTGTTTTTTCAGAGACTTTTCTGGCCCAGACAAGCAGTTTCTCGAACTGGCTGTCACGAGCCCGCAGTTCAATCTCCTGCTCATCAAGACGATTCACAAAACGATCAATGGTCCGCTGCAACGAATCCAGGCTTGATTGAGAGGCTTTTTCATCTAATTTTTCATTCACTTCACTACGAAAGTCTTCGATATATGTGAAAAGTTTTGTGAATTGATCGTCGTTCATAATTCTATTGTAGCACCTTCACGATGTCGTCAATAGCAAGTACGTCTTCTTTTTGGGTTTCAATATTTCGTAGAATGTATTTTTGATTAGCAATTTCTGATTCACCCACAAATAACAGATATGGAACGCCTAGTTTCAACGCAGCTTTTATTTGTTTTTCTGGTTTTCGATCTGTCAGATCAACGGCAACATTAATAGCACTTGCCCGCAATTGACGTACCACGTCTTGCGCTTCACCAAGAACATCCCCAATGGTTACCACATACAGTTGCGTAGTAGATTGCAGTTTCGGCTCGAGCTTATGACTACTCAGAAAGTTTTCTATCGGCGCATCACCCATACCAAAGCCAACTGTTGCAATTGGCTCCACACCAAAGGCACCCACCAGGCCATCATAACGACCGCCGCCAAACATGGCACGGTTGTTTTCAGGGTCAAGATCAAACACTTCAAACACGATATCGGTATAGTACTCGAAGCCACGCATCAAGGTGATATCAAATGTCGCAGAAATAATGCCATGATCAGCAAGCAGGGTAAAAAGAACTTGAATTTCAGTAACCGCCGGTGTTTCTTTAATGCTTTCAGGCAAATCAGCCAGTGTTTGCGCCTTAATCAGCTGGTATAACTTTTCGATACCCGATTCTACCTGTTCTGGGGCAAAAATTTCGCGAGCTTGCGAGACAAAACTATCGGCTGGAAGCTTATCTTTTTTGTCAAAGAGCTGCACCATCTTCTTTGCCTGAACCGCGTCAAGTTCAAGATACTGGCTCATAATCAGATTAATGAGCTTTCTGCTATTAATTCTGATCTGATACATACTTTCGTTGGCACCGAATTCCTTCATAATTGCGTCGGCCATTGAGATGATTTCTAAATCAGCATCCACCGTTGGTACACCAAACAGATCAACATTGAGCTGCCAAAACTGACGGTTCCTCCCACGTTGCGGCCGCTCATATCGCCAACAGTCGGGAATAGAATACCAGCGTAGTGGATACGGTAATTCTTGCCGACGAGCGGCAACCATGCGTGAAACACTTGGTGTCATTTCTGGCCGCATCACCACCGTTCGCCCGCCGCGATCAGTGAAACTATACGTCTGTTCATTCACAATTTCATCTGATGTTTTTGAAGTGTAGAGTTCGATTGGTTCTAAAACCGGGGCGGTGTATTCTTCATAGCCATAACGTTCGCATACCTTCTTCCAGGTAGTAAAAATATAATTCTGTAATCGCTTATCTTCCGGGTAGAAATCCCGCGCGCCCTTGTAGCTTTGTGTACTTAATTTTGTCATATTCACTCCATTATACGTTGTTTTTTATAGAAAAAGAAAACGCCCCGATGATCGGAGCGTTTGTTTGAATTCTGAAGAATATGAAAACTATCCGACCACTCGAGGCTGGATATGTGCATGATTTGGGACGGTGTTTGTATATTGTCGTACAACCATATTCTAATTATATCATATTGAAGCATATTTTGTCATTATTTTGTAACTTGGGTAACTCGTCAGACTCTCTGTTGTCGTCATCTCGAGCCTGTCGACCCGTTCTCCGTAGCAAGACTGCGAAGGGCGAAGAGATCTAGTTGCAATTGTTGGTAGATCTCTCGACAAACTCGAGATGACAGAGTGTGGCAGTGTTGGTAATTTCGTGATTTAGGCTTTGCTATTAGGTCACGGAAAAGGCATATTAAAATACCCTCTTATGTGAGGGTATTTACACCTATGGCCGTGCCACGAGATGAGCAAAGCGAATTTTTCGTGGTGCAATTTTACACTTTCGCGCGAACCCAGTTCCAGCGGAACTGTGAGTGAGCCGCGCCGCCTGTGCGAGCAAGCCCGCACGCGCCCCACCAGCCGCCCCCTTTGCCTTTTTTCTGAGATTTCCCCCGCCGAATTTCTTTTTTAACTGAAAAGGGGTTGGCTGGTGGTTCGCCTACTGCAAAAGCAGTAGAGACGGCGCGGCTTTGGTCGGCAAAGCCGACGCGCTACGCGCTCCGAACTGTTGACTCCAGTTTAAGTCCAAGCGGTTCATCAACCATAAAGCTACCCATAGCGAGCTTCGCTAGCTTATAGTCTGCGAGATGTCTAGACATATCAAACGGCTGGCGCAATTTCTCTTGAGTGGTTGACGGGACGGAATCTGCATAGCCCCTTATCTCATCCCAGTTTACATCAGCAAAAAATCTGGATATCGCATCTTTTGCATCATCATATGTCGTCACATATGCCAAGCTACGCGGACTAACCTCTGGAAGACTTGACTCACTCCATGTATTTTGGACAATCTGCATGCATATTTCGTTCACCTTCTCCCGAACAGCACAACGAGTCAGGTAAAGCATTGCGTGGAAGTCACCGCTTTTGTAATTACGCCTTACTTCATCGGCAATTTTATTCATCACAGTAACGTCTGGCAATTTTATCTCTTTATGAAGAAAACTATCAAGCTCACCTCGGCTATCAGCTGCTTTGAAGTGGCGAATACGTGCTTTGATATGGTCGGTCATATCGACTCGTCCCATATGCATGAAAAATGCGTCATGTGCAATCCGTATATCGTTCTTACTGATCATACGATTCATTACGCTGTCGGTCGCTTGGTTCTGCCCGGCATGCATGCCTTTGCTACGCTCGACATCCACGAGCATCAATGAAGCTTTCACCCAGTCGCGTCGATCAATACCGTGCTTTGCGAGGGTATGACGAACCTGCGGTTGCTGGTCTCCGTCGAAAATCTGATACAGTAATCGTTCTTCATAAGTCAACTCGCCGAACTCGGCTTCTACTATCTCGATAGGATATGGCCTATAGCGAGCTCCCACGATAATTGCGTCGTGATTCCACATGTTGTCAAGCGAATCGGTGTATCGAAATATGTCGGCATCTGTCATAAAAATACGCTCAATTTTACGCGCTGACGCAATGTCGGTAATATCGTCCATAGCTCATGCTTGGCTCAATTTGTCTCCCAGCGAAAGCTCAACTTCGGCATTATACGAGCTGCTGCTCACTGCTAAGTCTGGTTGTTTGCCAGCTGCCGTTTTCGGACCGTTCACTCGTACAATAACCGATGCGTCTATTGCGAGCTTTGCCAAACATTGATCAATATTGCCCAGCGTCACATCCAGACACTCTTGACCCTCTTCTTCATAAAAAGGAACGCCTACTAGTGTTCGCTCACTCATACATCTCTCTCTATTACTATTTCATAGGAGTTATCGAGTACCTCATGTGCATTGCAATCCGATGGCATTTGCGGGTGATGTCTCATAGCCTCTACAGTTTCCACTCTGTCATGTGGCATCGAAGCGAGAAACGCGAAATGCCTCACGTCACTTTCGCGAACAGCTCGCTTTTGGCTCAGCGCGACACCAGATATACGAAGCGCCCACGTAGCGATTGCAAACGGCAGTGTTTTAACGAGGAACTTATGCTCATATCCGTTAGCTTCGCTCAAGCCAGCTTCAACCGCTGGTACAATTACGTCATGACCGCTTACGCTGGGTAGGGCAAAGTCGACGCTACCATCAGTACGTTGCGATATACTATCGTACTGAATAAATTGCATTTCTACTGGAGTAGAGCCGTGCTGATGAGGGTGTAGATATTCTAGTCTGTTATCTGTTTTCTTTATCAACTCCATGCTTGGCTCGTGTAGCTCCAGTGTCGTCGCGATTCTTCCCATCGCCACGGGGATGTCCGTCGTGAATATATTGGAATCGATGTCATTATGATTTACATCAGCTCCCGTTAATGCATCAATCGAATAGCTACCAGTCAGCACAAAAAAGTTGCCTTCGTTTTTGACATATGTGTCCATACTAGACGCTATGCGTATATCAATATCTCTCTGATTGGGCGTAGTAGTGCTCATGATATCCCTATCGTATATATCCTTGGTCTATGAGTGCCTTAGTGATTGGCAGTAATGTAAGCTTAAGAGCGTCTTTTGGACTAAAAAGTTCAAGGTCTGCAACAAATGTTTCGTCGCTGTCAGAGAAGTGCTCGACGCCTGGAAATTTTGCCGTAAAAAAGTGTACTTTCGCAATAATTCTATGATCTTCAAAAGATAGATCTCCGACAAATTGCAGGTCGTCTCTCTTTTGAGAAAGGGAGTACCCTACCTCTTCAAAGATTTCTCGTCGTATTGCCTCCTGCGGTGTTTCCCCCGCTTCTAAGCCGCCGCCGATGAATTCCCACATCTCGCTATCTGCATCTGCGCGTCGATTCAGGAGCACCTTATCGCCTTGCGTAAAAGCTAGCAGTACCACTTCCAGTTTTTTCTTGACAGACTCCATGTCCATATTATATCATACAAGTCAGACAATATCAATAGTAGGAGAGGTGTTCTTAATGTCTGAAATAATAGTTGTGCACGGCTACGTTGGGTCGGGAAAGTCCACCCAATGTTCTCGGCTTGTATCGGAAGGGGTGAGCGGCGCCAGCAGGGTGTTGCACGTATCGGCAGGTAATAGGCTACGTGGCATTAGAAATGGCACAGAGGCGTCAAAGTTCTCGCAATACATCAATGATCCCGATGCCCCGTCTCCGCTGCCTGATTGGATTATGGAAGGAGCCGTCTTCGAAGCCATCGATAGCAATGACAGCTTAGCGCTTATCGACGGCTACCCAAGGCATCCTCAGGCTGTCGACTCATTCTACGAGACCGTTGCAAAGAGTCGCTATAGACTACTCGGCACGGTTGCGATGCAACTCTCTATCGATGCTAGTGTAGAACGTATCGTGTCGCGAGGGAAAAGAGATGGAGAGAAGATGCAAGGTGATGATATTAGAGAATTCGCCAGACATCGATACCAACTTGACACACAGACTACGAATTTAGCCATAAATGCGCTTAGTCAGTACGCCCCCGTAAGACACGTAGATGCAGACGGCGATATATCGACAGTCTATTCAAGGTTTGTAAGAGGGATCGAGGACCTGAGGCGTTAATTATTGCGAACCACCAGCCAACCCCTTTTCAGTTAAAAAAGAAATTCGGCGGGGGAAATCTCAGAAAAAAGGCAAAGGGGGCGGCTGGTGGGGCGCGTGCGGGCTTGCTCGCACAGGCGGCGCGGCTCACTCACAGTTCCGCTGGAACTGGGTTCGCGCGAAAGTGTAAAATTGCACCAAAATGGCAGAATTACGGAAATTGCCGCCCATTCGGGCGGTTTTTTCTCTGGCGGCGCGCAGCGCCTGCCAGGTGTTTTTCTGGGGGGAATGAGATTTGGAGCGCCAGCAAGCTGGCGCACTTTTTTGTTTTTAGTCGGCGTAGCCGACACGCTCCGCGTCGTGGTAAAATGGAAGTGGACACAATCAATCAGTAAAACGGCGATATTTTTGGCTTATATAGCCGTCCCGTACAATGCAGTTTTACTGGATTGTGTCCAGCGGGGCGGCTATTTAAGTTGAGGGGGCAACTATGAGAGAACTACTGGTAAATATAGAGCTGGTGTATTTCATCTATGTGCGCAAAAGCACCGATGTAGAGGACAAGCAAATATTATCTGTCGCGGCACAGATAATCGAGCTAAAAGAATTTGCCAAGCGTATGGGCTTGCGTATCGCAGGTATCATCGTAGAAAAGCAGACAGCGAAAAAGCCAGGACGTCCGAAGTTTAACAAAATGCTGGAGCGCATAGAAAACGGCGAGGCTAACGGCGTTTTGGCGTGGTTGCCCGACAGGTTGTCGCGCAACTCGATAGATAGCGGGCGCGTCATTTATATGCTCGATG
>CAYUUV010000016.1:0-23518 GCA_964448015.1 uncultured Candidatus Saccharibacteria bacterium
CTTATCCCTCAGTTTGGGGTAGATTCCCACGTGTTACTCACCCGTCCGCCGCTCGCCATCACTTCTCACTCAAGCTCCAAGTGAATATTTGATATCTGATACATAATACTTGATAGATACTTACGTATGTTTCTATCAAATATCAGATATCATTTATCAGATATTGCTTCGAACCTCAGTGAGAAGCATGCTGCCGCTCGACTTGCATGTTTTAGGCACGCCGCCAGCGTTCATCCTGAGCCAGGATCAAACTCTCCATAAAAAATCTGTTAAAAACAGATTAAAAGTGTTCAATTCTAACATCAATGAAATACTAACATCTCAAATTATATTCAAACATCAAAAAAATCTTAACGTTGACGTTGCACTACTCAATTTTTAAGTATTTCTTCTCCCTGTTTTGAAGCTGTTCTCGCATAAAGATCAGACAGACTGGGATCCATTGTATGAAACCAGCCCCTACATGTCAAGATAGAAATGTTATTTGTTGTAATTTATGTAACGTAAAAAACCAATATAGGTACAATTATACCTATCAGTAGCCCGGCAAATACTTCTTGCGGAGTATGCCCATCGGATTGGTGAATAATCATCCGGGGTGGTTGAGTCTTTTTAAAAACCTTCGGCATAATGGCTCGTAATGCCTGTGCATGTTCGCCCACGGCATGTCGTACATTAATTGCATCATACATAACAATAACCGCCAGAATACAGGCGATCCCAAATTCTGGACTTCTCGTACCAGTACGATAGGCCAATACGGTACAAAGCGAAACAATAACTGTCGTGTGAGCACTAGGCATCCCGCCAGAACGGTAAATATACCGCCAGTCCCAGTCACGATTGCTGACACCTTTTACAATAATCTTGGCCACCTGAGCCATAACCCATGCAAATAAAGGAATGACGAAATATGCGTAATCACTCAGCCACTGGCGCATTGCCTTCCTCCTCGGTAGAATCATCAGCTATTTGCTCTTTAGAAATCAGCGCTATGGAAGCAACTGAATCATTGTCAGCCAAGCGCATAATTCGCACGCCTTGCGTTGTTCTTCCTAGGCTCGGAATATCTTTCAAGCCCAGTCGTATGGTTTGGCCATTGTTAGAGATAATGATCACCTCTGGTGTTTCATCTGTTAATGATTTTACAGAAATGAGATTACCCGTCTTTGCATTCACTACCGCAGATCTGATACCAACACCACCGCGCTTATGCGGAGAGAACTGAGAAATCTTGGTTCGTTTTCCGTAGCCCTTTTCGCTAATAACAAAGATGTTGGAATCCTCTTCTACGATATCCATGCCAACAACAACATCATTCGGGCGCAGTCGCATACCGCGAACACCCCGAGCCGTTCTACCCATTGGACGTACATCATTTTCATGGAAGCGAATTGCCTGACCCAAAGATGTTGAAATTACAACTTCGTTATCACCGGTTGTAGGGCGAATCCATTTGAGTTCATCACCTTCATCGATCTTAATAGAAATCAGTCCGCTGGTTCGAATGTTGTTATAATCTTCGAGCTTCGTCTTCTTCACCGTACCCTGTTTGGTGGTCATGAAGAAGTAGCCGGTCTTCTGCTTAGGATCGTGCTTGATCACTGCGGTCACCACCTCTTCGGGGTGTAGCTGCAGCAAGTTAACTACAGCAACACCCTTAGCATTCAATCCAGCTGCCGGAACTTCATAGGTCTTGAGTCGGAAAACGCGACCTTTGTTTGTAAAGAACAGTAAGAAATCATGTGTACTTGCAAGTACTACATGCTCAATAACATCTTCTTCTTTGGTCGCCATACCGCGCTTGCCCTTACCTCCACGGTTTTGACGGCGATATTCAGAAGCCAAACTACGCTTAATATAGTTTTCTGATGTAATAGTTACTACAACCTGCTCTTCTGGTATCAACTCTTCGTCGCTAAACTTGCCCAGTTCATGGTTGATAATTTTTGAGCGGCGCTCATCACCGTACTTTTCTTTTATTTCAAGAAGCTCGGTTTTAATAATCTTAAGAATTTCGTTTTCGTCTGCAAGAATTGCTTCAAGCTTCGCGATGAGTACCATCAGCTCTTTCAGTTCATCTTCAATAGCCTGGCGCTCCAATCCGGTAAGGCGACGGAGTTGCATAGCAAGAATTGCCTTAGCTTGAATCTCGGAAAGCTTAAATTGCTTAATTAAGTTCTTTTCAGCCTCTTCTTGAGTCTTACTGGCACGAATTGTCTTAATGACCGCATCAATATTATCAAGCGCAATCTTGTAGCCTTCCAGGATATGGGCCCGTTCTTTGGCTTTTTTCAGTTCAAATTCTGTGCGTCGGCGAACAACTTTCTGACGATGCTTGATAAATTCTTGCAGCATATCTTGCAGACCAAGAATACGGGGCTGAATACCATCGACTAGTGAGAGCATGTTGAAGTTGAAACTCGTCTGAAGTGATGTCTGTTTATAGAGCTGGTTCAGAAGCTTCTTCGGATAGGCGTCCTTCTTCAACTCAATCACAACCCGGACTTTGCCGCGGGCGGTTTCATCACGGAGGTCAGCAATGCCTGTTATCTTCTTGTCTTTTACCAATTCAGCAATTTTTTCAATTAATGTTGCTTTATTTACACCATATGGCACCTCTGTTACTACAATCTGATGGCGACCTTTTTTGGTTTCTTCAATATCGGCAACAGCACGAACCATCACGCTACCACGACCAGTCATATAAGCCTGCTTCATTGGCGCGCCACCGTAAATTACAGCGCCTGTTGGGAAGTCTGGACCCTTCACATGTTTTAGGAGGTCGTCGATTGTAGCTTCTTTATTGTCAATCAGCTCAACTGATGCATCAACAAGCTCACCAAGGTTGTGCGGTGGAATATTTGTCGCCATACCTACGGCAATACCAATTTGGCCATTTAAAAGAAGGTTCGGCAGTTTAGCAGGAAGTACAACAGGCTCTTGTTCGGAGCCATCAAAGTTATCACGAAAATCGATAGTATCTTTATTAATATCAACCAGCATCTCTTCGGCAATCCGCGTCATCTTAGCTTCGGTATATCGATACGCAGCAGCTTCATCGCCGTCCATTGAACCAAAGTTACCCTGACCATTCACGAGCGGCATTCTAAGTGACCACGGCTGAGCCAAACGCACCATTGAATCATAAATCGAAGTATCGCCATGAGGGTGATATTTACCAATTACATCACCCACTACACGTGCGCTCTTTACGAATTTACCGCCACTACGCCATCCGTTGGCTTCCATCGAATACAAAATTCTTCGGTGAACTGGCTTAAGCCCGTCTCGAACGTCTGGCAGCGCTCGATCAATAATTACACTCATTGAATAGCGGAAGAAGCTATCTTCCATCACTCGTTCGAGTGTTCGATGTTCTATACCGTTTCCATCTTCTAGAACTACTGGCTGATCTGTTGATTGTGCATCAGTTGTGTTTGTGTCGTCCATATTAAATATCCAATTCCTCTATATCAGCATTTTTTGCTCTTGTTTGAATAAAGCTTTTTCTCAGCGACACGTCGTCGCCCATGAGCTTGGTAAATACAGCATCCGCCTCCTCAGCATCAGAAATGTTCACACGCACCAACACTCTACCCTCTGGATTCATAGTTGTTTCCCAAAGCTGTTCGGCATCCATTTCACCAAGGCCTTTGAAGCGAGAGATCGTTACGCCCGCTTGCTTAACCCTGTCTTCTTCTGGGTCAATAACAGTTCCGCGAGCTTTTTTAGCTTCAATAAGCTTATGCAGCTCAGTATCAAGTTCAGCTTCATCGTATACATATACTTTGCTTTGGCCTTTATTAATACTATAGAGCGGTGGTTTGGCTAGGTAAATATAGCCTCCTTCGACAATTTCTTTCATATATCTAAAGAAAAATGTCAAAAGAAGCGTTGCAATGTGACTACCGTCAACATCAGCATCAGTCATAATGATAATTTTATGGTATCTCAGCCCGTTAATATCGAACTGTTCGCCAATACCGACGCCAAAGGCTTGAATCATAGCCACAATTTCTTTATTAGCAAACATTTTATCAAGACGAGCCCGTTCAGTGTTGAGAACTTTACCACGAAGCGGTAGAATCGCCTGGGTTTTATTATCACGGCCTTCTTTAGCTGAGCCCGCAGCCGAATTACCCTCTACAATGTAGATTTCGCTGTTATCAGGACTTTTGCTTGAGCAATCCCACAGTTTTCCAGGAAGACCCATACCGTCGAGCGCACCCTTGCGCAGTACGTTATCCCTTGCAGCACGCGCAGCCTTGCGCGCTCTGGCTGCAAGTAATGCTTTTCCGACAATTTTCTTTGCCACATCTGGATTTTCATCAAGATAATATGCAAAGTATTCGTTCATAACCTGTTCAACGTAGCGCCGAACCTCGGGGTTACCCAGCTTATTCTTGGTCTGCCCCTCAAACTGTGGATCTGGTAACTTCACAAGAATGATTGCAGTCAGCCCTTCACGGATATCGTCACCGCCCAAGTTATCTTCTTTTTCTTTCAGTAGATTATTTTTGCGCGCGTAATCATTAATAACGCGTGTCATAGCGGCCCTGAACCCCACCAGGTGAGTACCACCGTCTGGGGTGAGTACGTTGTTCGCAAACGGCTTCACGGTTTCGATAAATGAATCGTTGTACTGAACCGTTACTTCCACCATTGAATCTTCAACCTGTCGCTCAACGTAAAATGGCTCATCGCTGAGCACATCTTTACCAATATTGAGGTGTTTTACATAACTTTGAATACCACCTTCAAAGTAAAAGGCCATTCGATCGTTAGTACGTTCATCTAAAACCAGGGTTCGCACACCTTTTGTAAGATATGCTTGGTGGCGCAGATAGTTGACTACCCACTTATAATCAAACTCGACTGTTTCTTTAAAAATTTCTGGATCTGGATAAAACGTAATACTTGTGCCGTTAGCTCGATCAGTTGCACCCAGGTTCTTGAGTGCCGTTTTAGCAACACCGCGCTCAAATTCTATACTGTATAACTTTCCTTCTTTAGAAACTTCAGCAATCAGTTTAGTTGAAAGCGCATTAACAACACTTGATCCAACACCGTGCAGACCTGAAGATACTTTGTAACCGCCGCCGCCAAACTTACCACCGGCGTGCAACACAGTAAGAACCGTCTCAAGTGTGCTCTTGCCTGTTTTTGCATGTTTATCTACTGGAATACCTCGGCCATCATCTGTTATGGTGATGCCGCCATCAGCCAAGATCTTGACATCTACAAATGTTGCGTGGCCTGCAATAGCTTCATCGACGCAGTTATCTGCAATTTCTTTAATTAAGTGATGAACGCCATCGTATCCGGTACTACCGATATACATGCCTGGTCGCTTGCGGACTGGTTCGAGCCCTTCAAGCACTTGAATTTGACTGGCATCATATGCCCCAGCTGTTTGTTTGCTCACGCTTTGTACCCTCTCTCCCACGTTCTTACTTCGCCCTCTAGTATAGCAATATTAAAAAATGTATTCAACCACTTGCGCTTTAGTAGTGCTTGTGTTTCAATCATACATAAGAAAGTTATATACCAAAATACAAAGGTCAAGAATGTTTCGTAAACTTGTATCAAACCTCCCATTCAGTCCATCTCTCATCAATCAGATTGGGTTTTATTCAAAACGCCTGAAACGAGAAGAATTCACGCGCAGAATCGGCCTATTTTTTACAGTTTTGGTATTGATTGTACAATCATGTGCTACTTTTATACCCGCAAAGCCGACTCTCGCCTCTAGCAATAACGATATTATTTACGGCGGCGGCGACTTGGAGGGCATTAAAAAGGCCTATGCAAGCGGTTGTGACAGTAAAAATCGCTGTGATATTAAGCAAATCTTCCACGCCTACGGCATTGATGGCTGGGGACTTGCCAGCGCCCGATACGAAACCATCTACTCAAGCGCTGCCAACAATTACTGGTCAATCGGGAGAGCTCCGCGCGGCACCGGCGGTGAAGTAACGCGCCAGATCACTGGTGGTCCAACTGTTTATTCCCGTACACTCCACGGCTGGTCAGCCAACAGAAACTGGAATGCTATTCGTGTTGAGACCGGTCAAGGTACTAGGTGGATTCTGACCGAATGTGGCAATATTGTGACCAAAGAAGGTCAGCCCGTTGCCCCTGTGACACCGCCGCCAGATATGAAGATGGAAAAAACTGTCAGTAAACCCGTCGTTAAAAAAGGTGAGAAGTTCTACTTTACCCTGAAGGCAACCAATATTGGCGGCAGTACCGCAAAAAGCGTTTTACTCTATGACAATTCTGTAGCACACCTGGAGCTTCAATCAGATGGCTTAGGTAGCGACCCGCTTAAGCATGTTATGCGCTGGGAAACACATAAGCGCTTCGATATCGGCGCGGGCCAAAGCTTCACCTATCGAATTTATGCAATTGCACGTGCTGACGGAACCACCCTTGAAAATACCGCCTGTGCCGACTTCTTCGATATTAATGTCTACAATAACTGTGCCAAGGCAACCGTACGAGTTGAAGCACCCGAAAAACCAGTTGAAAAATGTCCCTATAACGCTGCGCTGCCAAAGAATGATCCGAATTGTAAAGCACCAGTTGAGAAGTGTCCGTACAACGCTGCGCTAGCAAAAGACAGTCCTGCATGCAAACCGCCAACAGCAAAGTGCCCATACAATCAAAACCTGCTAGCAACCGACCCAGCCTGTAAGGCACCGATTGAAAAATGCCCCTATAATACCGCGTTAGCAAAAAATGACCCCAACTGTAAACCTCCGGTTGAGAAGTGTCCGTACAACGCTAATCTTTCCAAGAATGACCCTGCATGCGTACCACCAGTTGAAAAATGTCCCTATAACGCTGCGCTGCCAAAGAATGATCCGAATTGTAAAGCACCAGTTGAGAAGTGTCCTTTTGATCAAAGTATTCCAAAAACAGATGCCAAATGTCGCTTCTGCCCAATTGAAGGAAAACAGAATATTGCCCTGAACAGCCCTGAATGTAAGGCCTGCGATGAAACCAAAAAAGATCAAAGTGGTAAAGATATCAGCTGTCTTGAACTACACAAAAAAGCACGTAATATCACGCAAAAGCTGGCTGACGCCAATAACACTCAGGCCCGCGCAGGCGATGTTATAGAATACACTCTCTCGGTTACGAATCGAAGTAAAGAAGTACGCAAAGGGTTTGTCATTGAAGAAAACATGGATGACGTGCTTGAATACGCCGATATTATTGACGCAAGCGGCGCACACTACACAAGCAACCCTGTGAAGTTACTTTCTTGGGATCCAGTTAATATCCAGCCTGGTGCAACCGTCACGCGCACGATATTGATTAAAATTAAAAGCACCATTCCACTGACACCAGCCTCTACTTCAGACCCGCATTCTAACGACATGAAGCTCGTCAATGTATACGGTGACTCAATTAAGATCACGCTACCCCGCCATCCTGTGAAGACAATTGAGCGAACGGTGCAATTTTTACCACGAACGGGTATGGGCGCCAATCTTTTTGTCAGTACTGTGTTGATTATGGCATCGACATACTTTTACGCACGAAGTAAGCTCATGGTCAAAGAACTCGGTCTTGTTCGACAACAATTCAACTATGGAGTAGGAGTCTAACTATGAGTGAAAAACACATAGCACATAAACAATCGTATGAATCACCCACCCCTTCGGCAGAGCTTCATGCACATCACGAACGACTTGCCAGGCATCATGAAAAGAGCGCTGAGGCAGCTCAACATGAAACTCATGAACAGGCGGAGGCACGGCATGAAGTTCATGAACAAGCAATTTCAGGCAACGAATACCACCGACCTCATGCGGAAAAACGCCAACACACACCCGTACACACCACCGCAGAGGCTAAGAAACACAGCTTTAACGCAACAATGCATCATGTTCGCAACAACCTCAACACCCCAGAAAAGACCTTCAGTAAAATCATCCATAAACCAGCTGTTGAAAAAGCAAGTGAAATCGCAGGCAGTACCATCGCCCGACCATCGGGAGTCGCTGGCGCAACAATTCTTGCCTTTATCGGGCTGCTCTCCGTATACGGAATTGCCCGGTTTGCTGGCTTTGAACTATCTGGCTCAGAGATGCCCCTTTTACTGGCGATTGGCTTTATTGCTGGCCTCATTATTGAGTGGCTTTATAAGTCTTTACGATCCCTCAGAGGCACGGCTCGTCTTGACGGCAACGAATAATATACGGGTGGTATGATCTCTGTCGCACCCGATAGTATGCACCCGGTTTAGACTGTCTCGTCTTTATCTGAATGATGAATCATTCCTTGGCGATCAATGGCAATCTCGCCAGAAGTAAGCTGGCTATCTTGAATCGCCTCATTCACTGCAAGGTTTTGTTCTGTCTGCGTGGTCTTTGCGGTGTTGTTGATATCAACCACTAATTCTTCCACTGGCCTCTGTGAGGCGGGTGCAATATCCGTTATCACCGGTTGCGCTGCTTGATTAACAGGTGTACTGACATGTGGTGTCTGTTGGTTCACCACGGGCTGTGCATTGTGAAGACTACCGAACGCAGGTTTTGATGCGCTACCCGCCACGGCAGTTCCACTCGACTGCGCATGTACACTTGGGAGATTTGGCTTCTGAGCCATCTCCTGACGCCGCTTAGCAAGCCATTCATCAAGAAACGATGACGAACCCGGTGCTGGCTGTGCCGGCCTCTGAGAAGGCATCTGTGTTCCAGGAACGGGCAACCCAGCTACTGCACTTGGGGTTCCTGCGGTTATTGGTGGCCTCGTTTGACCAAAGGCCGGGCGTGGTGGTTCAATCGTTTTCAATCGTTCAAATATCTCTTTTTCAACAACAGCCTGCGGACGCCCAAATTTTGCAGCCGACAGTCGCTTTACCGCATCTGTCAGACGAGGATTTGGCTTCCCCATTGGCGGCAATGAGTTCATACTAAATGGCTGTGTTGGTGTGCCATTCATTAACATTTGTACAGCCCAACTGTAGTTCGGCATCTTTGTCAGGTCGTCGGTATCAAAAATTGGTGAAAAATACTTGACCAGAAAATCGGCATCATTCGCCCCCGTTCGTGAACTAATCACCGTACCCACGTTACCAAATACAGCATCTCGAATCTCATCTGTTAACTGGCCAACAAATTGGTTCGCTACCACTAAGCTGAGGCGATACTTTCGGGCCTCAGAGAGAATATCTGAAAACGTTTCGGTTGAGAAGTTCTGGAACTCATCAACAAATACCGTAAAGTCTTTTCGCTGGTCTTCCGATATATTAGCCCTTCCCATAGCGGCCGCATAGAACTTCATGACAAATATCATACCCAGCAGTTTTGCATTCAGCTCACCCGTCTTACCCTTACTCAAATTAACAATAAGAATCTTGCCCTCGTCCATCACCTTTCGTAAGTCAAAGCCACTTTTAGTCTGTCCGATAATGTTACGCATCATTTGATTACTTAAGAAGGCACCAAACTTACTGACAAACCAGCTTTTGACCTCACCAAACTCATTAGATCGCTCTGAGCCCGGCATTTCCTTTAGCCAGAAATCAAGAACTGTTTGATCAGTCACATACTTTAATTTTTGATTAACGTACGCCTTGTCATTAAACAATTTAGGAATATCAACAAACGTACCGCCATCTGGGCCCGCCATGATTGTCAAAGCGGCATTTCTGAATAAGTGCTCGTATCGAGGCCCAATAATACCTTGTCGTTGTGGATCATACAACTTATAAAGCATGTTGATCGCTTCTTGAATCAAGAAATCCCTCTGCTCCGGAAATTGATATTCAAAAAGGTTCAGCCCAACCGGATAGTCCATCTCACCCGGAGCAAAGTAAATAACATCTTCGGTTCGCTCTTTGGGAACCATACCCAGCAGTTCTTCTGCCGCATCTCCATGCGGATCAATGTAGGCAAATCCCTTACCATCAAGCATATCTTGAAGCGCAAGATTCACTAACAGATTAGTCTTACCGGTACCCGTCTGACCGATAATGTACATATGTCTACGACGATCATTTTCCGTAAGCCGGATCTCTTTTTGTGTACCGCGAAAAACATTATACCCAAGAAGTAGGCCCTGTTCAGGTATATTTGCCGGACCGTCAACTTGTTTAGAAGCCTGTCGTTGTAATTGTGACGTCGGTGTGTTCTTTTGATCAGGGAAATGAAAGACTGTTGCAAGTTCTACACTGTTCAAAATATTCTTGTTGATCTCTGGTGGGAAAAACCGAAAGATAAATGCGGTCACGAAGTTTTCAATCACTTTCGCGGGAACAAATCGAAAACCGTTTTTACCTGGTGCATCAAAGAGAGAAAAAGCAGCAACCATATTACTTAAAATTGATTGCGAACGAGCCGCCGTGCTGGAAGACGCAACAATACGAATTAGCACCTCATAACCAGGGTGCCTCGTCTTTTCTTCAATCGCATCAACTTGCGACTGCTCTAAGTTACTGAGTTGCTTTTCTTCTGACTTAACCTCCGTCTCGGGCGGTTTCCAGAGTGCCGAAGCAACGCCCTTCCAAGTAGTATTGGTACCGAGACCTTTTTTAAATCTATTCTTCTTGATATTAACAACGAGCTTTTTTGAAGAATTAACCCACGTGGGACGAGCAGGCCTGATAAGGATCTGTATACCGGCTCCATCCTCCTTTGTTAGGTTAGCCAAAGAATTAAGAATCGATTGCATGGTGTCATTTTTGCTATCGTGAAATGTGGCAATCGGGTATGCGTATTGTTGTTTTAACACCAATTCGCCACCAATAGTACCGCTCATTCTTCCTTCTTTACTGAAAAGATTGTGTTCTTCGGTCTCTTCCAGTCGCGCATTGGGATATGCACTGGTAACCGCCTGCTCAACAACGGCCACCATCGCGACCGGTACGGCGGTGTAGTAATTCACAATACCGTTGGTTGCAATAATCTCAAACGCAATATGGCGCTGGCCATAAAAGTTACTCTTGAAGCCGGTTTTCAGCGTGCTAGCAATAATGTTATATAGTATCTGCGCTTTAGAAATAGTCTCTTCGGTCACGTCCCGTGCATCACGCCCACCCACTTCAATATCATCGCTAATTGGGGGTAGATGTATGACGAGTGAAACCATCTTGAGGCCACGTTCATAATTTTTCGCCTCTCGTAGAATCCGCCGATAATAAAAGTAGACGCCCCCACCAATCAGTGAGCCAAGCCCCAGAAAACTGATGAGAAGAATAAGTATATGCATGGTGCTACTCTGCTAATTTGATTTTTTTGTTGTAACGCTTGAAAAGATAGTCTGCCTGTAGGGCGCTCACCTGTCGCTCCTGCATATGAGGGTCTTCTTTAGTGGAACTCACAATCTTCTTGGCTTTATCTACCCACTCCTTCTCAATAACATCTACATCATCAGCGATAAGTGGTGATCCGGTGGGTTGTGACGCAGAAGTAGGGTGTGCTTTCATCTGTTGAGGAGTAGGGACCAGCGCCTGGGCCTGCACGGGTTGAGCGGGCGCCGGAACGCTGACGACCGGGCGCATTTCACCAACTCGCTCTGCCGAGCCAGCCACTGGGCTTTCTGGCCTTGAATACTGCTCCGCACCCTGTTGATTCTCTACAGGTGGCGCAGAATAACGTTCTGGCTGAACTGGCGTTGGTAAAGTAGGTTCCATATCTTATGCACCAGTATAACAAAGAACAAGCAACTTCGCACCCTAGAATCGACGAATAATGTAAAACTGTACCACCACTTCAAAAGCCACTACCAGTACCGCGTCAACAACGCGTAACTGATTGAGAGTTTGTAGACCTATCAGAAAAACAACTCCGATCGCCAAAGTAACTGCACAGTACAACAAGCGAGACCATGAGTAGTCTTGTTTGCTATAAAACATCCAAATCGTTTGCAGTAGTAAGGCAAATATATTGACGAGTACCAGAAATAGTACCGATAAGAATAAGATAATGACTCGTGGGCCCCCGCTCACAGGGTTTTTGGTTGCCACTATGATTGCCAATATCAAACTACTGACAACCAACCCTTTAAAAGGGAGGCCTCCGTAGGGTAAACGCCGACGTTCAGGGGGTAATTCTTGATTAATTTCTTGCATACTACCTATTGAAACATAAAAAAATACAAACAAAAAAGCTAGAGTAGATAAATCCGCCAACTTTATAACTTTTGTAGCGCTTATTACCCTAGCTGTGACTGACCGCTCTCAAATAAATGAGAGCGATATCGCCGGAAACCGGCTGATCATAAAAGAAAGGTGCTGCCTTTTCAGGCTATTGAAAGCATAGCACTATATTTTAAAAAACACAAGCACTATAATAGTGTAGTATTTACAACTATACTCTGTATTAATTGTAATATTTACGTTGTTATTTTTACAAATATTAATCATATCTAAGTCTGTAGCTGCGTAAATAATGACGAGCAATAGGCTCACTGGGCAGCACCAACCTACCGCGAGTATAAAAAATATACCCATTAGACCAGTTGGTCGTCATTCCACGTGATCTTCAGCAAAAATTGGCATGCAGATCTACATTTGCCACGCAGTAGTATTTTTTATTTTTTTTGTAGCCGCTACACGACCCGCCCGTTATGAACAAGTAAATTGCTGTGGTTGTCCAAACGGCAGAATCCTCGGACATACGAAAGAAACCCGTCAACGCGTATAGCAAATTTGTGAATATGAATATTAGGTAAAGGCGATATATCTATAAACCAAACAGCACCCTCTACGATGCGGGAATAACACCACAGCTTTAAAAACCCGAAGTGTGTAACAACATACTCTAACCGCCGCATTACCACGCTACGCAAAAAGTCTCTTATCGGCATGTGGAATCTTTGATTGCGCTGTCATACCCGACAAGCACTGCTGCTCAGATAATTCGGGCAGTACGTACCGATACAATTTTTCTTAATCCAATATTTGTGCCCCAAAAACTATCCTTTTTTATAGGCATACCAAAGTTTGTGTTCGGTACATAAAAAATGATTCCAAGCACCCAAAGATTGCTGTGGATAACTTCATATGATTTTCCGTCAATTTTGTGTTGACATAAGCTTTTAGAGAGCATATTATGATAGTGGCACTTGAATAAAAAAAGTGCTCAAAACAAAAAGATAGACCCTTGAAACAACGGCTACTCGCAGGCCGTTGTTTTCATTTTGTATCATAAGCCGACTGTGCGCTATACTAGAGTCAAAGGGACACATCAATGGCAACATCGAAAGTATACTCAGCGGCACATATCGGCTTTGAAGGAAGGTTGATTGAAATTGAATGTGATACAACCAAAGGACTTCCCGGCATCATTATTGTAGGCCTTGCCAACAAAGCAATCGACGAGGCCAAAGAACGCTTACGCAGTAGCATTAAAAATAGTGACCTCGTTTTCCCGCGCAAACGCATCACCCTCAACCTTGCACCTGCCGACCTCCCCAAAGACGGTGCTTGCTACGACTTACCCATGACCGTGGCTGTCCTCGCAGCTAGTCAACAAATTAATACCCAACTGCTTAAGGATTCACTGTTTGTAGGCGAACTTTCTTTAGACGGAAGTCTGCGACCTGTCCGTGGTATCATTACTCACGCCGAAGTTGCGAAAACCCATAACTTTAAACGAATATTCGTACCCCGGGCCAATGGGCAACAAGCAACACTGGTGGATGACATAGATGTTATTGAAGTATCGAACCTCACCGAGCTTTGTAAGCTACTCAATAAGCCTTCCGGTATACAGCCCACGGTTGCAATCCAGCTTGAACACCTGTCGGAGAACCGCGATGCTGTTGATTTTGCGGATATTTACGGACAGGAACACGCCAAACGAGCACTTGAAATTGCCGTGGCCGGACATCACAATATTCTTCTCAGCGGACCTCCGGGTGCTGGAAAGACTATGATGGCTCGTGCTCTCCTTTCAATCACCCCGGCACCCTCCAAAGAAGAAATCATCGCCATCACAAAACTACACAGCCTGGCTGGTGAATTAACTGCAGAAATACGCACAGCTCGACCGTTTCGAGCACCACATCACACATCGAGTAGCGTGGCGCTCATTGGAGGAGGGCGCATACCAAAACCGGGTGAAATCAGCTTAGCCCACAAAGGCATTCTATTTCTTGACGAACTGCCAGAGTATACAAGGTCTTGTCTTGAATCACTGCGCCAGCCTCTTGAAGATCGCATTGTAACGGTTGCTCGCGCTCAAGACACTGTTGCCTTTCCGGCCGACTTTATGCTGGTTGCTACGCAGAATCCCTGCCCCTGCGGCTATTATCTCGACAAAGACCACCATTGCACCTGCACACCGCATCAGATTACCCAGTACAATAAAAAAATCTCGGGCCCACTTCTGGATAGAATAGATCTCGTCGTTCCGGTACAGAAAGTCGCCCACAAACATCTTTTGCCAGAGGCTATATTAGATCGACAAAGTGAAGCAATACTTGCACGGGTTCTGCGGGCCCGAAAGCGACAGGCTGAACGTTTTGGTTCTACTTCAAAAATTAATGCCCATATGAATAATCGGGATATTGCCTCAAAAGCTAACCTCCCCCCAGATGTAAAACTATTTTTAGAAAACGCAGCCGCCAAACTTGCCCTTTCAGCGCGAAGTTATATGAAGGTAATACGGGTGGCGCGCACTATTGCCGATCTTGAAGATGCAGCTGACATTCAATTAAACCACATGAGTGAAGCATTGCAGTATCGCCCCCGTTGACCCCTGAGATTACATATGCTACACTGTTGTCAAATTAGATATAACCATATTAGTACACAGGAGTAATCAATCATAGCCAAACAACCCCAGACACGCATGAATCACGCGATTCGCGCCAATGAACTACGAGTTATTGATGAGAATGGTAATCAAGCTGGTGTGCTAACACGAAGCGAGGCCCTGCAGCGTGCTGAGCTGGCGGGACTTGATTTAGTAGAAGTATCGCCGAATGCTTCACCACCTGTCGCCCGAATTGTTGATTGGGGTAAATATAATTACCAAAAGACGAAGCAGCAGCAAAAACAAAAGAAGTTATCAAAGGTGGTTGATCTGAAGCAGATACGTCTGGGTATGCGCATCGGAGATAACGACCTTGCCATTAAAGTTAGTCGAGCACGAAAATTTTTAGAGGCTGGTCATAAAGTGAAAGTTATGTTACTCTATAAAGGTAGAGAAAATGCTCACAAGGAGTTAGGATTCACACTATTTGAGCGCATCACTCAACAACTCGAGGATGTTGCGGTTGTGGATCAACCTGCTCAACTCAACGGGCGTAATTTAACGATCACCTACAGGAGAAGTACACATGCCAAAAATTAAGACCCATAGCGGTACCGCAAAGCGCGTCAAAAAGTCTGCAACTGGTAAGCTTATTAGAGAACGAGCCTATACGGGACACCTTCTAGCTAAAAAATCTGCGAGCAGAAAACGCAATAATGCACGGGCACACGCAGTGCATGCAAGCAATGTTAGCAATGTTAAACGTGCACTGGGTGCATAGAAAAGTTCACAAGGAGTAATACATGCGAGTTAAACGAGGTGTGACCAGCCACAAGCGGCACAAAAAAGTACTGAAACAAGCGAAAGGCATGCAACATGCCAGGCGCAGTTCTATTAAACTAGCGCGTCAAGGAGTTACAAGAGCTCTCCAATACGCATACCGTGACCGACGTAATAAAAAACGTGACTTTCGGAGCTTATGGATTACCCGTATTAATGCAGCCGTGCGCGAACATGGCATCAGTTACAGTGTTTTCATGAATAGACTCAAAGAAAAGAATGTTACCATTGATCGTAAAATATTGAGTGAATTAGCAGTACATGAACCTGCCGCAATCAAAGAATTGGTAAAAATTACCGCCAAATAGCACCCGATGTACTAAAAAACCTCTCAATAACGAGAGGTTTTTTAGTACCAGACCACCTGTAAGCCGGGTTCTGTCGTGAACGATCATCTATCTAACCCTCCTGTTGCCAAGAGGATTGAGCGGCTTTTATGGTACCACCACAGCGGACCGCTTATATGTGATGGCACCTCCTTGCAGCAGACAGGGTTTACCCCTCTTCCGTGTCACCACGGCCGACTGTGAGCTCTTACCTCACTCGTTTCACCCTTACCCACCAGCGTTTCACGCTGGAAAATAACAAGCACTAAGCACCAAATTCTCAATAAACCCAACGTTCGAATGACCAAATATCAAAACTGTTTCGAGTATTCCGATTTTTGGCATTGGAATTTATTTGTAATTTGTAAAGTGTTAATTGCTCATTCCAGTGCAAAGCACTGGCGGGCGGTTTCGTTTCTGTGGCACTTTCCCTAGGGTTGCCCCCGGTTGCCGTTAGCAACTGTCTTGTCCTATGCTGCCCGGACTTTCCTCTTAAAGTACATTAAACTCCAAGCGATCGTTAAGCGATCTGGTGTACCCAGTATATCAGAGAAACGCGGGCTATGTGTGCTGGTCGAGTATTTCATTCACTTTGCCATCCGCAGCGGCATTCTCTTCTCGAGGAATGTGCCGAAATTGTACATGCGCAAAATGCTTCATGAGTTCACGAATTTGTTGATTCATGGGCCATAATTCTCGATTTTTTACTTTATACAAACCATTCAATTGATTCACGACAAGTAGGCTGTCGATATTAAATAAAATCGTATCATTCTGAGTCGCAAATTGTTGTGCTGCCTTGAGAGCAAGTTCAACAGCCATGTATTCTGCCTGATTATTAGTCGTGATGCCGATATAGGCTCCGCCGCTTTCCAGTAACTTACCGGATTCGTCGTATATCACAAAAGCCGATGCCGAAGGACCGGGATTACCCCTTGAACCACCATCAGTATTGATAGTTAAAGTTGTGTTTTTATCAACATTTTGTGTTTGAAAGCCACCTCTGTACTTTTCTACGATCTGTCGAGTATCCGCCGCCAAACGCTCTTGTTGATGCTCCACTGGATTAAACCAAACAAACTCTTCATGATTTGGGCTCAGTACGATAGATTCAGACCCATCGTAGGCCACCTCAAGCACCATTCGCATATAAGGGCCGTGGCCATCAATATGCGCAAGACTCATGTAATACAATGGCCGCTGAGCATGAACACCCAGCTCTTGTATTAGTTTTCGTTCTAGTGCATGTTCCAGATTCTCACCCAACTCAACCCTGCCACCCGGTAACTCAAGATACCCTGGTAAAAAGTGGTCATTGCGAGATCTTCTCACTAATAATATTTCTTGCTTTGCATTATGAATCAACGCATTGACAAAAATTGTCTGTTTTACATCTTTACTCATCAAGAATGATTATACTATACACCGCTACTTATGGCTCAAGAACTATAGTGACTCAAGGAAAGATAGTGACTGCCTAAACGTATCGTTTTCCTGATCGTCTTCTAGTAGGATTCTAAACATTCGTTTGCGAAATTCGATATACTCAGCTTTCTCAGCAACATCCGTGATAGATGCAACAACAAGTGCCTCGACATCTGGACAAGCAGCAAATTTCTCAACCATACAAATCTGCTCATGAAGCGCCGAGTATCCTTGTATAGACTCAGGGATGTGGTTTGTAATACGTACCTCTGTGCTCTCACCGTGAGAAATGAAGAGAACTCCCACATCATGATACTTCTCTGGCCAACCCATGATTACCGGATCTATAGATTCCCAAGCAACAACAACTTGCTTGTCCCCAAGAGCAAATGTTCGTTCTTTATAGCCAAGGCTAGGCCGCCCCTCTTCATATCCCATATGAATACTGTGCCATTTCTATACTTAATTATATGGTCGGGGATACTGGATTCGAACCAGCGACCTCACGACCCCCAGCCGTGCGCGCTACCAACTGCGCCAATCCCCGCTGCTTTCAGCAAGATATCCTGTGGCGGTTTGGCTGATTTAACCTGGGTAAAACCAGGTGGGTACTCTCACATGATGCCCACGAGCATCATAAATATTGAACTCCCGTTTCAGATATGTTCAGGAAATCAACCATCCATACCACAGGACCCTTTTATTATAGCAGTTCTTCAGCGAGGAAATTCCCCATAGAAGTGGCCTGTTTTTACCAAAATCATGAGATTTACAACCTTTTTTGTAAGGAGTGCTCCTATTCAAGCGTAATTCACTTGACTCTAAGCCCAAAAAACAGTAGTATAGATGGTTGAAACACATCATAAACGACAAGGTAAATTTTATGGCACAAAAATGCGAACTCACTGGTAAAGGCAAGCAATTTGGCAACAATGTCAGCTTTTCTATGCGCCACACCAAGAAAGTCTGGAAACCAAATCTTCAGAAGAAAACTTTTGAGGTTGATGGTAAAAAAGTCACCATGAAGATTAGCACCCAAGCGATTCGTACGCTGAAGAAAAAGGGTGTTCTTTAAGTCAGAATTTAGATTATAGATTTTTGATTATAGAATAGGCAGCATACGCTGCTTATTTTTATAAATGTTTACCTTACTTTACGACGTTACTCCGAAGCTTTATGCGAAGGATGTATGCGCCAAAAGGGAGGAGAAGATGACAAGCTGCACTTTCTTAAGTTTTCTTAGGATCTCTTCAAAAGCTGGATCGTCATCTGTTCTGGTAAAGCTTTGAGCTTGAGCTTCTCATCAACGCCTTCGGCCACCGGCGCGCTCAGCTCTTTAGTAAACAGCTCTAGGCTATCTTGCGCAATATCGTATTTGAGGCCGTCATCACTACTATGCACTGGAATGACTACTTTGGGCTCAATGGCGCGCACCACACTTGCGGCCTCAACCGCATCAAGCGTATATCCATTACCACCAACCGGAACCACCACCACATCCACAACACCAATTAATTCCAGTTGCTCTTCACTAAGCTTTGCACCCACATGCCCGATAACAAGCAAGGTAGTGTCATACGCGATAATTTTATAGATTGTTGCGCTTTTATCACCAGTTGATTCGGTATGAGCTTGGGCAGCAATACCTACTACTGAATAGTCCTCAAACTCATATTCACCAGGACTATGTACCACAAATAGTTCATCTGTGGTAGGAGGTGCCAGTGAATCGCGTGTAACTAAAACAGTCTGTACTTTTTTCAAATCAGTCTTAAGATTTGTTATATCGCTCATCGGATCAATTAATATAACTGATTTCTTTGTGGTAATTCGTATACAATGAGCCCCGTGATACTGTAATTCCATGTCTGCCTCCTATTTACTCTCTTGAAACTTCTTGACTAGGCCGCTTTCGTCAACAAGTAATGTATGCCTGCCGCCAAGAACCGTAGCAATGAAGCGATCTTTAATGTCTAGTCTGTACTTAAACTCGCTCTCCGACATCACAGTGTATCGGATAGAGCTACCCTCTTCAAGCTCAACTGTCTTCATGAGCTTTTCGAGCTTCTGCTTGTTGCTTGCCCCTACAAGAATCAGATCAATATCAGCCCCCTCCTGACCCACGAGTACACCAGAGGTAATAACAACATCAAATGAACCAACTGCTTGCAGCCGCTTGAGCAGATCCCCCTGAGACGCTGGTGATATATCCTGCTGCGGTAACTCCACCGAAAAGATAGATTGCAGTGCTTTAAAGTGTTTATAACCCTGATTTACTTCATAGT
This sequence comes from uncultured Candidatus Saccharibacteria bacterium, assembly GCA_964448015.1. GTDB lineage: Bacteria > Patescibacteriota > Saccharimonadia > Saccharimonadales > UBA7683 > JACKGS01. Next base: position 19,594 of record CAYUUV010000016.1, read on the forward strand.
ACAGTTTATTGTTCACACTATCGGATTTAATGATACCAATACCCATAAGGTTAGAAAGCTCTCGACGAACCGAGTTAATTTGTTCGTCAATTTTACGGGTCAGCTCGCGCACATAAAATGACCTTCCTGGGTTTGCCAGAAAGAGTTGTAATAACTTCACCCGTGTTTTCGAACCAAATAACTGCTCAATCATGCTATGTGGTATTGTAACAGAAATACAGTGCTGCGCACATATTTGATACACAATACCTGATGAAAACGGGTTATCTACCGTCTTCCCTAGGCGGCTACGCTGTTGTATTAGATACCAAATAGTGAGCAATGTTTCGTATTTTGAACATTCGTATTTTGTAATTGTTTAGTGTTTCGACATTAGAATTTAGGATTTATTTGCTATTTGAAACTTGAGACTACCTCGGTCTTTTCATAGCCACTGTCGCTGCCTGATACTCAAGAAAATCATCAAGCGGCTCAATATCTTCTGAGCGTGCTTTCCGAGAAAATGCGCGTTTTATAAGCTCGTCTGCCAGTAGTGGGTTCTTGGCCAGGGCAGGACCGTGCATATAACTGCCGAACACATTTTTATACACCGCACCCTCTGTGCCATCTTCGCCGTTATTACCTGCACCTTTTATCACTTCACCCAGTGGAAGAAGCCCAGAACCAAGATGAGTTCTGCCGGAATGGTTCTCAAAACCCACTAATTTACCGAGTGATGAATTAATAACAACATTACCAATAAGCCGCTCTGGTCCGGCAACTGTTTGCAAGTCTAAAATACCGGCTCCCGCGATCTCAGTACCGTCAGGCAAGATAAATTTGTGGCCAAACATCTGATACATGCCACAAATCATCAAGCAAACCAAGCCGTCTTCGCATACTGCTTTCAATTCCCTCGCGTGCCGCACCACATCACCTTGTACCAAGCCCTGATTAGAATCTTGCCCGCCGCCGCCAAGCAGAATATCTACGTTTGCGTCTTTTATGCCCTTCAGTGAATCAAGCGGCAGATAGTGTACCTTGTACCCCCGCCGCTCCAACCGGTAGCGTAGCGTAATAACATTCCCCATATCGCCATACACGTTCATCTGCTTCGGATACAAATGACCAATGGTAATTTTTTTATTCATGCCATAACCCCAGTGCTAGTATTCCCGAATTGCAGTGCCCTGAGAAGTCTTTTTCGGGGATCGGGAATCCAGTGCTTACCATTTAATGAATATAGTGAGTCAATTGATAATTTGAAATGAGAAATGAGAAATGAGAAATAAACAAATACCCTCTCAAGAGTCCAGCGTCCAACGTCCAACGTCAAGTCTACTACCATATCCTCGGCACCTTTCCATATTTTGAAAGCACGCTGCGTACCTCAAACAACGCCGTATAGGTTGGAATTATCAAGATATTCTGATGCTGACTACTGAAAATACTTTGAATTGCACGTGCAACGTCTGTTGTTGTATTAACATCGAAGTTGTCATGTTTCAATCTCAGGGCCATGTCATAGCCTCGAATACCACTGGTATACAGATGCGCGCCCGCTTGTATATATGGCTTGAAATCAACATCCCAGAGCCAAGAGACATCCCTACCATCAGCAAATTTATCATTGACCACAAATAAAATTGCCTCTGGTCTTCCTTGCTTCACAAACGTTTCAAGATTACTCATAAAGCCGCTCGGATTTTTGACGAGTGCCACGGTAACATTCTTTCCCTGAAGATGCAGCTTCTCCCCCCTCCCAAATGGAGCGGTCATCTGAGAAATTGCTTTGATACCGTTCGGTAGGTCGGCCGCATTAACGGCATGGAGAAGCCCGACAACCGCTGTCACATTTAATGCATTATGAAACCCCTTCACTGGAATCACAAAATCATAGATTTCGTCTTGCAGCTTAATTTTTACCCGCTGCATATCACCAACGTCACTTGCTGCTACGAGCACGACATCTGTTTTTTGATCCTTTCTCACTGAGACCCGCTCTCCATGCAAGCTTTGCTCATTCGCTACATACGAGCCCAGGGATGCATCTACCCCAAAAGAGGTGCTCTGCTTGATCTGAGCGTGCCCAGCTGCGCTCAGCAGCAGCGGATCAAGCGCATTGTAGACAAACATATCGGACCTTTTTGCAGCCTTGGTGATCAGTTCGGCAGTCGTATCAACCTCACCATAACGGTCAAGCTGGTCTCTCAAAACATTCAGCGCCAGTAGTGCCCGGGGTGATATGTTTTTGGTAAAAATTGGCGCGTACGCTTCGTCCATTTCAAATACAAACCAATCAGTTGGTTTCAGGCTACCGAAATACGTCATATCTTCTATGAGTGCTGCAATCAAACCTCTTGTCATATTGCTACCTGTTGCATTTGTTACAACCCTTGCCCCCATACCACGCAGGGCAGCTACGAACATCTTTGTGGTAGTGGTTTTTCCGTTTGTTCCCGTGATGAGGATAACTCTCTTCTGTGCAGATTTCAGTGTTTCATCAAGAAATGCGGGATCATACCGTTCAATAATCAGACCGGGTAGCGCTGAGCCATTCTTCCCAATCAAGCGAAGCAGCTTGATAAGCACCTTACATCCAAAAACAAGTATTCTTCTGTACATTACCTCTATTGTACCTTACTGGAGAAGGAGCAAGAAGTACGTAGCAAGTAGAAAGCAAGAAATACGGTTTTATTTGCTTACGACATACTGCGCACTACTTACCAATTGATACAATCGCTGCTTGAATAAGCGCCTCTGATTCTTCAAACCACTGAATGTGTGGATTGCGTTTAAACCAAGTGCGCTGCCGTTTCGCTAACGAGATATCTCGGCGAATAAAAGCTTCTTTTACTGCTTCAAGCGTAGCGTTCTCCTCAAGATAGTCGCGCATCACCCGATAACCGATTCCTGACATCGATTCGTTTTCCCAACCGTATACTTCTGCTAAGTGCCTTACCTCATCAACAAACCCTTCGGCAAACATCTGCTCTACTCGTTTTTGAATACGAGATTTCAGGACCTCACGATCAAGTTTGAGGCCTACAATAAGTGTGTTTTCTCGTAACTTTGTATCACGAGGTGTTTCACCATCTCGTTCAATTGCCCGAATAACGTGCCTTTTATTTTTTGTATTCAAATTGGTCGTATCTATATTTTTTGTATGCAATATTGTAGTAAGTTCAACATCATTCATCTGTAATAATTGTGTTCGGTAAGCATCATCAGGCTTATCTTTAAATTGAAAATTATACAACAATGCATCAATATACAGGCCGGTCCCGCCCACGACTATGGGTACTTTTCCGCGCAACGTAATGTCCTGAATACATTTTTCGGCCAGACGCTTAAATTCAGCGGCGCTGAATTTTTCACCGGGATCAACAACATCAATGAGATGATGCGGTACCATCTCTTGTTCTTCTTTTGTCGGCTTTGCTGTCCCGATATTCATCCGTTTATAAACAGTCCGCGAGTCTGCACAAATAATTTCCCCGTCTACTTTTTGAGCTAATTTTATGCCTGCTGCCGTTTTACCGCTGGCGGTTTCACCGACCACAAACACCAGAGGTGGAATATTTGATATTTGATATTTAATATTTAATGAGGACAGACTTGTGTCACTCGAGTTAGTTGTAACCGGGTTCCCGCCTTCCTCCTTCGCCAAGACTTCGGCGGACAGGTCGCGGGAATGACGACTAGCTTCTTTCATTACTCATATCTCTGGACTCCATAGGAGTTCATCTACCTTTACATAGTAATCACCGTCTTCACCAAACACCCCCACCCCTTCGGCCTCCAAATGCTTCCCGTGAGCACGTCTACCACCTGGATATCCTGCCGCTAAGCCACCCTTTTTATTCACCACTCGTTGCCAAGGTAAGTTTGGATCGCCAAAGTGTGCAATCCCACCGACAATCCTTGCCGCCCGAGCATTCCCAGC
>CAYUUV010000017.1:0-995 GCA_964448015.1 uncultured Candidatus Saccharibacteria bacterium
TAAGCCCTAGCGGCGAAGGATAATGGCGGCTGGCATGGCCGTGGTTGTGCCCTTGCGGCACGTTCCGGCCAGGACTGACGTTATTGTCTTTCTTGAGCGACCCGCAAGGGTGGCCTGGAAGGTTGACGGCGTTGCCATCAAGTCACAGCAGTGACCAAGCCGACAAGGCGCGCCAGGAATGGGCATCCCGGTTTTGCAAAGCAAAATGCGCCTGTGACACAAATCACTCACTAAAATTCCAAACTGGTCATGACACCTTCCGAGTCCCCGGTCGTGGTTCTTCTATCAGTGAATGCCTCGCAGCCCGCTAAGTAATACCTGTTTGGCCCATATGAATTAGACCCTATAGTGGGCTCACGCCCCACGTTCTTGAGAAGCCCACTCGAAAGCAACATACTGATAGCGCGACGTGTATCCTTTTCAGGAATCCCAGTTTTTTGAAAAATCGTTTCATAGCTGGCAACCGAATACACAACGCTTCGACCCCTGACGCAAGCCAAGTACAGATACAGCTTCATGGCGTGCAAGTCATACTTTGAACGCAAAACAAAGTTCTTGAAGGGTCGAATCGATTTATCTTTACTCACAATAGCCTGGCAGGGCAATTTGATCCAACTCCCTGTTGCCCAAGTCAACACATACCGGCGGCGTTGATTAGACCCTTCTGGGCAGATCACACCCAAGGCAATCAACCGGGCCAAACCTTGTCGAATCAAGCTGCGCGACAAGCCCGTCGCATTCCCTAGCGCCTCATAGCTGCTCTGGGCAACATGGATTTCATGCTCTTTATCACCTTCGACATCGTGCATGAACAACAGAGCCACATAGAGCATCAAGGCGGCTGTATCAGCAGCCGGACTTGTGTTTTCGCCATGTTTGAGCCACTTCATAGAGGGCAACAGTTCCAGCAGTTGGCTTTGTGGCACTTTGTACCAAGGCAGTACTTTGATCATCGTTTGCCTCTTTTATTCTGCTGCGCCAGTACATGCAAAGCA
>CAYUUV010000017.1:1005-6336 GCA_964448015.1 uncultured Candidatus Saccharibacteria bacterium
CGGGCGTAAGCAACCAAAGAATTTGAATGACCAGATTACCATTTTCTGTTAACCAAGACATATCACTGACAGTAATATTAAGCTTCATATTTTGAACTGTTAAATAAAGCTAGCTACTCAATCGGCTAGACATGTTTTCGTTTTTAACAGCTCTTAGCTATTTAATCTAGAGAGGGTTGCCCGTCATTTTTGAAATTTTTTATTTAAACTCAATAAGTTATAAGTAAAAAACTTAGTCTATAGTATGCTTATCTTAGTTCATGAAAACCTACTATTTCAGCCAAAACATTAACGCCTAAACACTAAATACAAGCAATATACCCTCATGCCATAATAAATTCATGTTGATCAGCGCAACTATTTTGGATGAAACGCTCTCTCCAGTGTTTGAGTACCACACCGAGATTGATCCACTGCCGTTGCTGAACATCACAGAAAATCGCCAAGATAAAGCCAGGCATAAAGGTGCTGACTGGACGCAAAACAACATCAACAGCTGCGGGAAAGCTTTTCTCAACAAACTCAAAGCTTCACAAGAACAAACGCCAAATTTCCAAATGGAAGTCACTGATATTGTGATGGCATTGTGCTTACATCAATCACTCTTCATGGGTATTGAAACCGCAACTCTGATAAAGACAAATCTCGAACTCAAGATATTGTCAGACGGAACTGTGCATGCAAGCAGCCATTCCAGCTTGCGAGGATAACTTACTAAGCTCATGAAAGCCCGTACCAGGCACCTCGATTTTCACCATGTTGTGCAAGGTGTCCCGCATCTACCAATTTTTGAAGATGCTGCTTGACGGTACTACGGTTCGCGCCTGTCAATTCAACGGCAAATTTTGTAGTTATGCGACCACGGGCACGAACGAGATCAAGTATTTGTAGAGAAAGCTCTGGCATGGCTGCAAGTAAAACTTTTTCAAACTCAACTTTCTTCTCTAACCGTTTCACTTGGGCATGCAGTGAACGCAAAAAAAACAAAATCCACGGTTGCCAATTCGGCGCATCAGTACGAATCGTGCCTTGTGTCCCTCGAAGGGCTTGGTAATACTCACGCTTGTTTTGTTCAATCACGCTTTCGAGTGAACTGTACGGCACATAGGCATACCCTGCCTGAAGAAGTAGGAGCGTAGTGAGAACACGGGATAATCGTCCGTTTCCGTCCTGGAAAGGGTGGATCTCTAAAAATGTGACCACAAATACTGCCAGTGCAAGCAGTGGATGTAGGGTTGTACTTTCCTTCTCGGATCTGTACCAGGCCACCAGCTCCGACATCAGCCGTGGCGTGTCAAACGGCGTGGCAGTCTCAAAGACAATGGCAATTTGCTTTCCGTTTTCATCAAACGCGCCAACATTGTTTGATGTGGTTTTGTACTTCCCACGATGGTGCTCATCTTTACTACTGTGGACAAGTACATCTCGGTGCAGCTGCTGGATATGATTTTCGGTGAACGGGATATATTCCCAAGAAGTGAAAATAAGATCCATCACCTCTGCATACCCTGCAACCTCTTCCTCATCACGGCTTTTAAAGGACTTCATTTCGAGATTCGCAAGCAAAGCTTGCACTTCCCGATCTGAAAGCTTGCTTCCTTCAATGCGGGTCGATGATCCAACACTTTCGATAGTGGCAACCTTGCGAAGTGCGTCTAGCCGTTCGGGTGAGATAGTCCCAAAGGCACGCCAAGCACCCTTAAATTCGTCAATGCTCGAAATAAGGGTAAGCATTTCTGCTGTGATGATGATGGTTTGTGTATTGAGCATGTCCATAAATGTATCCATTTATGTCCATTTGGCAAACATATTTCTGAAAATTTCTTGATACAACGACAAACTCAGGATCATCACTCTCGTAAAAGCCCGACTAACCACCTTAATCAAGCCATAAACATGTCCATTTATATCCAAATCGATCAGAAAGACGACACCAGAAAATATATTTTGCAAAAATTTTAAAAAAACACCTTTTTCCATGACTTGCACAACTAAGTATCTTCGCAAGACCCAATTTGAGGTGCTGCAGCCATAACTAAGGAACAAAGCATGAAAAACAAACACACCACCCTGTTCATCTCAAACGCATTAGACAAGTTGTTTGTCCTGCTGACAAAGCCAATTTTTATGCTCTTGGTAGTGTCAGTAACCCCGTGGTTCGTTATAGCCATCGTGGCCTGGTTATTCAGCCCAATGCACACAATTAACGGCACAAACCACAAAAAACACTTGTGTGAGCCATACTGTCATGATACTATAAGCATAGTACAGCAGCACTATGAAAGAGAGCCCATGATTACCACTACCAAAACTCCATACAAAGATGGTGATCTTCGCATCGGTTGGGCCTCATGGGACGATGGTTCCATGACCGATCGCTCAATCAAATACGCCTACAAAGATGTTAGTGGCAAAATTTCCCGCGGTGCGCCAGAACTGCCTTTCGATATTTTGATTGATATGGTTGTATATGCCTACAGTGAGAATGAGTTGCGCTTCGAGAGTGCGCGTTGCGACCAACTGAATATCGATACGGCTACAAAGCAAGAACTATTGGAAGAAAAGAAATTGCTGGCCTCATCTTTGATGATTCTTTCCAAAATGAAAATGGATCTACCGTGGGCGGAATTCATAGATCCGTACGATCAAATTGGCACTCGCTACGAGAAGATCAAGGCAAAACTGGCTACTCAACCATCTTTATAGCGGCACCAGCTCCACACGCCCCAACGCCCTACCCTCTGGCTTATACGCCGTTGTCTTCGTCCGCCTCTCAAACCCCTTGTTCTTGAAATAAGGTGTCACATTGAGCAGCGTAGGTCGCTTGTTCGCAAACAAATACAGCACCTGGTCGTCTGGCATGGCGCGAAGCGCTGCCGGTGACATCAAAGCTTGCCGTTCCAAGCGCACATTCCCCATAGCGTCCATGTGCTCCAGGTGAACTTCACCGATGGTTCGCGCCAGCTCACTCGCCGTATCTATATCCATCCCTGAGAAAAACAAACGACTGGCCACACCACCGTTCAAAATCGTGTGCGCCCCTGCCTTGCCGTAACGGTCTTCCAGTTGGCTCAAAGACTGCAACACGATGGATAACGAGATCTTGCGCTGCCGCGTCGTCGTGATAATCGCCGGAAAATCAGGAATCGTCAGATGCCCGAACTCATCGAGGAGAAAGTAAATCGGCAAACTGTTTGCTGTATGTCGGCGGTCATCCAAGCAATAGTGAAACAACTGTGTGTAAAACAAGTTCATCATTAGCGCGTAATAGCACACGCGGTTCTGTGGAAACACCAAAAACAAAGCCGTTTTTTGCGTCCGTAAAGATGCAAAGTCAAAGGTGCTTTGACTGGTCAAACGGGCTATATCTGAGTCAGACAGCATTGACAACGATGCCTTGGCCTGCGACAACAAACCCTGCAGCGTCTTGTCACTCTGGGCAATAAATCCCTTGTACGCGTTATACGTTGCATCATCAGGCGCATTCGCTGCCACAAACGGTAGCAAGGCTTGACCATCTCCAAAGCTTTGCAGCAAATACTGCAGATTGGCCAAGTTGGCATACCGAGCAGCATCTACATGGTGCTTCAAACACTTGATCAAAATCCCCGTGATTTCCTCGGCACCATGAATCCAAAACGGATCGGCTTTGCTGCCGTGGTTGGCGGTACGAATCAGGATGTGCGCGATTTCCTGCATCTCGGCATTGGTGTTAGCCAACGACAAGGGATTAAAACCAATGCTGGCCATCAGATCCAGTGGATTCAACTGGTACACCTTATAGCCTCGGCGTATGAGATCCCCTGAGGTACGCTCGTAGAGCGTACCTGAAGGATCGGTTGCCACTATCGAGGCATTGTCCAAGCTCAACAGATTCGGCAAAATAAACGAAGCGGTCTTCCCTGCCCCGGTCGTCGCCACCACTGCCAAGTTTCTGAAACTGGCGTCTGCAGACAACCGCGCCTGGCCACCGTCCAGCGTCAAGCCCTGATTCTTCGGTGAAAGTAAATCTTTGCGCTCGTCTGAATCCAAAAACCTCCCCGCGTTTTCTGCGCGGATCTCACGACTGCGCCACCACGAATACAGTGCCTTCCCTGCAAAAAACCAAGCAGCCTTCTTACCCAACATACGCGTTGCCCACGGTCACGCCAAAAATGCCGCTACAGCAATGTAGAGGCATAAGGCTAGCAAACACACCCACAGCACCGATGTCCATCACACTCCATCCTTAAGCCAAACACCCATTTCAAAAATAACTACGAAATAACAATTGTCCTACACCCTGGCTATGCACCCTGCATGGCACACTTTTTAGCGTTCACGCTCTGACAAAAATTGACTCCGCCTCAATCATGCCAAAAACGCATTCGCATCCTTGTACCCTGCGTACAAACCAGACGCATCCACCACCCGCCAACGTCCATCTTGCTCCCCTGCTTCCATCAGTTTCGCCAGGCCTTGTTGACCGGTTGCATCATGGTCAAGGTAACTGTGCAAGTTATGAATGTCCTGCATTTTGAGGCGTGCAATACCACGATCTGCCAATGCAAGCGAGTTCATCACCAGTACATTCGCGTTCGAGGTGTCCTTTGTAGTGCATCAGCACACTCAAAAAATAAAAAACCCTTCAAACACTGCCGCTTGCTGACTACCCACTTTTGGCAAAAAACTAATGTCCTTGGTGCCAATTGACCCCTTAAACGCTGCATTGCGCACTTCAAAGCCACCAGCATCGTTGGCAAAGCCCAGGGCACGGAAACGGTGCTCATCCACGCGGTAAGCCACCTCCTTGAGGTACAACCGCGCCAGATCCAGTGAGATACCCCGTGACTCTACATACGACTCTAAAACCCGATCTGAGATCTCAGCCACGGATTCAATCACCGGTGCGACTTTCGGTTTGGCCAATGCTGCCGGCAAAATAAGGCCTTCTGAAAAACCCGACACAGCAGCTCGCGCCGGACTCCCCAAAATATCCGCAATCGTTGCCAGTGTGCGCGACATATCTTCCGTATGCTCCAGCTGCTGCACAAAATCGATCACCGTACCCCCTGCTCCCATGCCATGGTCGTACCAAACATTTTTAGCGCAGTCGATCTTGAACGATGGCGTCCGCTCCTGCGGTCGAAACGGGCTTTTGTACCAAAGGTCATTGCCGCGTATGGCCGCTGGCTGGTAGCCCATACGGCCTAAGAATTCGTGCAAAGGCGCGGCCTTGGCTTGTTTGCTGTTCATGGCTAAGTAGGTAAAAAGAATATCTTGTCCAGGTAGCACTAACGAAAGTCAGCGGTCTCTGTCGGTGTCCTTATCGTCCCTTGCGCGTTCTGGTTT
>CAYUUV010000017.1:6346-11527 GCA_964448015.1 uncultured Candidatus Saccharibacteria bacterium
GGGGTTCAGCGGGTAGTTGGGTCGGAAATTGGTGGTTTTTTGGGTGTCGTTGGTGCTTTTGCCCGCTCGGCCTCTTGCTCCTGCAGCCGCTTCAAAATGTCATCGGTATAGACTTGTTGCGGCGCTTCTCGCCCAGGTACTGGTTCTGGCGGTGTCTGCTCCCCATGCCAAGCCTCGTGCAGTTTGCCCGTTATGAACTCCTTGCCCACGATTTCCACCGTACTCGGCCCACTGTCTGTCCAGTCACCGCCCATGGTTTTAGAAGGATGTTGCTCTGTCATGTCTTTATGCTCCTTATTGGGGTCATTTTGCTTATTTTGGGATGGTGACACTTTTTCTGCCGTCAACCGCAATTCCGTTGCTTGGTAATGTGCTTCTAGTCCCAAAGTGGAAAGCCGGTGTTTTCTCTCCAAACCGCCCTCCTCTCGCACCACCACGCCCACAGACCGACCTCGAACGTACACCCGAATGCCATCCAATTCCAGCAAGCGTTTGAGATCTTCGGCGTTTTGTGCCCGTTCAAACAGTTGGTGCAACTGGTTTTTAAGGGTTTCCTTGCGGCTCTGCGCACCTGTGCGCGACTTCATTGCCTGTTCGTGCACTTGGGTTTTAAGTCGTTCTTTGCTCTGTGCCTCCCGTCCATAAATCAAGGTTTGTCCCAATTCAGGATACCGTGCCAGCACATAGGCTTCGAGCTCCTTCTGAATCGTCGCAAACTCGGCCTTGGTTAACCACTCGCGATTACGACGTTCAACCTCATTGGCTGAGATCATCAGATGCAAGTGCAAATGCTCGGTTTCACGGTGGATCACGCCATACGCGAGCTGCTTGGGCGCCCGATTCCGCAAATACTCCTGCCCAATATCCGTCACCATACGCTCCAGCTCATCAGAGCGAGCACCACGGGATAAATACTCCGAAGAGAACGATAACATCTCATGGTAAAGCACATTCCCACGCTTGTGCTCTTTCAAAAAGCTGGCGTTTCGAGTAAACACGTTGTGCAACTCCGCCTCCTCCATGCCCTCCTGGCCATAGAAGTTGTGCCATAGCACCGCTTTGCCGTTTTCTTCCTCGATACCCCGATTCATGTAGCGAATCAGCTTACCAAACACCCGTGAAGCACCGGCACTCCCCTGTCCTGCTTTTCTACCTAAACTTTTAATAATCATGACGACGAATTGAAAAGTTGAACGACGCTAACCAGCCCGTTCGGGCATGGCCACGAACTGCCGCACCATGTCATCCATGCGCTTGAGCTGCAATTGCACCTCATGGGTATGCATGAAAGCTCGCATTTCATTCGAATGCCTGGCCAACTGGTTCAAGTTGTTGCCAATACCGCGCACCACACTCAAAACATCGTCCAAACGTTCTGCAAGATCTGGCGGCACGATGTAAGTGGCGTCCAGGTCGGCAATGGCACGGCGTTTCAAATGGGTAGCAAATCGCTCGCCCTGTTTCAATGCGGCGGCCTCCATGCGGGTGTATTCAGCGGGATTGAGATTCACCGTGACCCGTCGCATACCCTCCTCGCGCTGCCGCTCACGAAACGCGCTCATGTAAGCGGAGCGATCAGCAGTAGCGGGTAATGGCTTTTATTTGTGATTGGGCGTTGTGTGGATGACAAGCACGGCGGACAGGGTGAATGTAATTTGAGGTGAAGTGACTTTGGGGGCGCCTGGGGGGGGGGGGGGGGCAGGTCTTTTGTTTTGGTATTTGGTATTCCGAGGGGTCGAGGGGGCGCGGATTCGCCACCTCGCAAGTTAGAGTTTTCGAGGTCTGTGTCCACGCGTGTGTTGTACCGGTCAGGGACAATGCATGCGACGCACATAGGCCGTCAGTGGACAGTTATTGAACCTGCGATAGCCAGGAAAATAATTGTTCGCTGCGAAAACTCAAACTTGCCACTATTGCTACGGTTGGGGATTGTAGAGTTTTGCGCGGCGCTGTCAATCGCTCCCCTGCTCTTTGCGATAGACGATTTCGCGGTGTGTGGGATGCTTCGATAACCACGTCTTCTTCTCTTCGCATACGCATCGGGTTCCCGTAGAGTGTTCACTTTGTGCGACATGGGCTTGCGCTTTTGGACTTGGCCAGTAAAACCAAAACCTTGCTGGTGAAAAGAAAAAGTGGGCTGCTATGGCTTGATAACTGCTCGTTTGTCAGATAGCTCTGCATGGATATTTAGCATTATGGCTTCCTGCAACTTGCAGGCAGATGGCCTACTATGTGCCAATCATGGCAACGATGTTGGTAACAACCGGCTTGAAGTAGTGGTCAATCTCGATGCGTGGCACACCGTTCCAGGTGATATTAGTGAGTTCATCGATGCTGATATATCCCCATTCGTCTTCAAATAGGCCTGTGACGTAACCAAAAGCAATACGTTCTTCTGGATCGTATTCGGTGATGTACCAGGTGCCAGATCAGGCCATATCGAAGAGTTTGGCGATAAAGCGGGGATCTTCTTCGTATTCTTGGGATCTGAGTGGATAGCCTTTGGTGAGCTTGGCCAGGCGCGTGAGGAATTGTGCTTTTTTCATGGGGGGTTGGGTTAAGAAATAGGCTTGACCTGTTCCGCCGTTGCGTTTCGAGAAAAGGCAAGGAGGAACGCGTAGCGGCAAATCCTTGTCCTTTTTGAGAGCAACGGTATGGTCAATGCGCTATTTCGCCAACACCCCATGAAAAAACACTCCCAAACTAGCCCTGCTGATACCAGTTTTGGCTATCTGAACCATCCTGCGAGGTAGAACGCCCTCGCCTTCCATATCGTCCCGATGGCTGCCAAAAACGAAAACGCATTCTTGAGCGTGATGTCCCACAACGGGCCGGTGTTGGTGAGTACATGGAACAATCCAGCGACTATTAACACCACGCCAGAAAAGCCCATACCCCAAAGCATGCTTGCCGCAAACAAACGAAACGCTGAGCCAGGTTGACGCAATGCATGCCATGTGATTGAACCTCGACCAAATAAGATTTGTATCGCTGAGAAAAAGCCTGCTGGTGAAAAAGAAAAGTTGTGTTTGCAGAGTTTAAACTTATAAGAGTTATAGCTCTTTGGAGTTTTAGAGTTTTCCCACTTAAACGGGTTTTCTTCTGGTTTAGTTGAATTTTCATCATATCGAGTACCGCAGCCGGACTGGTCACCTGATGTGTTCCGCCCATTCTCCTGCGCCTTGCGCCGTCGCTCGTACTCCTGGGCAGCTTCCTCCCTGCTCGGCTCTCGCTCTTGATTGGTTTTAGCGCCATACCCTGACGACGTATGCCCATTCCAGTCACCCGAAAATTTGGTCACGATCAATAAAGCATATTGTTCATAGGCTGCTCGTTTACCTGTTGGCGATAAACTCTCCTGCTGCGAAACAATAAGATCTGCCAATTTAAAAAGAGTGTTTTGAAATAGCTCTTCCGTAGGTAGAGTCAATAGATCTTGCAAACTTACACCGTCACGCTGCATTCTCTTGAGGGCGCTTTCAAGCGCCGTCTGCGCCTCTGCTTGCTCGGGACTCGTTGCCCGCGCCAGTATTTTTGCCACACGAAGTATGGCATCGTAATTCGACATCCCCGTGAACGCCTATTTTGAATTGATTAATTTATCGAGTGCAAATGCAACACACTCATCTAAAGTTGTAAGTGGCCGTCCCTCACTGTCTTTTAACCGCTCATCAACCAAAGCACGGTCAACCTGCTTTTTCAATGATCTTGATATTTTTGGACTGATTTTGACGTATTCAATGGACGGGTCTTTTAAGGTCTTACGCCCGGTTTTATTTGGAACTTCAACTCTTTTATTCTCAAGAGTTTTACCACTTAAACTCTTTAACTCTTTTCCGTTTTCACTTTTTAACTCTTTAGAGTTTTCATTCTTTGCCTCTTCAATTGGTTGTACGCGTTGTATGACGGCTTTTGGTAGCTCATCACGTTTTTCTGCAATGCGTCCAAGAAGGTTGCCAATATCGGGCACGGTCATTTTTGTTGTTTTATTATTCATAAGTATTTTTCAGTAATGAAATAAGTTCTTTGCCCAGCGCTTCAATCTCTTCACGCGCTTTTGGGTTTTCATCACCCAAAACCGTGTTTGATTTCAAAAGTGAACGCATATAGGCAACGCGATTGCCAATTTCAGCTTTCAAAACAGGGAACTCCGTCTTTTCGAGCTCGGTTCGTATTTGCGTAGTGAAGTCTGTGCCAGTAATCACCATGGTCATCACCACAGCTGCAATCAAATCTTTGCGTTTGGTTTTTGCCTGACGAATCAAATCTAACGTATCCCCAATAGCCAAAAAGTCGAGAGGGGAGGCTTTACATGGAACCAAAATTACATTTGTAATTTCAAAGACATCTTGCAACTCTTTTGATAAGTAGGGCGGGGTGTCAATAATTGCAATGTCATACGGCTCTAAAAGAGTCAGTAAATCTTTATACGTTTTATAACTTCCTCGCTCAATCACATGCTCAGGCTCACGGCCATCTTGATCCGAGAAGGTTCTTACCAATTTTGAGAGACTGCCTTGCGGATCAATGTCAACAAGCGCCGTTTTATAGCCACCACCAGCGAAATAACCACGCAAATTTGTTGCCAACGTTGATTTACCAACGCCGCCTTTTTGGTGAGCCAATGTAATGATTAGAGCCATAATTACCTTCTTAAATTCTAAAGTGTTTTACCGTTTAACCTCTTAAACACTTTAGAGTGTACTCAGGCGATCTATTTTGTCAACAAAATTTCGATTGTTTAAAATTTGACTTGGAATTGGAAACTGCTGAGGGACTAATCATTAATTCAAAACTGTTTAAAGCGACTTTGCGGCCTTTTAAATGGCAAAGCATAGGGAAAGGGGAGGGGAGTTAGTTAAAAACGTTGCTATCATTGCTTAAATACGATTTAAACGCCGTTTAAATGATGATTACAGCCTCTCAATGTGCTGATATCTGATTGTTTTAGGTGTTTTTCCAAAAATGAAAGCAGTAGCGAGTCCGTTTTTAAAAAACCTTTTGATGGCTTATTGCTACTGCTTAATAGTTTAAGAGAGTAGCTTTAATACCTTTAGGTCTTGAATTCTTCATACTGGATAAGGACTTACAGAGCGAAAGGTGGAAGAATTCCGCGGGGGAGTGCGGCGGGGTGGGGGGCGGGGGGGGGGGGGCGGGGGGGGGGTGGGGGGGGGGGGGGGG
>CAYUUV010000017.1:11537-22073 GCA_964448015.1 uncultured Candidatus Saccharibacteria bacterium
CACCCCACAAAAGAGTAAGGATTCACCCCCCTGGTAGCCCGGAAGGTGGAAGAATTCACACCCACGTTTTTTCAAAAGAGGAAGGATTCACCCTATAAAAGAGGAAGAAAACACCCCCTTTTAGTGCTCAAAGGTGGAAGAATTCACCCCCCGTGGAAAATAATTCACCCTAAAGAGTGAATCCTTACATGCTGAATTGACTTTTTGTTCCAATTAGCAGTGAATATTCAGAAATTCCAAAATAATGACCATGATTTTAAGAAAGGAATGAGAAAACCGAGGCGTGAAAGGTGGAAGAAAACACCCCCCTAGACTAGCTAAAGACATAGAGTCAATGAAAAGCGGGAGGGTGGAAAAATAATTTGACACGCCTTCCACCTTAAATATAATGACCATACGATAGTAATAACCGCATGGCCAAAACTCTACGCGTCGCTGAAGAGCGCCCCCTCATCAAAACCCCGCAAGAGCTTGTACACATCAAGCACAAGATCAGTCTGCGCCAATATAAATATTGGTTGTTGATGTTGCGTGCGTACAGAGAAGCCTATGAGCTTGGCAGCATACCCAATGAGCAAGGATATTACTTGCTACCCATTGCGACGTTTGAGCACTGGCTGGGCTATGAGCTGGTTCGTGGTGAACTAAAAGCCGATTTAGAGTCCATACGACGCGAACCAATTATTTACAACGTTTTGGGAAAAGACGGTAAAAAAATCTTGCGTGGTGCGGGATTCATATCTGAATGGGAATTGACGGCCAACTGGGTAGGTTTCAAATTACCAAGCTTCTTGATGGAAAGTATTCAGCAGCTTGATTTGAAAAACTCAATTTTTCAAAAAATCAACTGGGAGGTATTTAACAGCTTCACAGGAAAATACGAAGCAATTTTGTACAAGCTGTGTCGAGATTACGTGGGATCTAGAAGAACTCCTACTCTGAGCATTCAAGAATACCGTGAATACATGGGACTCAAAGATCAGGAATATGCGGCGTTCAAGGATCTCAATAAGTTCGTCATCTCGGCACCTATTAAGCGCATCAATAATAGTGCTGCTGCGGACATCACAATTGAAGCGGTATTCAAACGAGAAGCACGAAAAGCGGTATCGGTTCAATTTTTAGTCACACCCAAACAGCAAACCATGCTTGATCTTGGTGATGATCCAGCGTTTCGTTTTGCCCGTGTCACAATTGCTCTTGCCCAACAAAAAGAGTACCTGGCAAATAAAAACCCAGAGATGATAGAGTTATCTATACAGCGTGCCAATGAGTATGGTGAAGAAGAAGAGAAAAAAGGGAAAGCGGTTAATTTTGGTGCTTTGTATCGCAAAGCGATTGAAGAAGATTGGGGAACTGAGTATCAGTCAAAGAAGTTGCGCGAAGCCGAGAAACTGCTAACTCAAAACAATCACAAAGAAAAAGCAGACAGTGAGTTTCAAACCAAACGCCTAGACGAACTCAAAGCCGACTTCCAGCGCATGGCAACGTTGGCCGCTATCAAAGCACTCACTCTTGAAGACCGACAAAAACATGCCGAAGCCTTCATAGCCGAAGTAGGGCAGGGTAGGGCACAAAGCTACAACCCAGATAAGGCAGATTTTGGGGATACAGTAGAACGCGCCAAATTCAATAATGTTTTACGTCAGCAACTGGCACCAGCCTTCGATCAAACAGCTTTCGACACCTGGCTCAAACTCCAAAAGAGATAAAACACCGCAAAAGTTACAGCTATCATTATTTCTTCACCTTAACCGAATGATTTCGCCCATGTCTTCAACTGATTCGCAAAATTTCTACCCAGAGGTTTTGACTGAACTGGCACCTAAGTTTGCGCAGGCAGATACCTTGCGGGATCAAATCGACGGGCTGAAAGATGGGAACCCATCATTATGGGAAACTATCGTCAACAGGTTGCGTACCGACTGGACATACCATTCCAATGGTATTGAAGGCAGCACCCTTACTCGCGGAGAGACCCATTTTTTCTTGTCAGAAGGACTGACAGTTGAGGGGAAACCGTTTAAAGATTTTTTGGATGCAAAAAACCATGCCGAAGCCATAGACATTTTGTTTGAAATTTTTACCGACAAACATCCTATTTCCGAGAGTTTCATAAAAGAAAGCAATTCCCTGCTTTTGCAAGGTGTGAAATCGACACCTGCGATCAATGCCATGGGACACAGGACACAAAAACCAGCAACCCCGGGAGAGTACAAAACCCTCGCTAACCATGTGCAACGCCTTGATGGCAGCATTCACTACTACGTCGAGCCTATCCACGTGAGAAGTCAAATGGAGGAATTGGTGCGCTGGGTGAATGAATCTATGCAGACTGTACACGCTATCCATGTTGCTGCTATCGCTCATTACAACTTGGTGCGCATCCATCCGTTTGATGACGGTAACGGTCGAGGCGCACGGATACTGATGAACCTTATCTTGCTTAAAGGGGGATATTTTCCAGCGGTCATTCGCCTAGAGACAAAACGCAAGTACCTTGAGGCACTCAATCAAGCAAACCAAGGCAACCTAGAGCCATTCATCAGCTTCATTGCAGATACCGTGATTGCCACCAAACAATCCGTGCTGGATGCACTCACCAAAAAATAGGGCAGGGGATGATGCCACGAAATAGTCAAGGATGTTGCAAACCATGATGGTTTCAGACTTCGTACAACGCATCGCTAATGTGGTCAATCTCAACATAACGGGAATCGTCATCACAATCATTGTGTCTATCGTATTTGGCACTGTGACCCACAAAGTAGCCACAAGTATTCAAAGCCACGTTGTTTACACGGTTTGCGCTTTGCTTCTGTATTTGTTTTGGTATGACGGTATGAACGACAGTATCCCTGTAATGCAAGTTGCTATGACCGTCAGCCTAGTGGTGGCAGGCAGGGAAGGGTACAAGCGCCTACTTGGCCGTTATTGAAATCTTTAATGAAAGCTTTCGTTCTTAGAGGTCTTTCAAATCCCGTGCCTTATTCTCATCAGCGAGCCGCTGCCTATGAAAATGGAATTTCCAGCTACAAAAAGCTGATAGTCCAGCAACGGCCAAAACAACAAACAATTCTGGCGGGAAACTCGCAAACATACTGCCAGCGGGCATCAGTCCCGCCCAAAACAATGCGCCCGGCACTTGGATAAATAACTCCACTAAGCCCTGCGCCCAAAACTTACCTACCAGTAAGCGGCCAATCATCCCTGCGCCAACAGAGAGCAACAAACCCAGAGCCAACAAGCTCAGCACAAACCACTTGGTGCGCAAAGCGCTGCGCTCATTTTTTTTCATAAATCAATAATCCTAATAAATGCAAAAATCAATGCCAAAAATATTTAGTAAATGTGAAAAATATCACGCATCTTCAATATAAATCCAATACTAAGAAAATATGTTGCACCGCAGTATTCCATAAGTTGTGAGTTATGGATATAGTGAATCTTGCATAAAGTAAACGCTAAAAAATCCTAACAAACAACTATTCTACAGAAAGAGACTTCCCGTGAAGACATTTGCCCTACGTTCCATTGCTCTCGCCACCGCCATTGCTTGTACCATCACCATGACTGGCTGCGGCACAATGACTGGTATTCCAAGTCATGGGGGAGGCAAACGTTTTGCAATTGAGCAACGCTTAGTTGATGCCAGTATTCGTAGCGCACTCAAAAGTATCGATGTCACGCCATTGAAGGGCAAGCGCGTTGGTATTGTTTTTGACATTATTGCGGATGAGGGCGGGGGTACTTTACAAGGCGGTCGCATGAATATAATCGGCGGCCTTACCGCAGCCTATGTTCAATCTGCTGTACAAACCGCTAATAGCCAGTTTCAGGTTTTTAACCTAGCAGATTCTGGTACGTCTTATTCAAACCAGGGTTCTGGTTCAAGTTCTACTCAAGCTGGTACGACCTACGTCACAGGAAACTCGACGGGTAGCAGCACCAACACAGGCACGAATACAAGCACCGGAACATCGACAGGATCTGGTACCAGCACAGGCACTTCGAGCGGCACAAACACCGGTACTTCGAGCGGCACCAATACAGGCACGGGCACCAGCACGGGCAGTACGACAACTACGACGGGAGCAGTCACTACCAACCAAACAGATAACGGCAGCTCAACTTCAAGTGGCACTAATACAGGAACAAGCTCAGGGACAAATACGGGCACATCGAGTGGTACAAATACCAGTACGGGCACATCAACCGCGTCAGGGTCATCCACAGGCAGTGGTACGAGCACTGGAAACTCAAACCAAACCTCCAATAGCACGGTTGATCAAAACAGTAATAGCTACAGCAATACAGGAGGTGGAACAAGTAATCTCCGTCAAACACTTACGCCTGCAGCAACGCAAACACAAACTCAAACCAAAGGCCCAGATCGTCGTGCGTCGATCACAGCACAATACAATGGCTTAGGTGAATACCAAAACTTCAGCGTTCCAAAATCGGATGCCAGTCTGCTCATGGGCTTGGTGCGTCAATATCTGCTGTTAAGCGGGGTGCAACCGACGATCCCCACAGATCCTGAGGCGAATGTGATCCTATACGTGACGGTGAGTGTGTTCGGTTTGGTGAGATCACGTTTTGATGCACACTTATTCAACCAAGAAAGCGTGATAGCGGAAACAGCAATTGAGATGACAGCCTTTGACAAACAAGGCAACATCATCATGCGCCCGCGCAATGCCAACAAAGAAGTCAAGTATGACGAGAACTACATCTTGTGGGTTGGCCCATTCAAAACAGACGAAGAAGTCCGCAAAGGCAAAGGCTTATTGGTAGATTTCAGTGATGTCGATGGCACGAAAGCAACTTACGAATCGGATACGAAGCGCCATCGCTGGTCGGGCAACAGCCAATAGGGAATTAATTATCAGCGTCAAAGAAAGTTAGATGCACAGATAGCAACAAAGAAAGTGAGGCAGGGCATGTTACGCTATAAACCATCGACAAAAAGTATGGCGCTTGCCCGAACAAAATTTGGGTGCTTCGTTTTCGGTTTGACTTTATGGGCGAGTTCAATATCATCGTTTGGACAGACTGCCTCGTACCACGATCACAATATTTTTCATGGTGCGGGTACAGCCTTCGTCAATACCAGTCCAGCAGCTCAAGCGGTAGGTGACGGTGGTGTGCTACGGGCACAACTGATTTGGAATGTCATGCCTGGTCAGGTTAAGGGCGCAGACCTAGATCTACATGCAAAACTTCCAAGCGGAAATGGTGCATATACGGTTACTGCATTTGATCCTGTCGGCGTGTTACCAGGTACGCCACAAAAGACGCCGCCCTTTGGTAACCCCAATACTGCCAGTGATGGCAACCAGCAGGTCAATTGGGTGAATCGTCAGGTTGTGTTTGCAGGTGGTCGTTCCGTAGCTTCGCTCGATCAAGATAACCGTACAGGAATTGCCAACAGTCCCAGTGGCTCACTGGTTGAAAACATCTACATCAAAGGTGCGACAGCGGCTAGCCCAAACAATATACCATCAGGCACTTACCAATTTGCTGTCCACAATTACAACCAAACGCACCTCGCAAATCCACAAACTGACTATGCTTTGTGGATAACCACCAACGGCAAAGTAGGGGTGCGCAGTGAAGGGCACTACCGTGGTACGGGTCAAGATCCAGCCAACCCAGGATTGCCAGTGTATACGGGGTCACTCCAAAATGAAGGACAGTCATCCAACGTTTATGAAGTCGAGATTGTTAATCCAGACCATGATCCCCATGCTGCGGGTGTCAATGTTATCGATGCGAAACGCCGCTACCTCAAAGACTGGCAAGCTGAGCAAGCACTGATCGCAGCACGTAAAAGAGCGCAAGCGGAACTCTACCACCAGGCCTTGCTTGAGAAAAGTCGTCAAGTCCCAGTTTTAGACTTCCAAGCTTGCCCACCGCCAAAAGTCTGTCAACTAGATTTCTCGGCGTACAGTGCAGCACCTGCAATGGCTTGGACAAATCCTAATCAAGCGGTATCTGCATTCCTTGGCCATCCGTATGAACCTAAGAAGATTGATGCTGGTGCGTATCAACAAGCGATCCAACTCAATACAACAACTGAAAACGTAAAAACCTATGCTTGGCTTGACAATATACAGACTACTGGCGACGCTGTTTCCTTTTTGGCTATTACAGGTTACGGTGAAGTTCCCGCAACTTTTGCTGACATTGGAAATGCTGGAATTAGTGTAGTTAGAGCTATAGCAAACTCCTACAAAGCAACTGGATACGCAATTGCCTCTGGCGTTACAGGACGTTCAGATTTGGCAGATAGGGCGCAAAGAATTAATGATATTGCTATTGGTCAATACGGTGATGCTGCGCTGTCTACGGCTGGCTTACTACCTTTTGTTGGTGGCGGCATGTTAAAACAAGGTTTGCAGTATAGTGATGACCTTGTTAAGGTCGCAAAAGAGGCTACTGCGAAGATTGCTGAAGGACATGCATTTACCAAGCATGTATTAGGGATTGGAGCAAATCAATTTGATCCACTTTTTAAAGGTTTAGACATAAGAACTGTTCAGCAACTGCAAGACCATGCGCAGGAAGTCATTAATGTAGCTATCGACGATGGAACCGCTAAACTGCTCGATAAAGGCAGAATCATTTTCGCAGATATTAAGTCCTCAACAGTGCTCATTTATGATCCCTTGCATAAAGATGCGGGCACCATATTTCAGACAGTTTCAGATACGTTAGAGTTCTTTAATAAAACTAAATAAAATGCATATTCCAATATCTGCTATAGAAAAAATTTCTATATTATTGCGGCAAAATCAGCTTTCTAAACCTTACAAAGCTAGGCTTTTGCAAGAAAATAAAGCGGCACTCTCATTAACTGTAATCCTTGAAGAGTACATCGATTGTTTTAAATTTAGCAAGATAAAGGAATTGGATTTAGATCAAGTTTCAATTTTTTTAAACTTTGCAGATTTAAAAATTATCGAACGTGAGATTAAAGATTGCATCCGCCTAGAAGATGAATTAAGTATATTAACCGGCTACTCTTTGAGTGAGATAAATAAAGCATATGAAGAAATTAAATCCATTCTAAATTTCAAAAAATCTTCATCGTCGTAATAGTCCTTCCATGGGGAATAGATAGTCAAAATGAATAAAGCATACACTAAAATTATCCTTACATACCTAGGTTTATTTTTTGCGTTCGCACCCACGCTCGCCCTTGCAGACTCTCAGCTCCGCATCGAATGGCGTATCGGAGATAAAACCGAATACCGCATACTTAATATTGAAAAAAATGGCCAGACGCTGACTGTAGACACCACTCAAAAACAGGTCATCTTGCCAACCTCTGGAGATTGTTCGCGTTGGGATACCAGTCAACTTCGGAAAGAATGGGTGACAGGTATGCGCATCAATGGTGCTGCATATCAAACAAAGCTGGACGAAGTGACATTACAAATTGAATACGACTTCAAAGAATTTCTTGGAATGAAAAAGCACGAGTTTAGTCCGGGCTGCTTTGTAAATAATGGCAGTACTGGAGGGTTCTCAGGCGAAACCACAATCAACGTGAAAAAAGGCAAACCAGTTGAGATCAAAGATACGGCGCACTCAGATCCAACACGTGAATATGTAATCAAACTCGAAGTCCTGTAGGTAGAGTAGGGTCATCTTATGAAAAAACGGTGTCAAGTGAAGTCTAGCTGTCTAGTCGGTTTGCAGACTGGAAGACACACGTTCAAACGATTGATTTTCTTGACACTGAGCCTGATTTTCTTATCATGGAGTTCAGCAAGCTTTGCTTGCTCCGTGCACGATCATGGGTGTATTTTTCACTCATTTAATTCAACTGTTCAAGTCAATCCTCCAATAGTTCAGACCAACAACAATGCTTTGGTTATCTATGCCATAGGCACCAATGGCATTGGTGGTACGCCTAGCGCGATAGATTTTGACAACAAGGTGCTGTTGCCGGCCAACACGGGAGATAAGTTTTTGGTGGGTTCACCTACCAACTACAACATCCCAACTGGGCCATACATAGTCAGTTCTACTTCGTATGGCGCGGCGAACCCACCGCCAGTATGGAGTCCCGCAGGTGGCGCGGGTGCTTTGCAGGTATATCCAAGTCAGTACCAGGTCATCTTTAACCAGAATACAGCCGTTGCCAAACATACAGGCGATCTCAACGGTGGCGAAAACGGCAACATTCCGAATGCAACAGGCTGTCCAAATAAGCCAGGTGCAGCTAATTGCGAAGCGGTCGTTGTAACGGGGAATGTCCCCAACGGTTTGTATGAACAAAAAGTACGGATATTTAACTTCCAAAATACACCAAACCCGCAAGTAGATATTCAGTACGGTGCATATGTCACGGGTCAACTGGCCATGGTGAATGCCTCCCATGAAACCAACGCTACTGCCAGTTTTGCTCATCTTTCTGGTAACGGCGACATCACACCAACGGCTGTCTACGAAGTCTATAACCGTGGGTTCAACCCACATGCCAGTGGCACGGCATGGTTTGACCGTAGCAAAAATCGAATCTCTGGTTATAGTAACCCGTATCAGCAAGGTACACATGTCTACCAAGATAAATTCATCACCAATACGCTAACGCGTACAACTGTGCAGGGGAACGGTGATAGCAGCCAGCACAGCACGAATACTTATAGCGTGGTTAAGATGGATTTAGGGGCGTATGTGCCTCCTGCTCCTGTACTAGATCCGCATCCGATGTTCACTGCATTTATGCAAAGCAGTAGCCAACTGGGTGTGCCATTTACTCAACTTGGAAGCATGCCATCCTTTGCTGGGATAAATGCCCCATATACGATGGAAGTGATGGAGTCAGAGGTTGCAAAAAACAGGTCAGCAAAAGACTTTGGGATATCAACCAAATGTGCGAATTTTGATATGCAGTGTAATCAAAGTCTTGGAATTATAGTTTCAGCGATGAATAAATATAATGGCAATGTTGCGGATGCGAGAACAGAGGTTGATATAGCACGTTGGCAAATAGGGCGCGAAGTCACAACAGAAAATGGTAAAAATCTTAGAAATGCAGAACACTATTTAGCTGCACGAGATCAAGGATACAATCCGGCTTTTGTTGTTGGGTACTCCTACTACGCTAGGTTTTTTGGAAATTCCAATAAAGAAATGCAGTTATACGAGGTTAAATTTGGGTTGGATGGTTACACTGACTTTTTACTCTTTAAATAATTTAGTAAATATGATTTTATTTAAAGCAATAGGTATATCTGTTTTTATTTTTTGTATTGCTCTTTGAATCAGCTCTTATCAAATTAAAAAAATTTGTATTTCTTATGAAATAGGTCAGTCAATTGTAGAGAATGATTTCTTAATAAAATCCACAAACTATATATCTGTAGACAACATGCAAGATAAGTACATACGCATATGCTCAAAATTTTCACTTTGTGAAAATAGATGCGAGTTGGAAATTTTAGATTGAAAAATAATTTCGAAAAAATATTACTAGTTCAAGCTTGGTGGCCTCTAATACCTCACCACAAACGTAGGCGAATCCTCCGGCCGCATAGCCCGCCTATCGTAAATCCTCGTCGTCTGAATATTTGCATGCCCCAGCCATTCCTGAACCTTAGCAATATCTGCATTGTGGAGTAGGGCGTTTGTTGCTGCTGTAGCTCTAAGCGCATGCGGCCCAAACAGTTCTTGGTGAATCCCAATATCCCCCAGGTACTTGCACACCACGTTGGCATACACCCCGTTGGCCGTCAATGCCGCCTCCAGTGAACCCCCTCGGTTGCTTTTCACTGGTCTAAACAATGCACCCTCCAGCTCTTCCCCATGGCCAGCCTTGGCTAAGTAATCTGTAATCAAGCCCAAAGTGCCTGGATGCGTCGGCACGTACCGAGTTTTGCCCCCTTTACCTCGAACCAACAGGTGCGGAACGCCCCCGCGCTGCACATTGAAGTCTTTCACCCTGAGCTTGGTCAATTCCTCACGCCTAAGCGCGTGAAACAGTAAAACGGACAAAATCGCTCGGTCTCGAAGCCCTTTTAGCGTGGATGTAGACGGCTTGGCCAACAGATCCCGCGCCTGGTGGTCACCCAGCGCCGGTGTTTTGCCTTCATAGGTGTCCACTCGGGGTCGCTTCACGCCTTTAACGGGATTGTGTGTCACCGCATTGCGGTCACACAAAAACTCATACAAAGATGCCAACGCCGCCAATTTCCGCCTGACGGTCGCACCAGACAAGAACTGCGCTTCCAGCGACTTGCGCCAGGCCAATACATGCGCCCGCGTAATCACTCGAAACTCTTCAGGCGCGGCAATCCCCACAAACGCCATAAATCCCGCAATATCATTTTTGTAGGCTCGGCGCGTATTCACAGATTCAATCGACGCAAACCATTCCAGCTCCGGCGGCATGTTGGCCAAGCCTTGAAACTGCGCGTCCGTCAAAAGCGACACCCGCGTGCCAGAAAATTCCCCTAAAACGAGATCCGTGGCCACCGATGTATCGGATGTATTCATGCGTTCATTATATGTTGATAACATAAA
>CAYUUV010000018.1:0-19107 GCA_964448015.1 uncultured Candidatus Saccharibacteria bacterium
TCATACGAGATTGTAGTTTTGAGATTGTAGTTTTGAGATTGTAGTTTTGAATCTTGTATCTGAGCTCTAAGCTCTAGAAGTCCAGGGTCAATAGTCGTCACCTTCGGGGTGGGTAATTGGTAGACGCTGGCATCGCCGCTTTTGGCGAGGTTCGACAGGCTGATACCGCCAGGGTAGGGGAGGCCAAGTACTTTGGCGGCTTTGTCAAAGGCTTCGCCCACGGCATCGTCGCCCGTCCGGCCAATAACCCGCCAGTTATTGTGATCTGTACCGTACATCAATTGTGTGTGGCCACCACTGACAATCAGCGCTAATGCCGGGAATTCCGGTGCTGCAGTTGGTAGTTGGTAGTTGGTAGTTTGTAGTTTTGGATTTTGTGCTTGTGTTTTGGTGCTTGCCGACTCCTGTTGGTCGGTGATCCAGTTGGCATAGACATGTCCTAAAATGTGATGCACTGGAATCAGTGGCTTATTGAGGCTCCAGGCCAGTGTTCGTGCAGTTAAAACGCCGATCAGAAGTGAACCAGAAAGGCCTGGCCCCTGGGTTACAGCAATGGCATCAATCTGCGACCAATGGGCGTTAGTGGGGAGTGAATAGGTGGTAGTGGGTAGTTTTTCCTCACCACTACTCACTATCCACTCCTCACTTGTCTTACCAAAGGCTTCTTCTAAAGCTTGCGTGACTACTGGTAACATTACTTCAATGTGACTTCGCGCGGCCACCTCTGGTACCACGCCGCCAAAGGCTTTGTGCAGATCGATTTGCGAATTCACCACCAGTGAATGCAGTGTTCGGCCATCTTCAACGACTGCTACCGATGTTTCATCGCAACTTGTTTCTATTGCTAGAATTTTCATTCCACCAGTATACAAGAAATACCGTTTCTGGTACCATGCAACAATTATGAGCGAGATACCAAACAAGCGTTTTGGCGAAACTGCCAGTGCTGATCTTGAAGCAGCTGTGCTGCGCTTGATTGAAGGATATGCCCTTGAGCCGCGGGGTGAGCAGCAGTTTTCAACCGAATCTGGCACTTTGTTGTGGCTACGCTTTCAAGAAGGCTGTTTAACAGATCTTATAACCGAAATTGCACATTCGAATGCACAACTGAGAACGGTGATTAATCTGCAAGCGGGGGATGCAGGCTATGCCGCCATCGAAACGACTACTTTGCGTGATGATCACACCACTAGTGAGCAGAGTGCCTACACGGCTGCGATACATGTTGCTGCCCCAGATTGGCTCAACCATACGCAATATGTTCAGATAACCGATGTGCTAGATGAAGTAAAAACCTATACTGACGGTGAGGTGTCTGACCGCGAGCTTGATCAGATTCTTCAACAAGAGCTGCAATATGGCGGTGAACCCCTGTTTGCCGAGGCAAGATTTGCACGCATGAAGCGTATCGCCGGTTTTGTGCTCACGCATTCGATGCATCTGGACGCAAACTTTACCATGCTTCCAGCGGTGATCGAAATAAAACGAATGATTTAAGTGGTACCATAGAGACATGGTAAAACGTGTCAAAACAATTGCGAGAAGTGTTTTAAAGGGTAGGATTCTTCGGACGCTTGAAGATGAATACCGGTTGGCTCGTGCAAGCTACGCCAACGCACGTTTTCATTGGCCGGCTCAGGGCATGCGGGTCATTATGATTACCGGTACCAATGGTAAAACAACCACGGCACACTTTCTGTTTTCAATACTACGCCAAGCAGGTTATAGCGTGGGGCTCAGTTCTACAGCAGAATTCAGAATTAACGAACGTGTTCAGGTGAACGACACCAATATGACGGTGGTTGATCCGGTCAAATTACGTCAGCAGTTGGCCGAGTTTAAGGCCGCGGGGGTAGACTTTGTTATTTTAGAAGCAACCAGTCAGGCGCTCGACCAGCACCGGTTATACGGTATTCCGTGCGAGGTTGCTATTTTTACCAATCTGACACAAGACCATCTTGATTACCACAAAACAATGGAAAAATATGCTGCTGCTAAGGCGCAATTATGGGATCTCACCCCTAAAATTTCGGTGTTAAACCTTGATGACGAGTGGTTTAGCTACTTCAAAAAACGAGCTACGGGCAAAATCTTCACCTATGGGTTGTACAAAGCGAACGTCAGCGTCAGTGGTTATAAAGTGGTGGGCAGTCGGGCACAGTTCACGCTTGGTCTGAAAGACGGCCGATCGGTGATTTCACTGCACCTACCTGGTAAATACAATGCCTATAACGCCGCCGCTGCCGCAACTGCTGCAGAGGCACTTGGCGTCAAGGGTGAAGATATAGAGCAGGGGATTGAGGCGCTTCAGACGCTTTCTGGGCGTCTACAAGAAGTTTCTACAGATAAACCCTATAAGGTGCTGATAGATTACGCGCACACGCCTGACGGGCTGAGAAAGGTGCTGTTGGCGGTTCGTGAGCTGACCAAGGGTGACGTATGGCTGGTATTTGGGGCCTGCGGTGACCGTGACAAGGGGAAACGACCTCAAATGGGTGAAATTGCCGCCCGCTTAGCCGATAAAATTATCGTGACTGATGAAGAATCATATTCTGAAGACCCGGCCGAAATTCGTTCTGCGGTAATAACAGGGGTGGTATCGGTGAAAAATGCACAGAAGAAGTTGACGGAGATTCCCGATCGCAAAGCGGCCATCGAGCACGCCTTGTTCAGTGCCAAGCGCGGTGACACCATTTTAATTACCGGCCTCGGCCACGAACAGTTCCGGGTAGAAAACGGCACAAAGATCGCCTGGAACGACGCTGACGTCGTAAAAAGTATTGTTTCACAATAGTATTGCAAAATTAGCATAACTATGATACAATATTGCAGATGAAAGAACATCTTTCTAGTTCTAGTAATACGGTACAGCACGAACTCTTCCCTGAAGAGGGTGCTGAATATGAGCTGCTAGTTGGTCATGACCGAACTGACGGTTCGTTCAAATCGACCGAACAACTACAAACCGAATATATTGAGCTAACTGATGAACTTGTGCGCCAGATGACTGAAGGTGTAGCAGTGGTAGACCCGCAAACTGGGGAACGGGTAGTTCGAAGACCCGACGTTGTGATTTGGCTTGATAAGTCAGCCCGGCCAGTCGAGTGGCTCACTCGTAATCTGTGGGATACACTGGCGGCAGATTCAGAGACTGGCGAAGTCCCACCGATGCCCAAGTCGCGGTTTGTGAATATCGACCGCGAACAATGGGTCAATACGGTTGATCCTTCTGGTACCGGTAAAATGGAGATTGATTTAGTTGACCAAAGTGTGGTCCGGAGTTTACGTTCCATTTTTGTTGAACCAAAATATAAACAGGTATTAGATGAAACAATTGAGGCGGCCCCTGCAGAGTTAGACGGGAAAACAATACTCATCATTGATGAAGTGAAGTCGTCAGGCCGGACACTTGATATTGCAAAGAAGTTTTTTGAGCGGGCCTTCCCCACCACAGCGGTTGCAACCTCACACTGGATGAAGGGGATCGTGACAGTAGGTGACAGACGATCTGGCGAGGCTCAGGGTAACGCCGACCTTCCAGTTTGGTATAAAGAGGATTCGGCCTTTGGTAGGGGTGTCGGCAACCGTGACGAGCGTCAGTCACAGCTTTCACCGAGTCGTACCCAGCGGCTTGGCGGTTGGTTCTTGAGTACGGCCTTACCCAAACAAGAGGTGACGCGGGAAACATCTGCGGGTGAAAAGCAGACTGGAAAGGTTATTGATCCAATCTCAACCCGATTGCGCGTTGAACTGCGTCAATTGGCAGAAGATGCCCATGACGGTAGAGTTTTGGTTGTTCCTTCAATGATGCGTGATTCTGATGACTATGACAGACGAGTAGAAAAGCTGAATCATGGCATGACAATGGAAGAATACATACAAAAAAAGCGTGCTCTTGCACGCGGTGATACTTCAAACTAGGTAAACGGGGGCGGGTGCAATGGGGAAGGGTGACGATTGCTCGTCATTCTTTCTTAAATTGCACACCGCCGCCCCCAGGAGGGGAGCATGTGACGTCGTTGTCACTGCTCGCCCTCCTGGGATCAATCCTCACTCACGCATCGCTGCTGAGACCTCTCGTGTTGATGCTCACTCCACTGCTGGAGTCAGCACTGACGGCCATGGCCGTCTTGAGATCGCAGTGCTCGGTGTAGCACTCGAGCTCCTCGGCACTGAGCTCCTGGATCTTGGCATTGACTGCCGTGATCCAGGCTGCGGCCGTGGTCTCGGTTGGGGCTGTGTTGCTGATGATCAGCAACACCTTGCCGTCATCTCCCTCCTGTGCTCGGAAGACCCCCAGGATACCCTGGAGGGCGGTTTCGTCGCACTGCTTCTCGAGGAACGAGAAGAAGCTGCTTGTCGCCTCGGTGTCGAAGTCGAGCTTGACCCGAGCGGTGCCCGCTCGCCCAACGGTGATGCCGGCATTCCTTACATTGAACTGGCTGTGAAGTGACATGATCCTCCCAGATCATTTGTTCGGATTGAACTTTTCTACAGTACTACCGTTGACAAAAAATGTCAAATATTTTATTGACTATCTCAGTAGGATGCAGTATAATACGCTACATATGGTGGACAGATATCCAGACGAACCACACGGAGAGGGCAGTGAGCCCTTTTTTGCTGACTTTGAATTTCAGAGGCAATGGGGTCGTATGGAAAAGCTGGCCGTGGCACATTCCTTTCTGGCGCGCGCCTTTGATCTCGACAAAAAGTTAACCGAGAGCGGGGTCACGAAAAAGTTTGTAAGTAGAAGTACGGGTGATGTCGCTGGCGGACGATATCCGTTTTTTCATCTGCGCGTTAAGTTGAAGCCCAAAAATCGGGTGGATACCGATATTTTGGTTGCGGCACTCCGGTTTCCTTCTACTATTGGTTTTCATGAAGTTACAGCCGACAAGCTCTATGTTGCGTACGAAGACGCTGAAGGCGAACATCTGTTTTATCTTTCTGCAGACCAGTATTCTCGACTCGATCCCCACCGTGCTTTTAGGCAGCCTGGAGAAGGCTCAGTTTTTCCGCCTGATCCTGATGGACTGAGTGCAGTAACCGACATGGAACTGCTAGCTCTAGAGTCAATTTTAGGGGTAGAATCAGTTTTTGAGCCTGATTTACAACAAAACAAACCCGATATTACTGCGTAAATTAGCACTGAGCACTTGCGAGTGCTAATTTTTTACGGTACTATCTTAGAGTACCGATTATTGAGGTCATAATTGAAAATTGTAAATTGAGAATTGCTCATTCTCGACTGAAAGGAGGGTGTTATGAGTACACCGCTAAAACCACTGGGAGATAGAATCGTGGCTGTTACCGAAGAGGCTAAAAATCAAACCGCCTCAGGCTTTTATCTGCCCGATAATGCAAAAGAAAAGTCGAAGGTTGCCAAGGTTGTGGCAGTTGGCAGTGATGCAAAAGCCATTAAGGTTGCTGATAAAATTATCTACAAAGAATATTCTACAACAGAGGTGAAGATCGACGGTACCGAGTACATTATTGTGAAAGAAGAAGACATTCTTGCTACGCTGGCGTAGCAGCTGGGCAAACCCTAAGCACCAAGCACCAAATCCTAAATAAATAACAATTACAAAAATTCAAATAACAAAACGCTTCGATCATTTGGACATTGAGATTTTGCGACTGTTTAGAGTTTAGGATTTAGAAATTAGAATTTAAAACGACGAAGGAGTGATGTATGAGTAAGAGGGTATTTTACGACGAAGAGGCACGACGCCGACTACTAGCAGGGGCGGAGATTTTATTTAACGCGGTTAAAACCACTATGGGGCCAAAGGGTCGCAACGTGGTGATTAGCAAGGGTTTTGGTTCACCGACGGTTACTCATGACGGGGTAACGGTGGCTAAGGGTATTGATCTTCCGGAAGACGACGAGACACTGGGTTACAAGGTTGGTGCTGAGCTGATTAAGCAAGCGGCCAGTAAAATGAACGATGTTGCGGGTGATGGAACCACTACTGTAACGGTTTTGACATACCACATCTTGAACGAAGCCAATAAACTGATTGCTGCCGGTCATAATCCAATGTTGCTGAGAAAAGGCCTGGAACAGGCTTCAGAAGAGATTCTGAAGGAACTGAAGGGCATGCGCGAAGATATTGAAGGTGATAAAAAACGTGTTGCTGAAGTTGCCACCATCTCAGCTGGTGATAGTGCTATTGGTGAACTGATTGCTGATGTGATTGATAAGGTTGGCAAAGAAGGCGTGGTTACGGTTGAAGAAGGCCAGGGTTTGGCCATGGAATCAGAGGTGGTAGAAGGCTTTACCTTTGATCGCGGCTTTGTTAGCCCCTACATGGTGACCGATACGGCACGTATGGAAGCGGTGTACGACAAGCCGTTGGTATTGATTACCGACAAAAAGATTAGTTCTGTTCAAGAATTTCTGCCAATTTTAGAAAAAGTGGCGCAAACTGGTAAAAAAGACCTGGTGATCATAGCCGAAGATATTGAAGGTGAAGCACTGGGAACCCTCATTCTGAACCGCCTGAAAGGTGTCTTTAACACGATCGCAATTAAGGCTCCAGCCTTCGGTGACCGCCGCAAAGACGTTCTGGAAGATATTGCAATACTGACCGGCGGCCAGGTGATTTCAGAAGAACAGGGCTTCACATTTGAAAATGCAGATATTGGCATGCTGGGGAGTGCCCGCCGAGTGATTGTTGATAAAGACAACACCACCATTATTGAAGGTGCCGGTAGCGTGAAAAACTTGAAAGCTCGCATTGAACAGATTTCAGTTCAGGCAGCAACCGCAACGAGCGAGTATGAAAAAGAAAACTTTGACAAGCGCCGAGCTGCACTGGAAGGTAAGGTTGCGGTTATTAAAGTTGGTGGCGCCACTGAAACTGAGATTGAAGAAAAGAAGTTTCGCGTTGATGATGCCGTCGCAGCTGTTAAAGCAGCCTTGGACGAAGGCATTGTATCTGGTGGTGGGGTTACATTGGTGAATCTTGCTTCTAAAATTACCGATGAAGCAACCGATGCCCATGCAGCCGGTAAAGTATTGCTGAAAAATGCCTTAGTACAGCCGTTTGTGCAGCTGATGAGCAACGCTGGGTTGAACGCTCAAGCATTGTTGGCGCAGGTGCAATCGGGCAAGCCTGGCCAGGGTATTGATGTGAATAATCCTGAAGCTGGCTTGGCTGACATGAAGAAGGTTGGTGTGGTAGACCCAGCCCGAGTCACGAAAGAGGCAATTCTAAACGCGGTTTCAATTGCCGGAACCGCCATGACCATGGGCGCTTTAGTAGTAGATATCCCAGAAAAAGCCTCAGCAGCACCCGCCGCTCCCGACATGGGCGGTATGGGCATGATGTAGGCATAGCCTGTAATCCTAAATTGATTTCAGGACCCATAAGTAAAAGCTCCGGAATTTCCGGAGCTGCTTATGTATAGTTAATGGGTATCTGTGAAATTGTTACTCTGGCCTCAGAGTAGTATCAGCCCATGACCACGTATTGCAGGCGGACATTTTTGGGTTAGGGGTTGTCATGCCTGATGTAAACTTTTTTAGCATAGTGCTCGAACCATATCCCGCTGCTATGCGACGTTGATCTGGGTTCTTGTATGAACGTAACCATTCAGTACCAGAATTGCTGCTCAAACGCTTGGATGTATTCATCATCCCAAGGGTCGAGCACTCTGCATTAACTTCCGTTCTTGTTTTTTGCAACTGTATCGCCTCATCTTCACTGATAGGTTGCTTGGGGTTATTCAAGTATACGAAGCCCGTCAGAACAAGAGCGTCAGTATTAACGTCAAAGTTCATTTGCAGATGATGGGCAAACTCGTGGAAGATCACCGCCAGATCATAATCGATGTTTCGTGAAAGACCAGATTCAATGATTGCAATTGAAGAACTTTGCCGACAATAGGCACCGGCGACATCTTCCTCGATGTCTTCACTACATCCTTTTGCATCTGTTGGTGTTGCGTAAAATTTGATACCTGTCAGTTTGGAATACTCTGCATTGGCCTGATTAGCTACAACTGGCGCCCAGCTTTTTTCAAGACAGTCAACCCATTGTTGTGCCCAGGAGTTAACATCACGTGTATATAGTTCGTCGGGTGGACCGCAGATGATAGCAGGAAAGCTCATCTTAAAGTAGTTGCTGCTACTGATGACAGTATTTACATCCTTGTTAGATTGATAGTCCTCAAGTGAGCTTGGTAGAGTTGCGGGTTTTGTCAGACTACTCGCGGGGCGCTCGTGTTTTTTTTCGTGATCCCTATAGTGCCAATATCGGGGAAGAGCAGTAAGTCCCATTGCAATGATAAATAGAATTACAGAAATTATTGACCACACGATTACTTTGAACGTATATGCAGGGTCCGTTGATTCTGGTGTTGGGGTCGGGGTCGGAGGTTGCTGTGGTTCTGGCGGCAAACCGGGTTGTTGATCCATGTACACCCTTTCTTTTTAGATATTTTAAGTTTAGCACAAGCATCTAGGGTTGGTGTCGGACTGAGATTTGAGTGCTGCCTCTTTGCAAAAGTAGACTTTCGACTAGGGGTAATTATTATGCCCATACTGAACGTATCGTTCGTTTCACGGCTCAGGTACGGTTAACTTGACAAAATTGAAAAATCTATTACATTTACTATTACCTTGAGCTCGTACCTTTATATTTCAACTACTACTGGGAGGTATTATGAGTACTGAAGGTAAGATTGCTGGAGTGTTTCTGACCTACGCGTTCATTTACGTGGCATGCTATGTGCTAGTCGGGATAGTGCTTACAATATTGATTATGATGGCTGTCGTTCTAGGGATTGCACTCGGCATTATGGGGATCCTCGTGGGGCTCTGTAGGCTTGCAATCACCAAGGATCGTAGGCGAATCGATATCCTTCGGTATTTTACGAAGAACGTGAGCTATGGCTTGCTTGCATCGCCTTTCACGCTGGCCCTTGTCATCTATCTTTACAGTGACTCGCCTCAAGAGATGGGTGTTATGCGAACTGTGTTGGCTGTGGTCATGTCGATTCCGATCATTCTCTACATGGTCTTCGCTTTTCCTTACATGCTGTACACGGTGTTTGTGACATTGTGGAGCACTAATGAAATGCCTCTCAAGATCATTCTTCCTGAAGGAGGATGGGATAGGCATACTAGACAGGTGCTGTCTTTGGCAGCTGTTGGTGCATTTACACCCCTGTCGGTTATGTTGGGGGTTTCGTTTATCCCGGGTTTACAGTAGTTGAGCGGGCAAGGTCAGGGCGAGAGAATCGGTTTGCGCAGCAATGGGTTGCTGCAAACGACTCTCTCGCTCGGATAGCTTCTATAGATGTGTGTCTATACTGATGAGTCCACTCTGTTATTTGACAGGGTCACGAGGACGAAAAGTTATGGTTGGCGGTTTAGGGCTACATAGACTGTTGCACACTGGTGATATGTTTGCGGGGGGTGTGAGCGTGCTTGCGCCGGTAATCTTCTCACGGTATAGTCAATACATGACAGGTGAAATTGCATACACAGGCCGTCGGGCACCAGCTTTTGTACATGCATCAAGGGGTTCTGAGCGTTCATACGGGGGTCCGGCCGACCCAGTGACACTGTGGGGCGAGGCGGTTGTTATGGCCGCAAAGGTGAAACCTACAGAGGTGGCAGTAGGCAGTGATACTCATGTGATTTTCCCAGAACGTTCCGTGGTGCTGGGGATATATCACACACTCTGCGCTAAAGAACGGGCCCTGAATGACCACACGGCCCCCGAAAAACCCTAAAACCGGGTAGCGTGTGCTTTATGTTTGAATAACGCTTTGCGCAATACTTTTTTGTGCTAGGTGGTAGGGCTGATAGGTTGGTTCAGCAACCTCCAGAAGGTAGCGCAGATTTTCTTCAGGTTGGTAAGAACGACCTTCGTGTAAGTCGCGTTCTAAACGGCGGCCGACTCGAGTCGCCAGGGGTGCATTGACAAAGAGTGTGTAATCGTAGATCTCCGCGAGGAGTGGGTCAAGCGCGTGAATACCTTCGATAAAGAGGATTGTTTTCTTACCCGGGTCAACGGTGACGTGCTGGCTGGTGCGTTCTGAGGTGGCCATACTGTAGGTGGGGTGTGCTATGGGTTGCCCTGCTTTGAGTTGCGTAAGGTGCGTGGCGAGCATGGGTATATCAAAAGCGCGCGGTTCGTCAAAGTTTACGCTGAAGTCGTCGCCGAAGAGCTGCTTCAGCACGCTGACACCCCTGTAGTAATCGTCTTGGCTCATAACAAGCGCTTGCTCGCCATATGGTTGGGCGAGTCGCCTGGCAATGGTGGTTTTGCCGCTTGCGGTGTCACCTGCAATGCCGACAATGGTTAGTGGGGTGGTGCGTGTTAATGTAGCAAGTGTTTCGTGCAGAGGCTCAAGATCAGAAGCGTGTTCTTGGGTTGGAGTAAGCGGGCGGCCTTCAACAAAACTGCGCAGACGTGCCATCTGAAAGTTGGTGAAGCGTATGTCATCTGTGACATCTGTTCCGAACGTGGGCTGTGCAACTGACCCTTCAGCTTCGAGTAGCTTGAAATTGAAGTCGAGAAAGCTATCAAGTGCCCAGTGTCCGGCAGTATGTTGTAAAATCTGACGAGTTTTGCGGAGAACTTCGGTACCCGCCGCTGGTAGCCAGTAGTCGAATGTATTAGCCGATACCGGTGTTTCCATTTCAAGCCGCTCGGGAGGCGTACCCTTCTTAATGGTTGCAACGTAGTGTATTGTGTCACCGAGCTCACTGCGGCGCAATCGGAGCTCGTAGGGTTCACTGGGGTGATTAAGATAGTATTGTTCAATACGCTGCTCAGGGGCGAGCCGTAATGCTTCAGGTAAATGCTCTAAGTGCTGTGTCTCAATCAAGTATTTCCGTTCGATTTCTCG
Organism: uncultured Candidatus Saccharibacteria bacterium; assembly: GCA_964448015.1. Taxonomy (GTDB): domain Bacteria; phylum Patescibacteriota; class Saccharimonadia; order Saccharimonadales; family UBA7683; genus JACKGS01. The sequence goes on from CAYUUV010000018.1 coordinate 10,870, forward strand.
GTAACTGCCAGGTGTAGACATCTTAATTCCTTTCCGCTGTTTACCCTTGTAGAGTAATAGATCGTGCCTTATACGTATAGACAGGCTATTTTGAGTCAAATTTTATTGACAAGTATCATAAATTACAGATACAATTTTAGTCAATGCATTACATTCAAAAATATATTCTTGATAAACTTATTTACGCAAAAACATTGCGCAACCGAGATATGCGCCCACCGCACGTGGAAAGTAATTTGTATCAATATCATCTGAAGCGACTCATAGATTCCGGGTATGTCAAAAAAGATCTTGAAGGGTATACGTTAAGCGCTAAAGGGCTGCAGTATGCCGATAAGCATAGTTCAGATCTAAAATCGCAGCGCCAACAACCAAAGTTGGTGACTGTTTTGCTTCTGGAGAACGAACAAGGCGAAGTACTACTGGTAAAACGCCATAAACAACCATTTATTGGGCTGTACTCGCTTCCTTCGGGTAAAATTCATGAAGACGAACGCTTGCTTGAGGCAGGTCGGCGTGAGTTACAAGAGAAAACTGACATACAAGAAGCCGTGCATCTGATACCGAGCGGAACACTCCATTGTATTATTAAAGATGACAGAGATATTCTTTCAGAATTTTATGGTTTTTTGCTGCGGGGCACCATTACCGCAAGCCAGAGCACCAAGGGGGTGTTTTGCAGTTTAACGTCAGATCAAAAGGTGCCGTTAATGCCCGGAGTGGCAATAATCAGAACAGATTGCAACCAAACCTCACATCAAGAGATAACTATTGACATAAATCAATCATGCTAAGTTTCACCTCTGTAATGTAGTTATCCTTTGAAAAACAAGTAATCAAACCTCAATCACGAAATCAACTATACTTTCACGACCTGTCATCTAGAGCTTGTCGAAAGATCTAGTTGTAGGTGCCGTAGATCTCTCGACAAGCTCGAGATGACACTAGGGTCTCGGGGCTGAGGTATTAATGTTTGCTTATCTGATAAAAAGTTGTACAAATACTTGACAAATCAAGAAAGATAGAGTATTATCTAATTTATCCTCTTGGGAGGTGTATGTACGTGCGACTACACTGCACGGACGTACCTCAAGTGGTGTACATTCACACGGGTGGTTTTCCCTTTTTAGGGAACTTAACCCACGAACAGAAAGGACCAAGATGCCGAGCATCAAGGTTATCAATGCGTCGCTCGATGTCATCACCGTCGGTGATGTGGAGCTGTTTGCCATCCGGGGGGTGATCGATCCTGGCAGCCTGGAGCACGTCAAGGTTCCGGACTACCAGCGTGAGGTCCTCTCGCGTAGCAAGGTGGATGCACTGAAGGATGCGCTCAGGAATGGGCGTGTTCCGGACATCGACCTCGGCATGCGAGGGAGTGATTACCTGGAGAGGAGCGGTTGCTTCTACCTTCAGGATGACGTCTTCGTCGTTGATGGTCTGCAGCGTACCACCGCCGCAGTCGAACTGGCCCGTGAGGGTGGCACGCCGCACCTCGGTGCGTTGATCCACCTGGAGACCACCGAGGACTGGGAGCGTGACCGCTTCGAAGCCCTCAACATCGGTCAGACCGGGCTGAGCAACAACGTCACGTTGCGCAACCTGGCCAAGAAGGTCGACGCGGCCGGCGTCATGTACAGGCTGAGTGTCAACAAGGACTTCGTCCTGAACGATCAGATCACCTGGACGCAGAACATGCATCGGGGCGACAAGATCACGGCCATCACCTTCTACAAGGTGGTCGGTCGGCTGCATGCTCACGCCGGTCCCGGCAAGAGCAATCAGGTTCGGGAGCTCGCGAAGGGCCTGGACAAGATCATCGCCAACGTCGGACGCAACATCTTCATCAACAACGTGAAGGCGTTCTTCCAGTTGATCGATGAGGCCTGGGGGATCGCCAACGTTGCCTACCGCAACCAGGCGATCCAGCTCAAGACCACCTTCTTGCTGGCTCTCGCGACTGTCGTCAGCAGTCATGAGAACTTCTGGGAGGGTGATCGTCTCGTCGTGCCGGATCACATCAAGCGCAAGCTGGCACAGTTCCCGATCAGCGATCCCCACGTGGGAACGCTGGCCGGTAGTACTGGGCTGGCGGTGCAGCTCCTCGAGCAGCTGCTGGTCGAGCACATCAATGCCGGCAAGCGGACGCGTCGTCTCGTGAAGCGCAGCGGTCTCGGTGGCGTCTCGGATCTCGATCTCGAGGAGTCGTACGAGTCGTGATTAGCTTCCGAGGTTCAACCTCGGATTGCATCCTGGATTACGGTCGTCGGTTCAACGCTATCGACGGGCTTGGCCTCCTGGCTGAGTTTGCTGGCGTTGCTCCGACGACCGCCCTGGGGTGGGTCCGAGGCGATAACATGCCGTCTGGTGACACACTTCTCAAGCTTCGTTGCTTTCTCCACTTGTTGGGGTACGGGGTCGAGGAGTATATGCAGCTGCCGAAGGTGACACAGCAGTTCGCTCAGTTGATTGCACTGGATGTGATCAATGTGGAGCAAGCTGCACACCACCTGCATTACCAGAACACGCAAGATGTCTACCATTTCATCTTGCGTGGTCGAGGCGTGCAGCCGGATCGTGCTCATCGGATTCAGCGGGTCGTTGGTGAGTTTGAGTTGTCGCGGCAGGACGCACTGCAGCAATGGCGCCCTCGTCTTGAGGAGCTTCTACCTGTAGAGTCGTCCCCTGTTGTGATAGCCGAGCAGCCAGCTACCGAGGTATCTGTGCCGGAGGTACCGCAGTTGGAGACCCCACTTGCGGTTATCTTGTTGGCAGACAGTCTGCGAGCGGCAATTTTGCTCAAGGCTAGTCTCGTTGACGAGATCTGGTTGCAGATGGCTCGAGAGCTGCTGTGTCATCAAATCGACGACCAGGAGCTGGAGATGTTGATTGAGTGGCTTGATTCGTAGCCACAGTCCTGTTCGAGGGTAGCTCGTGCACAAGCTTGCATATCATCTCGGTATGTAAGAAGTCCTGATGTACAGGGCGCGGAGTAGCTCTGGGGTGAGCGCAGAAATGCGATCGTCCCATGAGCGCTCCGTTCAACTTCCATAGATGTGTATCTATGCTGATGAGTCCACTCTGTTATTTGACAGGGTCACGAGGACGAAAAGTTGAGTACTATGAAACAATACGACGCACAGCCTACTAATAGAGTATCTTTGCAGCGAGTCCAACCAGGTTTGGAGGCGCTCGCTTCGGCTGTTGCGGAAATTGGCAGTACAGATGTAGACTGTGAGACTCGGTCAAATCAATTGCTGCTCCAGGCTGAAGAATTGGCGCTTACCGCTGTTGTGGTCGGCTATCGTATGCGAACAACTAAGAGATCGTAGTACCGGGTAGCATATGGCTGAAAAGCATTTTAATTTTCATCATGGATGCAATAAATCACAGTTTACTGCTGATGAAATGGTTCGTGTAACCGTAGAAATGACAGATCAGATTCAGCTGCACTGCCTGTGTCAGGAGTGCGGCAACGCACATATTTTAGATATTTCGCAAAAGTCTGATGACGGTTTTCGTCAATTGTTACGGCGTATGTTTGTTAGACAAGCGGTCATTGCCGTTCCAGATGAAGTGTTTGATTCACGTCGATTGGCAGAAGATTCACTGGTAGATTTTGCCATACAATTTCATACCGACCTGCAGAGATTGCCGGATGATCTGGTAGCGCACCGTGAGCTACAGAATGACTGGGAGGCGCTTACTGTTACCGGCCAGGATTTGGACTAGCTGGCTTGCTGCTGGCTGGCGGTGATGTAGTTGATTTCGTTGATGATATCAAGCAAGGCTTGGGCTTTTTCTTTTTCGCCTTCAATACCTTGCGCCGCGTCAAAGGCCGGTTTAATTAAGGCTGGATCATCTGAAGCACGAAGCATCATCAAGTATTTGTCGAACTTATCGGCTGGTTCAAGATCAATTTTTTCAATCAGAGGGCGAAGTTGCTCAAGGGCTGATCGTTTCACGCCGTCGAGTTCGCCGCTATCACCGGTTCCTTCTGCAGTGGCACCCGAAAGATGTGCATCAGCGTCGGTGCTCAAGCCCATTGGCAGATCGTTACCGTCAAAGGTGACCCCGCCCGCAGGGGTGGTGTCATCAGCTGTACTGGTGCCAAGTGACGGGTCGATAACTGCTGGGTCTGGTGTGGTTATTCCAGCATCAGTAGTGGCAGATTGTTGTGCGTCGGCAAGTGCTGCATCTGGAGCAACGGCTGGTGATGCCGCGCCAACATTATTGGCATCTTCAAGTGCTTTGACAAGTGCGTCGGTATTACTGTCTTGTTGTAGAGGATTTAAGTTCATTTTCCCACCCATGATCTTATACTTATTTATAAATTGTTCAGGTATAATAGTACCTGATACCATAAACATTTTGCAAGAGGGGACTTTCGGAATATGCTCGATGATCTAAAACAGATACAACAAATTGATAGCAGTGATGCGCTTGGCTTCGCTGCTCGGCAACCTGAACAGCTACGGCATAACTTTGATATTGCCGCAGCCTATCATCAGGATGCCGAAATACATCAGGTGGTCTTTAGCGGGATGGGTGGCAGCAGTTTGGTGGCAGAACTGGTGACAAGTTGGCCAAAACTACCGGTACCGTTTGTTATTAGTAAGGGGTATGACTTGCCTGACTGGGTTGATCATCATACGTTAGTAATTTGCGCAAGCTACTCTGGTAATACCGAAGAAACTCTCAGTTCTTTAGACCAGGCGATCGAAAAAAAGGCGCAGACCATTATTATCACACATGGTGGAAAGTTGCTGGAACGTGCCCAAAACGAAAATCTCCAGGCAGCTGTTTTGCCAGAATGTCCACAGCCTCGCACGGGTGTTTTTTATGCCTACCGAGCGGTGGTGGAGATATTAGTGGCCGCAGGTCTGGCTCACCAAGAGGCATTGACCGATTTGACCGCGGTGGTAGAAACTTTGGAGCTGGCCGTTCGCCAATGGTCGGCTACAGTGCCCGAAGCGCAGAATGAAGCCAAGCAGCTAGCGCAGCAGATGGTCGGTAAAACACCAATTATCTATGGTGGTGCTTTGACCTACCCGGCTGCGTATAAATGGAAGATTAGTGTCAACGAAAATGCCAAGAACACCGCGTGGTGTAATCAGTTGCCCGAATTTAACCACAATGAATTTTTGGGTTGGAGTTCGCATCCGATTGAAAAACCATTTGCGGTGATTGATCTTATTTCTTCTTTTGAACACCCAAGAATTGCGCGCCGCTTTGAGGTCTCAGATCGGATTCTTTCGGGCAAGCGCCCCCACGCCATTTCGGTTACCGCACAGGGTGAATCGTTGCTGGAACAATTACTGTATTTAGTACTGTTGGGTGATCATGCCACCACGTATCTTGCAATTCTCAACGGCATTGATCCGACCCCTGTTGATTTAATTGAAAAGTTCAAGAAAGAACTCGACTAGTGGACGCGCCGGTTTTTGATTCGCAGGCTTTTTCTGTACAACCATACGCCCGCCGCATCGTAAAGCCGTGGGGCTACGAAATTCACTGGGTACCTGAAAATGCCCCATACATGGGTAAGGTTATTCATATTAATGCCGGTGCCAGACTTTCATTGCAGGTTCATGATCACAAACAAGAAAGCTGGTTTTTAATGAACGGCCAGGCTTCAGTGCTGTGGGAAGACAGCAACGGCACTCTGATAGAGACTGCATTGGAAGCAGGCAAGGGGTATAGTACGCAGATTGGCCAAAAGCATCGCCTCATTGGCGTGAGTGATTGCGATATTATTGAGGTCTCAACTCCGGAACTGGGTACGACCTGGCGACTAGAAGATGATTATGAGCGGCCTCACGAAACACCTCAGCAGCGTACGCTGGAGCGTGCCTAGAAATTTCATACGTACGTTTATTCGCGCTTGAGGGCCTGAATCGGGTTCTTTCTGGCGGCGCGTATGGCGGGCCAGGTACCAAAAATGATACCAACACCCAGTGAAACTCCGGCTGCGATTAGAATAATCCACGGATCCATTGCGGGAGTAATGGCCGTTTGTGCCCGGATGATGTAGCCGGCAATAATACTGACAATGATACCGATCAGGCCGCCGAGGAGGGTAATAATAAGGGCTTCAATCAAGAACTGCATCAATATTTGCGTGCGGGTGGCGCCAATTGCTTTTCGGATACCAATTTCTTTGGTGCGCTCAGTCACGGTAACGAGCATAATATTCATCACGCCAATACCACCAACTAACAGCGAGATAGAAGCAACCGCAGCAGTAAAGCCGGTGAGATACCGAAAGACTGCGTTGGTTGTTTCAACTAACTGATCTTGAGTGGTGATGGTAAAATCTTCTTCGCCGCCATGGTTCTTCAGTAGTGTTTGGGCGATTGCTTCAGAAGTTTGCGTGCTGAGCGTTGGATCCTTCAACTTTGCGGTAATCTGCTGGAGTTGCACGACATCTTGGTTCATGGCTTTGCCGGCGGGCAAGGGAATCACAACCATATCGTTGATGGGTTGGCCTACATTAAAACCCTTCTGCGTGTCGAGCGTACCAATTACAATAAAGTTGACGCCGCGTACCACAACAGTGCTGCCAATGGGGTCGGTAGAGCCAAACAGTTCTTGGGCAATATTGCTGGAAAGTACCACGGTGTTGTTATTTTCAAGATTACCGCCAAAAAACTGGCCCTGTACTAGTTTTTGCCGAGTGAGTTCCAGATGATTTTCACCAGTTGCCATAATTCGGGTGTTGATGCGCTTGTCTTCATAGGCCACCGAACCATCGAGCTGCATAACACCGCCGCCACTTTCGACATTTTCTAAACCAGAAACACTTTTTAGATCTGCCTCACTGAGCCGTGCGGTGCTGGCGCTGGTGCCTAGTGCGCCTCCGAGTGAGCTAAAGCCGCTGATTGAAACATTTCTTCCGGGCACCACGGTAATCAGATCACTGCCGAGTTCGTTAATTTGCTGATTAACCTGTCGCTTCACCCCTTCACCAAGCCCAATAATTGTAGTGACAGAGGTAACGCCAATAATAATTCCGAGTAGTGTTAAGAAGGTGCGGGCCTTGTTACTTCGCAGGCTATTGATTGCCATCTTCGTGTGTTGAACTATCATGAGCGGGCCTTCTTCTTTTTTGCTTTATGTTTGCGCTTTGATTTCCGCGTTTGGGATCTAATTGCCGGATTGTTAGCTGCCGGAACTGGCTTTTTAGCTTCTTTTCGCTGTTCTTGCAGTTCTTGGTCCATAGATTTACCCGTGAATTCTTCGTCAATCTTACCGTCAACCATGCGAATAACTCGGTCGCCGTAGGCCGCAAGATCCGGGTTGTGCGTCACCATAATAATAGTGTTACCGGCTTCATGAATTTCTTTCAATGCGGCCATTGTAAGTTTGCTGGCTTTGGTATCAAGATTACCAGTTGGTTCATCGGCCAAAACAATGCTCGGCCGGTTGACCATAGCCCGGGCGATGGCTGCTCGCTGCAGTTGGCCGCCTGAAAGCTGGTTTGGCAGGTAGTATTCTTTTTCTTGAATACCAAGATATTTGAGGATCTCACTGGCACGTTCGTAGCGCTTCACCGTTGCAATGCCTTTATACAGTAATGGTAGGCTGACATTTTCAAGAATATTCATCCGGCCAATTAAATTAAAATTTTGAAATATGAAGCCGATGTTATTGCGGCGGATTCGTGCTTGTCGGCGCTGGCTCAAGAATGCAACGTCTTTTCCATCCAATTTATATTCACCTTCATCGGGCTGATCAAGTAGGCCAATAATGTTGAGCAGTGTGCTTTTACCCGACCCACTTGAGCCCATAATAATAAGAAATTCGCCTTTCGGAACCGAGAGGCTCACAGTATCAAGTGCCTTCGTGGCACTATTGCCAAGCCCAAATGTACGACTAATTTGGTTGAGTTCTATGACGTTCATTATGCGTAATTATATCGTACAAAGTGCTGACAACCAACCATAAACAGCTTTATTTTCATCTGTTGGTTTCGTTGTTCGTTGGTCGTGATTCGTGTATAGTTGAAACAGCCAATTCAAGAGATAAAGACGCAGTCGGCTTTCTTGAATTGAAAAGAGACATTACGGAATGAGTAGGCTTTGAAACTCGTATAAATAATTGCAAGAGTTTCAAACCAAAACTTGGCGTAAATGTCGACGTGGAAGAGTGCAGGAGTGGTTGAACTGGCAGTCCTGGAAAGACTGTGTGCGGGCAACCGTACCGAGGGTTCGAATCCCTCCTCTTCCGCCATTTTAC
>CAYUUV010000019.1:0-18194 GCA_964448015.1 uncultured Candidatus Saccharibacteria bacterium
ACTGTCACTGCAATTTTCAAAAATCACCGAGTATCTTTCGGGTGATTTGAAGGTAAATCTAGTTTCGTTATTCGGGTATAGCATGTAACCTATGCATGTCTATGATTGCGAGCTGCTATAATAACGTATAAGAGGAACTATGCCAGAGTTTGGAAAAGCAATGATGCAGTATATAAAGCAGCCGTGGCGGTTGGCGGTGCCGCTCAAGCGGCTAGGCTTCTTTGTGTTGCTGCTTGGCTTGGCGGCGATCGGCTATTACTGGGCAATTCAGAATGTTCGGGTTGGCGATAAGGTTATTGTGAGCGGTATCGTTTTCTGGTTGGCAACGGCGTATTATGTGCTGCCGCGGGTCCATCGCTTTCTCAGTAATATTTATCTACCCAACTATTTTATCGGCAGGGCGCGAACAGCCGATGGTCTGCTGGCGGATCCAGTGAATCTTGCGCTACGGGGTACTAAGCAACAATTGGTTGAGGCGATGCATAAAGCGGGCTGGCACGAGGCTGATCCGATTACACTGCAAACAAGTTGGCGAACAATCACCGCAACACTGCGGCGCCACAGTTATCCAAATGCACCGGTCAGTGACCTGTTCGTGTTTGATAGAAAGCAGAATCTTGCCTTTCAAAAAGAGGTAGATGGCAACCCAGCAAAGCGGCATCACGTACGGTTTTGGCACGTTGAAAAAGAGGTCTACCTTCCAGGTGGCTACAATGTTGATTGGGTGGCGGCGGCAACCTATGATGATGCGGTCGGGTTCTCATTATTTACGCTACAAGTTACCCATAGTATTGATGGCGATGTCGATGCGGAGCGTGACTTTCTGGTAGAAACGCTGGAGCGGGCAAAAACTACCAACAACGTCCAGCGCATTGCATATTTCTTTCCGGAATACACGCATCGTAATGGTGGTGGGCATAAATATTTTACCGATGGTTCAATGGTGATACTCGATCTTGGGAAGAAGTCGACCCGTGATTAGTGTTTTAACGGGTTTAAATCACGCCAGAATTATGCAAGAAGTTGCGAAGTTGAAGAAAGAATTTATTCAAGATTTCGGTGAAGCGGGCCTTGAAGTTCTTCAGGCTGATCAACTGGAGCCTGAGCAATTAACGGCGCGTCTTACTGGGGTTTCGCTGTTTGCACAGCACAAATTGATTATTATTAAAAATCTGAGCGTAGCCAAAGATTTGAGTGATCAGTTTCTTGCCATTGCTCCTCAGGTTCCAGAAGAGATTCACGTGGTACTGGTCGAAGAGCTTATTGATAAAAGAACAGCCTTTTACAAGGCGCTCAAAAAGCATTTTACCGTCACCGAGTATGGCGAGCTGGCAGAGCACGAGTTATTGCAATGGATTCAGCAGGCTGTACAGCAGGGTGGAGGTTCGATCAACGTGGCAGAAGCACGCTTGCTGATGCGCCACAGCGGCGGTAATCAGACGCATTTGCAGCATGAGATCGACAAACTGGTTGCCTACCAACCTCAGATTACGCAGGAGACTATTGAGCTATTGGTAGAAAAGCAGCCGGAAGAAACAGTTTTTCAGTTGCTTGATGCCAGTCTTTCGGGTCGTACAGAGCAAGCACTCACTATTTTAGAAAGCCTCGAGCGTGCTCACGAAGATCCGTTTGCGGTAGCTAATATGTTAATTTGGCAAGCGCATATTGTGGCCATCACCCATGCGGGGCGGGGAAAGCAAGCAAGTGAGATCGCCAAAGACACTAAGCTGAACTCATATGTTGTACAGAAGTCTCAAGGTCTTGCCAGTCGGCTCAGCCCGCAAAAATTACGGCAGATTATCAAGAGTGTGGCGGATATGGATATCAAGCTGAAATCGACTACCAGTAGCCCCTGGCGACTACTGGAGCAAACGATTCTTTCATTCTAATTGCTGGAAGGATAGTGCTACTAAAAAATCCCGAGTAATTTCGGGATTTTAAGTTGCGCGCAAGAAAATTATTTCTTAGCTGGAGCTTTCTTGGCAGTAGTAGTCTTCTTGGCTGCAGGTTTCTTAGCCGGAGCAGCCTTTTTGGGAGCAGCTTTAGCGGCGGCTTTCGGTGTAGCTTTCTTGGCTGCTGGGGCTGGCTTTGCGCCAATGGCTTTGACCTCTGCAGTGAGTCGACTCATTTTGCGAGCGGCAGCATTCTTCTTGATAAGATTCTTTTTTACTGCCGTATCAAGGTTGCCTTGTACTTTCTTCAGTGCCTCGGCGGCCTTTTTGGTATCTTTGGCTTCAATTGCGGCACTTAAAATTTTCAATTCAGCACGAAGTGAGCGTTTCGTAGTTTGATTACGCGCTTTTCGCTTTGCGGTTTGTCGCATTCGCTTGATTGCAGATTTGATAATTGGCATGTAGACGATTCTCCTTCATTCTGAGCTCTGTCGAAGAGTTGTACCTTCGCGGCTGCAGGTCTCTTAATAACTTTTTTATCAGTCTGGTAGGCAAGTATACCGCAAACAGATGAATTGGTAAAGTCCCTGATCTGTAAATATGTTGTTGACAAGTGATGAAATAAGATTATACTGTTTATGTATACCACTAAAAAATAAAAACGGTACAAATATGGATCCACAAACTCAAGATCAAGTTTCGGTAGCAGCAGATGTCCCAGCCGAGCAGCCTGCTTCTGTTGATAACACTGTACAACAGGTCGCAGACAAGCTCTCGACAAGTAAAAATGTTTTGGTGACGGTGGGTACCAACCCGAGTGTTGATGAATTGGCATCAGCGCTTGGTTTAACAATGCTGCTCAATAAACTTTCTAAGCATGTTACGGCGGTGTTTAGCGGTAAAATTCCTTCGGCCATGGAATTTTTGGATCCACAGACAACGTTTGAAGATAACGTCGATTCCTTGCGAGATTTCATTATCGCGCTTGATAAAGAAAAGGCCGACAAATTGCGATATAAAGTTGAAGACGATGTCGTAAAAATCTTCATTACTCCTTATCAGACAGTTATTACCGAAAAAGATCTTGAATTTAGCCAAGGTGATTTTAATGTTGACGTGGTAGTGGCGCTCGGCGTCCAAAAACGCGAGGCACTGGATGCGGCCATTTTGGCTCATGGCAGAATCTTACATGATGCAGAGGTGATTACCATTACTGCTCAGCTCAAAAGCAATCTCGGATCCATTGACTGGTGTGAAGAAGGGGTGAGCTCAATTGCTGAGATGCTCGTTCGTTTAAGTGCAGTTTTGGGCGAAGATTTAATTGATGAACAGATCGGTACCGCACTCTTAACCGGTATCGTGGCTGAAACCAACCGTTTCTCCAATGAAAAAACCTCGCCAGCGGTTATGACCATTGCTGCTCAATTAATGGCTCGCGGGGCTAATCAACAGCTGATTGCTACGAATTTACGTCAAGAAGGTATGATCAGCGAATCTATCCGTACGAAAGATACCACAAAAGCACCATCCTCAGATGATAATGGTGAAATGGTGCTGAATCATGCAAAAGATGATCGCGGTACTTCTGAAAGTAAAAAACAGCCTAATAATCAGAAGAAGCCCGCTGAAAACCAGAATCAGAAGCAACCAAAACAGCCGCTAAAAGACGGTAATGCACCAAAGCCGGTTAATGCTGACCAACAAGCTCAATCTAAGCCAGCTCGTCCGCCTGAGCCGCCACGGGTAACTGAGACAGAACCTGTTCCACTGCCTAAGCCTGCCACCGCTGAAGGCGTGTCAGCCCATAAACCGAAAGTCATTGAACCATTGCCGGATTCCGTAGCGGTGATCCCTGAGCCTGTTAGTGCACCGCAACAGCCAGCTCAAGAAGTGCTGCCCGTAATTCAGCCAGTTAAATCGGCCAGTATCACCGAGCCGCCGCAATTTGGGGGTACACTCAATGCCACGGTCGACTCCGGGGTTGATTCAGGTGATATTGCAATCGATCCACTCAGTAACAGTGGGGAATCACCATTGTTTGAACATGCTGATACCGCTGAAGCAGCAGCAAATACCGATGCGTTAGAAGAAGCCCGCCGAGCAGTTGAGATGGCAGCTTTTGAGCCGGCACCCGTATCAGCACCAGCACCTGTCGCTCCGTCGATGCAGGATTCTCTCCAGCCAGTCATGAACCCAGCAGTAGACACAACGGTTGCCCAAACTCAAAGCGCATCGCCTCCGCCACTCGCAAGTGTTATGAATCAAAATTCCAGCCCAGTTGACGACTTTATGCAGCCGCATGTCGCAACAGATTTTGCCGCTGCTTCTATGAATACAACCAACGTAGCTACGCCACCACTGCCAAGTGAGTCACCGCAACCACCTGGATTGCCACCACTACCACCACTACCAGGCGGTGGAGCGTTTGATGGTTTACCACCCCTTCCACCATTGCCAGGCGGTGCGGTAGATCAAGCTGCGATTCCTCAGCCACAGATTAACCCTGCTTTTATGACAGATATGAACCAAAGTCAGAATCATCTTACCGAACAAGGCCAGCAGCTAACCGACCAGTATGCGCAGCGCGAAACGGTTCGACAAGAAAAAATTGAAACACTTGGTCAGCAATACGACAGCGCGGTTGAAAAAAATCGTGAACTGCAGGGTCTGCCACCCGTCAATGACCACACAACCTTCCCACTACCTCCACCCCCACAAGCTCAGTAATACCATCGTGCTAGCACCTCAGGTATAATGGGAGGTAATGGATGAAATTTTACTGATCGACAAGCCAGCTGGTTGGACCAGTTTTGATGTGGTGGCAAAGATCCGTGGGAAAATCCGTGCTGAATATACTGCAAAAGGTGAAAAACCAACCAAACGTCAACTGCGTGTGGGCCACGCTGGAACACTTGATCCATTTGCCACCGGTTTGCTGATTATTTTACTCGGTGATGCGTGCAAAAAGGCAGGTGAGTTCTTGAAGCTTGATAAAACCTACGAATTTACGGCAAAACTGGGCGAGGTGAGTACGACGGGTGACCCGGAGGGGGGCATTACGCCGTATGGCGTAATGAGTAGCAAGAATCAAGAAGTAAGTAGCAAGGAGGACTTTGTCATTCCCGCGGCCTGTCCACCGAAGCCTTTCTCCATCGCTAAAGCTACGGCGGGCAGATGGCGAAGGGGGAAGGCGGGAATCCAGTCTGGTAAATTTGAGCGTCGCGAGTCAGTATCCATTCCAGATTCCAAATTCCAACCTCCAACCTCCAGCGAAGTACTGCAAGTACTCAAATCACTCACCGGTGAAATCACCCAAACCCCGCCCGCGTTTTCAGCCATTAAAATTGATGGCCAACGCGCCTACAAATTAGCGCGAGAAGGCAAGCAAGTCGAGATTCCATCCCGTCAGGTGAAGATCAGCCGACTTGAGCTCCTTTCCTACGAATATCCTTACATAAAATGTGTCTGTGATGTCAGCAGCGGCACCTACATCCGCTCTTTAGTAGAAGATATCGGTAAAGCCCTCAACACCGGCGCCTACTGTACCCAGCTTCGCCGCACCCGAATTGACAATTTCCAGATTGAAAAAGCACAAAATATTGACAAAGTAATATAAATTATGATATTATTACTTCATAAGGTATGAAATGTCAGAACAATTAACTGTAATATCGTCTGGAGAAAGTCCATCTACTACATCTGCGCTTGATTTGGATATCGTTGGAGCTATAAAAGCGAAGCCGAGGACAGTACTCCAAGCGCAGTTGGCTACATATGCAAATAGGGATGTTGCATATAACGATCAGTCATCTATTGATAAGAAGAATCGCCTGCTAACGACCTTGTCCGAGGACGGCACTGGCGTTGGTAGCAATGATGAATATGATGAGTATCTTGCATTTATGCGAGAGGTAGGTGGTAATAGTAGGAGTGAGGTTATTCAAGATCGCGTTAAGATACTAGAGGCTTACGGTCAGTTTCAACCAGTCGTCGATATCTTACTCCGAGACCTAAAAGATAGTGAAGCAACAGAACGACCAGACTTTTTGGGTAAAGGTAGGGATTCCAAAGCCTTTAAGATTGAAAAAGACGGAAAGCAGTATGCCGTGAGAGTACCGCATGAGTATGGCTCTAAAGCCGTGGCCATTGATGAACATGTCGCAGCTGCGGTCTTAAGTCGAGAGATGAGTGGTCTGGAGCAGTTGGTTGCTGCATCATATGAGTCGGGCGTTACGATATCGGAACTTATGGCCGGCAAAGAGGTGGCCGCACTATCTTTAGAAGAGATAAGAGGTATAACGCAAGAGCAAATAAACGACTTAATTGATCTTCTAAAGGTAGCTCATAAAAAGGGCATCTCTATAGATCCTAGTCCGGAGAATCTTTTTTATGATAAACAAAAAGGTTTTGGAGTTATAGACAGCAATTCATTCGAGGCCAGGGGGTATGATCCAAGTCAGCAGAGTCTTGGTGATGTAATAGGAGTGGTTGCACAGGTGTTCGTTCACTCTGCACTTGAGAGCGTGATAGAGACCAAGCCTGATCAATTGGAACTGGCAAAGACGTATAAGGCTTTCTTTGAGAAATTTACTCGGGCAATTGAGGAAAAATTGGATGATGCAGATCAAAAGAGTGCTCTGGTGCGAGTCTAAATGTTGCTTCGGGAAACTGATCACCGAATTATTATAAGTGTGTAAATAGTACAGCAGGGTAATTCTGTGTAATGTGTGACGAAATATCAGTTTGCTGAAGGTCGGCAGGGAGCAGGTTAGCCTCTTTGGGGTCAACAAATCCATACTGGGCGATTTCTCGTTCACCATGAGTAGTTTTTGAGAGGTCGACATTCCGGTAAGCTTCAGAGTTTTTGATATGAAAGAAGAATTCGAGTTGTTCAGAGTCTTCATTTTCAGTATATTGCTGAATGAATAAAAGATTGCCAATTTCTGGGGCAATACCAGTTTCTTCAATCATTTCACGCTGAAGCGCAGTCATTAAATCTTCGCCGTCGTCCACACCGCCACCAGGAGTGCACCACCAATCACCACCTTTTTGCAGGGTTTTATGAAGTTGCTGCGCAAATACTTTATTGCCATCCAGGATGATCCCACGAACCGTAATTCTTCGCTTATACATACTTTCCTCCAAATTGTATTAATGAGTGTGTCAGTGGTTTCTCTTTAATGAGAGACGTGACGTTGTATCCAGTAGTATAGCAGAGAGTAATAAATTGCATAACGATACTATTTTCGTACGAGTACGACAACAACACAGATTACAATTAACAAACTAGTGTCTAATAAATTATACGACCGTAATAAATATTAGACATTACTGAGTTGCAGAGCTAGGGGGTGGAATGGGTGGTGTTGTGGTAATTTTGTTTGAGAGCATCGATGATGTCGTGAGAAGTCTCAAAGGCTTGTATTAGGCTGTGAGCAGGGGTTGTTTTTTTGGCGAGCATTTCTTCGAGTACGGCAAGTCGAGCGGCATCAGGGTCGTTTTTGAGTGCCTCGCGGGCTACTTCTACAAGTTGTTTGCTGCCTTGTAGAATCTCATTGCTGTCGAAGGCCTGGATTGCAGCTTGTGTATGCATTACTTTGTTTGGCGTGATGCTTCTACCTGTGAGACTAGTGTCAAGCACCAGGCCTTTTAATAATGCGAGGAGTGCTCCGTAAATACGAATATCGGCTATTGAATCAATGGCTTTGAGTTCTATGCGGCCGGCTTCTGAGGGTATTCGTGCTGCTTCTGTCAGTGTTGGACGACTTTTCAGCACCTTCTTTGGATCTTGTAAGAAGACAAGCACGGCCGGCCTTTTTTGATTTCGTATATAGCTTCGGACCGAGTAGCCGTGCCATCGTTTGCCGTTATAAAATGGCGAATTATAGCTAAATGGGGCAATAAAGTGGCTGTAGTAGGTGATTTTTTTGCCAATATCAATTACCTGTTCATCGCTGAGTCCCTCAAGCGAGATGCTAACATCAGGACCCTGCGTTAACATATGAATATCTGCCGTGACCGCTTCTGGAGACAGCCCACGTTCAGCTATTTCCCATTGATTGAGCGGCGGGTCTGGCGTGAAGGTGTTTTTGTACGGATTAAAGCCCACTGCCGTTGGAGTGATGCCGTGCTGCATGGCAATAGTGGTGAATAAACGGCGGTCGTCACCCAGCGTTTTTACAACAGCATCAATTGAATCGTGGACGGGCGTGCGAATTTCAATACCTTTGACGCTGCAGCCAGTGTAGGTACCGTGCTGATCATAGCGTTCGTATTCCTCAATATACCAGCGCTTCTTCTTGATGCCTAAATCGCCGATTCTCAGTGATGTGTAGTCTTTGGGATATTCAGGAAGCGCGTCAATAATCTGTTGCAGCTCTTCAAAAGTAGTATTGTCGAAGTCTACATAGTGCCGGCCTTTCAGAAGCGGCATCTCGAGTTCAATACCGTAGCGGAAGTTATTTTTTGAATGCTTAGACATAGCTTGGTGTCTCCTTAATTCGACAGGCGTAGTTTCTGCCGTGTAATTTGAATGGACGATTGAAGTTTGGGGTGCTAGAGTTGGCAGCCAGTTGGGCGTAGGTTTCTTTGCTGACTTCATCAACAGTGATGTCATACGCGCGCGGTAGTGGTGGGTCGATGGTAGCGGTGGTTACTATGCGTGCCAGTGCTATCATGCGGTTGTTGCGCCGCTCTCGATATACAATGTAATCAAAGAGTGACCCATCTAACTCATATGATGCGGTGTGGTTGGGATGGGTAGTTGTGAGTTCAATATCTTGCGCACGGAAATGACGGGCTACTGCGAGCGGTTCCAGTCGCTGGTTACCGTGTACGACCATATGATGTTCCTGGCCACTTCTTGTATGAGATAACCCGGAAATCTCGAAGGTTGCATCGAGTGTGTTGAGGTATTCACTGGCTCGGCTCGGAGTGCCAAGTGGGTATACGTGGCGTTTGTTCATGGTAGAGGTAGCATACCACTCTGGTGGCACCCGAGACAACTGAGTGTGGTCATAAAAGCCTAGTTTTCCAAAAAACATATTATACAAGGATCATCCCTGAATCAAGGATGATCCTTGATGAACTATTCTATGTCAGCTCGTTCTAGCTTAATTTCATCTAGCATCTCTTTGTGATTATTGCGCTGTAGATCTGTTACAATACTGCTATGAGTATATGTGCACTAGGAAAGATCCAGGCAGGCATTTTTGCCTCGTAGCGAACGAGGTGTTTTATTGAACTAGAAACAAAGGATTTTTTATGATTGCAGATATTGTGGTAGCGTCAAAAGGTTTTGGCGCGAAGGAACTGTATAAAGACTTAGAGATAAAACTTCAGGCTGGCGAGAAGGTTGGGTTGATTGGTCGCAACGGCACGGGTAAATCAACGCTCTTTCATCTGATTACTGGCAACGATATGGATTTTGATGGAGAGGTGAAGCTTGGCAGGGGAATACGTCTCGTTTTCAGCCGGCAAGAACACCATGGTTTTGAAGACCAGCAAGTCCTAGAGTACATTCTGGCCGATTTACCGGAGTACACTAAGCTCAAACAGGTGATTGAGACCTATCCCGAGCATATGGGTGAAAGTACGCATAAAATGCAAGTCTATAGCGATGCGCTGCAGCGATTTGGCGACCTTGGCTACTACGATGTAGAAAATGATGTGGAAAAGATTCTGGCAGATTACCAGATGAGTAGTATGGTAATCCATAAAAAAATTGGCGAGCTTTCGGGTGGCCAAAAGCGATTGGTGGAGCTGGTGAAGATTCAACGCTCTCGGGCAGATTTAGCATTGATTGATGAGCCAACTAACCACATGGATTACATTGCAAAAGCATCGTTTATATCGTGGCTCAAAGGGGCTGGGGAAGCAGTAGTGGTAATTACGCACGACCGCGATGTACTCAGAAGTGTGGATAGAATCATCGAAATCCGTGACGGTAAGGCCTACAGTTTTAAGGGCAACTACGACCAGTATTTAAAACTCAATGTTATGAATATTAGCTCAGAAGTGAACGAGTATGAAGTCGCACAGCGTAAAATCACCAATTTGCAGGCTGACGTGACCCGCTTTCGCCGCCTGAAAGAAAAGGCTCGGGATCCGGATACCATCAAGCGATTTAAGGGTCAGGAGCAGCGGGCAGCCAAAGAACTCAGTACCTTGGTTGCGGCAACCGAGAAGCCAACCGTTTGGATCGACCGGGAATCTGCCTCAGATTTAGGAACAAAAATGAGCGAAAGTTATCAGGCGCATAAAGCGCGCAATATTCGTGTTCGCACAAAAACGGGCAGCGACAAAAGCGACCGCGTTTTGCTGAAAGTAGATACGCTCAGCTTGGGATATGCTGCAGAACCGTTGTTCCAACCTGTTTCATTTGATCTGCGGGTGCACGGCAAAATCGAGCTGCGAGGGCGCAATGGTGCAGGAAAAACGACAATCGTGAAGGCTGTTCTCGACACGGTTGCTCACGAAAAACTGAGCTCGACCGTGTTTGCGGGACATATTGAACATGAGCCTCGGCTGAGAATTGGTTTCTATGAACAAGAAATTGCTGCAAAATATCTTCCTATGCAACTTGGCACAGCAATTGAACAACTGTATGTTGATCGAGATCTTTCGATTACCCAAGAAAAAGTTCGACAACTGTTAAGCGACTATTTATTTAACCCGCATACCGATTACGAAGCATCAATTGCCCAGCTCAGCGGCGGCCAAAAAGCCCGTTTTCAGCTGATCGGCATGCTGGCCGGTGATCCGCAGATTTTGATTCTTGATGAGCCAACCAATCATCTTGACTTGCCCAGTATTGAAGAACTGGAAGATGCGCTTTCGCAATATCACGGCGCAATTTTGTATATCTCACACGATAGTTTTTTTACGAAAAATCTGGGTGGTGAAGTAGTGAACATTGCTGCTTAGCTTAGAATGAGCCAGGCGATGGCGGCTGCGCCCGAAAGGGCTAGTGTAGTAGCGAGCGTCAGACTGGCGATGCGTTTTTTGCGCATGGCTTTTTGAACTTGCTGATAGCTCAGATCTGAGATTGTTTTTTCTTCTGAGCTTATGGTCGTGGCCGGAGGTGCTGGTTGTGGCGACTGAACTTGGTGTAGTTGATCGAGGAGCTGTTCGGTTCGTTCGACAGATTCTTTCGATTGGCTTGCAAGTACGGTGTCGTTAATGAGTGCCGGGTCGTCGTGACGCATTTCAATTTTGCGCCCTCGCTGCGCCTCATGACCAAGTGTGGCATGCTTGTAGGCTTTTTTAACATTGCCGCCGGCGAGGGCCTCTTTGACAATTGCGACTAAGCCGCGGTGGTCAATCTTGTTCGATTCATACAGCTGGCGGACGGTCGTGCCGTCGATATGAATATCATGCGCCACCTTCAATAGCTCTTGGGTGGAGCTCTGTTCCACTTTGCGAGCGGTTTCTTTTTGTAGCTTCTGTTCAGTTCTGGGTTGCGTTTGTTCGAGGGAAGTAGGTGGTGTTGGCCGCGTCTCAATATGCAACGGTTTTTCTAGCGGCTGCAGGCTAGTGTGCAGCATGTGTTCAGTGGGCTGCGTCAGTATGTCCGTGGTGCGTACGGGGGCGGTCTGTTCAGCTGTTTGCAGTGGCGGTCGTGGCACTTCCCGTATTTTTGGCCGTGGTGATTCAACAATTTGCCGCAGCGCAACTGTGCGGATTGCCTGTTCCTTTTCAGCGATGCTGCGGACTGGGTTGGCGAGAGCTTCTTTAGTGTGGGTTGCAACTTTTTCTGTATGTAGAGAGGTTTTAGCTATGTCGGCGGTGCGGGGGCTTTCAAGCATTGAACCAACACTGCTGGCAACTAACAGGCTGGCAGCAGCACGCTTCTGGTTTGGATCTGGTTTTTCTGGCCGTGGCATTGCTTCGGTTGTACTCGGTGTGCTCCGCGCTTGTTCAGGGGCGGGGGAATGAGAACCCCTGGTGGGTGTGGTAGAGTTTGACATGTCCACTCCTGATGGCGTGGAGATGTCGCGTGTTTCTGATGTCGAGCCCGATAGGTTGAGTGGTGGGCGGGTTGCGGGCGCAGCGCTAACTCCAGAATTTTTTTTCGGGCGCAGCAGGGCTGGAATATTAAGGGGGGTAGCGGGCGTGGTTGGTGTCTTAGATGCTTCGGGTGAATCTGTTTCGGTATGCTCATGCTCGCTTTGATCTTCCGCATCCTCTGGATCTGTCAAACTTTCGAGCTGTTGCATAATTTGTTGGTAGGCAAGCTCTACGGCTGGGTCAACTGAAAGTTCTGGGTCATCAAGCTTTTCATTCAGTGCGCTGAGTAATTCTAAGTCTGCTAAAATCTCAACTGCTGCCGGAGAACTGGCATCTAGCTCTGTGAGCTCGGTCTTGAGCTCTTCACTTTTTTCCGCAATGTATTCTTTGGCAAGTTGGTGCTTTTGTTCCTCGTCGGTGATTTCCTGGTCATCGGCCGTCTTCTTAAATTCAAATAAAGACTTTTTTTCGTCTGGTTCCGCAGTATCTTTTTGCGATTCTTCTTGTTTCTTGGCAACTGCTTTTTGCCGAGCCTCTTCTTGGTCTTTTTTCTCTTTCTCGCGCTTTTCTTTCAGCACCTCAGATAGGGTGGGCACAGCCTCCGGTTTTTTCTTGTTTGTGGGTTCGCCAAATTCGAAAGCGCTATATTCCATACCAAACACAGTATAACAGAGGGTAACTATTGACAAATATGTACCATTCATGCTATAATGAAAAAAGTAGGTATTAAAACAAAATGTCAGAACTAAAAGGAAGATTACTCGAATTAGGCCCAACCTCAGAGGCTCCACGCTCATTAGAGCGGTTTTCAGCAGCTGCTGGCACGATAGCATTCAAGGGTGATCTAGCCCCAGATACCGCGGTAAAAATGGATGAGCCACGATTTTCAATTACGAACCGTGATTCAGGCACAACGTATACATTGATTGGTCAGGTGAAAAAGTCAGGCGGACAAGCGACACTACGGTTTGAAGCCGCTGATGGTTCTGGTTCTCGAGTGACGCTACCGGCATCGAGACTTCAAGAAGCCCTCTCAACGCCTGGTGGGGCATGGCGCGGAGTGTCAGAAAGTGTTGCGAAAAGTTAGCCTATCTGTTAATATGTTTTTAACGCCATTGAGGAAGAGTGCTATCTAACACTTCCGAAACGAACTAAAATGAATAAGTAGATCTCTCGACAAGCTCGAGATGACACAGAGGAAGACAAGGAATAAATGATTACAACCGAGAACAAAGCAGCTGCCATCAAGGCAACACAACGAGATAAAAAAGATGTTGGTTCACCAGAGGTGCAAGCCTCAATTTTAACCGCAAGAATTAAAGAGCTGACTGAGCATTTGAAAGTACATAAAAAAGATAACCACTCACGCCGCGGCTTGCTGCAAATGGTTGGTAAGCGTAAAAAACTACTTGCTTACCTCAAAGACAACGACTACACAGCCTACAAAGCTACTATTGAAAAACTAGGTCTACGTAAGTAAGAGATTTGGCGACATCCCCCTTCGCCAAGGCTTCGGGGGACTACGCGAGCGCTCTTCAGACAGCAAGCATGAGGCGAGCGAACTCGGGTGGTTTCTCGTGCTCGTACATTTTAAAAACATAAGAGTCAGATAGATGATGTATGACGCAGTCTGCAGCTCTGTTCTGAGGGGCGTCATCCCAGCGACCTGTCCGCCGTAGCTTTAGCGATGGAGGAAGGCTTCGGTGGACAGGTCGCAGGAATGACGGAAGCTGCAAACCGCGGTATACATCATGCTGGCAACATAGAAAGGACATTCTCAATGTCATCACAAATTATAAATCCGTTCGGTAAAGACAAGATTGTTGTTGAGACCGAACTATGTGGTAAAACGCTCAAATTTGAAGTCAACAGAGTTGGCTTTAGAAGCACTGCATCAGTGCTGGTCAGCTACGGCGATACGGTTGTTCTTGGTACCGCTATGGTAGGCACAAAACCAATCAGCGGCATGGACTACTTCCCGCTTTCAATTGATTATGAAGAAAAGTTTTATGCAGCTGGAAAAATCAGCGGCAGCCGGTTCATAAAACGAGAAGGTCGCCCAAGTGACGAAGCAATTTTGATTGGTCGCTTGATCGATCGCCCAATTCGTCCACTCTTTCCAAAAGGCTATCGCCAAGAGGTGCAGGGCATTGCTACGGTGCTTTCTATGGATCCTGCCTTCCGCCCAGATATGATTGCCATGATCGCAACCAGCACCGCCTTGATGCTGACAGGTGCCCCGTTTGACGGCCCAGTCGCCGGTCTTCGTGTAGCACTCGTCAACGGTGAATTTAAAGCTTTTGCTTCCCGTGAAGAACTAGAAACTAGCGAACTCGACTTGGTTGTTGCCGGCACCAAAGATGCCATTATTATGGTTGAAGCGGGTGCCAGCGAAGTTTCTGAGCAAATTGTTGGCGATGGTCTCGCTTGGGCGCATGAAATGATGCAACCTGCGATTGCCTTGCAGCAAGAACTAGCCACGCAGTTAAGTCCTGAAAAGTTAGCATACGAACTTGTACTGCCAAATGGGGACATTCAAAAAGAGGTCAACACTTGGGTAGAAGGTAAACTGGGCGAAGATCTGCGTAAGCCGTATCCGGAGCGCAATGAATTAATTTCTGTACTCAAGGCTGAATTCCATGAGTTCATGAAGCAGCAGCACGGTGAAGAAGAGTACAAAGAGCTTCACGGTGAATATGACGAGGCCTTCACGAAGGCGCTGCATGAAGATGTCCGCAAAGGAATTGTGGCAGATCAAACCCGTCCAGATGGTCGGGCGCTTGATGAAATCCGCCCCTTAAGTTCTGAAATTGGCTTCTTGCCACGAGCCCACGGTTCAAGCTTGTTCACACGCGGTATGACACAGGCCATGAATATTGTGACGCTGGCGCCACTGAGCTACGCACAGTTAGTAGATACCATGGAAGTTAACGACGGTGAACGCCGCTACATGCATCACTACAATGCACCGGGTTGGACGGTAGGCGAGGTGCGTCGACTTGGTTCACCAGGACGACGCGAAATTGGCCACGGCTACTTGGCAGAACGAGCGCTAACGGCTGTACTACCTGCAGTTGAAGATTTTCCGTACGCAATTCGTGCAGTGACCGAAATTATGTCTCAGAACGGCTCAACAAGTATGGCAGCCACCTGTTCAAGCTGTTTGGCACTCATGGACGCTGGCGTGCCGTTGAAGCGACCAGTTTCTGGCATTGCTATGGGTCTGATGATGGATGGTGATACACCGTACGTGCTTTCAGACATTGCTGATGCTGAAGACTTCGCTGGCGACATGGACTTCAAGGTAACAGGTACCGAAAAGGGCATCACAGCTCTTCAGATGGATATGAAAGTACATGGTTTGCCAGTAGAAATTCTCCGCGAAGCCTTGGAAAAGGGTAAAGTTGGCCGCGCGAAGATTCTAGAACACATGATCAGTATTATTGCTGAGCCGCGTTCTGCAATTTCTGAGCACGCTCCACGCATTGAAAAGATTAAGATCAACCCAGAAAAAATCGGTGCGATTATTGGTAAGGGTGGCGAAATGATCAACAAGATCACTTCTGAAACTGGTGCTGAAATCGACATCAAAGATGACGGGTTGGTAACGGTTGCTGCTGTAAATACCGAAGCAATTGAAAAAGCCCTCACTTGGATTCAAGGTTTGGTAGAAGAACCAGAAGTTGGCAAAATCTACACTGGTAAAGTAGTCAAAGTTATGGACTTCGGCGCCTTCGTCAACTTCATGCCAGGTGTTGACGGCATGGTGCACATTTCAGAACTGGCCGAAGGCCGGGTAGAAAAAGTTACCGACGTCGTAAATGAAGGCGATGAAGTGCAAGTTAAACTCATGGCAATCGATGATCGTGGCCGCATGAACCTCTCAATCAAGGAAGCACAGTAGTTAGACAAGTTTGTTATTCGTAAACGTATCTATGCACAGAAAGGTTGGTAAAGAGTATGTTTCAAAAGTTTAACAATCTCGGTTTAGATGAGACAATACCAAGGTTAATACGTCCAAGACGGCTTCATATGTGGTGGCCTCTCGGTCCCACAAAACGGGCCATCTTATCTACTCCATCTGCACTTGTATTCGAACACTACTTATTCATGGCTATTGGGTTCATACTCTTGCCATTTGCCAATATAGGCTTCGTGTATTTTTTAGTCAAAGGCTTTACGAGTGGTAGGTTACTACAATTAGAGCTGGATACGATGGTCATTTATATAGGAGTGGCATGCCTGACACTTTTACTTAACGGTGGAATAATATTACAACTGCCCGCAACCCTTTACTTACTAAAAAATCGTAAAAAATGGATTGAGCAACAACAGGTAATGGCTCATCAACCAGAAAATCAAAATAACAGTATGTCGCAAGGTGTCTAGCTGAAATAGTAGCAAGGAGAAGTATGTTCTTAGGTGAAAAAGATCCAGATCATAAGCCACCAGGTAAAAACTTCATTATTCAATTGAAGAATGTTGCTTTGTACGCGCTCATAGTCTCTGCTATATTCCTTTCAAAATTTGCACTTGTGCTTGCCTTGGCAGTTGCCGCTATCCTAATAGCTTATGATATCTATCTTTTTGTAACAAAACAGACCTACATGCAGTTTTTACATCAGAAAAAAATAGCTAATGAAGCAAAGATTGCGAAATACAAGAAATGAGTAAGACTCCAGCCGCATACGAAGGCGTGATGCTACAAGAGTTTGTGGTGGATGAACACATTTTGGTTCGACCACTTGTTGTTGAGGATTTTGAGAGAATTTTTGAGATCCTTGAGGTTGATGCTGATATTCGTGATCATGTTGGATTATTTGGGGATTGCGATACACTTGAACGCCTAAAAGAAAAATTGGCTGATCAGATTGCACATGGCGCACTCAGATATGCAATTATGCTAGATGGAATGCTTGTAGGCTACATTGGTATTCACCAAGATCCAGACGAAGACAAGTTCGTGCAGTACATCATCAGTGATTTTCTTGCGAGCGAGTTTCGGGGCCAGGGAATTATGACAAAAGCGTTGCAAGTGCTTCTTGAAGAGGCTGAAAAGAATTTACAAATTGATCGGTTTAGCGCATGGGTAGAAGAAGGCAATCCTGCGAGTGCAAAAGTGTTAGAGCGTCTCGGCTTTGCCCATACGAGTATTCCATATAAAGATAGCAAAGGCAGAACAAGCTGGGATTATATTCGCGAGGTAAAAGGTGAGTGAAGTCACAGTAGTACAAAGTGGGAATCTGCACGATATCGAAGCTTTGTCTGAGATCACCGTAAGAGATGGCATTAGTTTGCGGCCAATGAGAGCTACTGACGCCAATCAACTGCTTAATATCTTGAGCAAAGATGATTCTATTAGGGAAAATGTTTCGATAGCTGCCAAAATGCATTCACCAGAAGATGTCGAACGAGAGACGATGGAAATGGAAGCTGATCCTGAATGTATACGCTATGCGATTGTGAACGAAAACGATTTGTGTATTGGCCTCGTATCGCTATGGCTCGATCCGGGGTTCTTCGGACAGACTCCACTACCAGATACCTACGGTTTCGGATATTTTTTAGATCCAGATGAGCGAGGCGGCGGTGTTGTCACAGATTCAGTGAGACAATTAATGACAGTTGCAGCTAATAGCATTCCAAATATTCAAGCTTTCACAGCTTTTTGCGTAGATCAAAATCTAGATAGCATTGCAGTACTTACAAAGTTAGGGTTCCAACCGACAGACAATCTATATCCAGAACCAGATAATGGGTGGTTGGAGCGTCAGTATGTGAGAGATTTAGAGAATGAGTAATCCATACCTCTTTCTTATGCTTGGGGTGCCAGGTTCTGGCAAGAGTTATTTTGCTGAGAATTTGGCAAGGGAACTCGGTGCGATTCATTTAAATAGTGATGCGATGCGGCTGGCGATTTTTAAGTCTCGGGAAGAGACGGATAGAATTTATCATTCTGGTGATCGGCCAGCCCTGAACACCTATACCTTCGGGGCGCTGAACTACGCGGCTCGCAGTGCGCTTAAAAGCGGCACGAGTGTGATCTACGACGCAAACAATAACACTAAACAGGAACGGCTTGATATCATTGCAGCAATGCAAAGTGATGATTTCCAAACAATTATCATTTGGGTGCAGACTCCAAAGGATGCGGCAGTGCAGCGAGCGCAGGAGCGACAGGAATCAGGAACACAACGTAGGCTCTCATCAGATGAAGCCGAGGCGTATATTGCAAAGATTGCCTCTGAAATTGAATTCCCTGATGCAACTGAACATCTCATAACAATTGATGGC
>CAYUUV010000020.1:0-9269 GCA_964448015.1 uncultured Candidatus Saccharibacteria bacterium
TAGAAGGGCAGATGTTACTTTTCGGACCCGGGTGCAATACCCGGCATCTCCACCACGAAAAATATGTACTAAGCGAAGCGTGTCACATATTTTGAGTGCCGCGTGGCGAGCAAAGCGAGTTTTACGGGGCTTTACCTCGTATTACCGTACATATCTCGTGGCACAGCCAGACTTTTGAAACACTCATTTCGAGTGTTTTTGTTATATTCTAGAAACATGTTTCATTTTGTATATGTGCTTGAATCAAAGGTAGATAAGTCATGGTATATTGGTTACACTACAGATGTAGCACGTAGATTAACCGAGCATAATACGTCAAAAAATATTTCCACAAAAACGAAAAAACCATGGCAAATTCTGTATTTTGAGGCATACCGTGATAAACGCAACGCACTCGGTCGCGAGAAGTTTCTAAAAAGTGGTTCCGGCCACACATTCCTAAAGAAACAACACAAGCATTATCTAAGATAACGTATTGTATTGTGTAAACGAGGTCAGACCTCCTTGGTGTTGCAGCGTTGAGGCAGGAGTTGTGGAAATGGAGAACCGTGGGGTTATTGGTGCAACAGGTAGCCTCTTGACAAAGCCAGCGGGGAGGGACTACCATACAACCATAACCATAAAACAAACAAAGGATCTCTATGCCAGAACCCAATCAAGACAAAGACCCCACCAATATCAACCTCTCCGATCTCAACAAACCCAAGACTAAGAAAACCCTTCCCAAACTCACCAACCCCTTCAAAAAACAAACCGGTCCCCACCGTGACGACGAAGGTAAGTTCGCCACCAAATCTACTACCGGCTCCGGTGGTCTTACTGCAGCAAAGCAGTTCAACTGGAAACGAGCCGCACCTCTCATGGCTATCATCACCATTGTCGGTGGCTTGTTTGTGTACCAGAGTTTTGCGGCAAGCTTTCAAACCAGAGGTAAGGTAAAGTCGGGTACCACCTACAACTGTCGTATCTGGGGTAAGGAAAACAGCGTGCCAACTGAATATGCTACCCGCGGCGCTCGCTCCAACGTCCATCAGCAGTTCCTAGACGAGGAATACATGAGAGCCTTCGGTGTATTGCCCACCTTTGATCCGTGGGAAACCAGTGAGTACAACTATTGGATTGATCGGGCTGAAGCCCTCAAGCAAGAATACAGCGGTGACCGCTGGAGACAGAGTTGCGGCATTACCTGGCAGATACACAACGAAATTCTCGCTTCCACACCTGGAAACCTTGGCAAGCGAGAAGAAGAAAACGCCAAAAAAGGCAGTGATGTACTCGCGGTAATCTATGCTGAACAGCTGAGAGGTGGCAACGGCGGTGCGAGGGATTATCTTCGCGCAAGCATGTTTACCGATTTCGCAACATTGCCAGTTCGCAGACAGTCCTCAAGTCATGTGCAGGCGTGGGATAACGGATGGCCGGACAAAATTAAAGTTTGCGCAATTATATATCGTCCGGGTGGTGGGTATCCTGCCTATGAAACCACAATTTCAATGATATTGACAGGGTGGCGTAAAGAGTATATCCTGGAAAAACAAACTCGCCTAGAAAGTGAAAGCCATTTTCCGAAGTATGAAGTCTGTTCGGATACTCTGAATACGGGTTATGTCACCAAGGTACTCCCTGGTGGAGGAACGGTACGGGAGCGGAGTTTACCAGCCTTGAGCATGAGTCTGGATACGCTCAAAATAACCTACCAGGATCCCAGTAAGCCTCACGTGCCACGACAGGTTACAAAGCAGTTCAGATGGGATACTAACCCTAATGACTACGTTCTTATTCAATTCAGTCAGTACATAATTAAGAAGGCGGAGTAGGGTAGGCTACGGGAAAGCGGAAAAGATAGTATGTAACCACCACCAGTCTTTTTGGGAGGGAACGTATCGTTGGGAGCTCTCCGGTCGTATAAAATAGTTGACTTTTGTGGTAGGGTGGTATATTGTCAAGTTAGCGTAAGCAAAAATAAAAAAGGAAACATAAAATGCAAGTCAGATGGTCTTTCTCTCTTAAGTTCTTCGCCTCACTGGTGCTATTTCTGGGTATCGCACTATTCTTTCATTCGGGTAGCGCCCACGCGGCCACAAAGACGTGGACGGGAGAGGAGGTAAGTGGTGTGGGTGCCTGGAGTATTGCTGGCAATTGGTCCCCTGCTGGTGTTCCGGTAGATGGAGATGACATTGTCCTTACGAGCCTTCCTGGAAAGACAGCGTCAACAATGGATCTTGATATTACCGTTGGTTCCATTACCTTTGAAAGTCACGAGGGGGCAATCCATACGATGTATGAAGACGTATATGCTCAGCGCACCTTGACCATTACGGAAACCGTGACATCCGATTTACCCCGGCAAGAGCCTCCTCTTCACCAACTACACTGGGCAAGTATCGGGGGGTCACGGGTGATACTTGGGGGCGACGTTACATTCCATAATGTCTCTGTAGCCGAACAGATTGACCTCAACGGACATACCTTAACGGTCACGGGGTCTGGGCCCCTTCAAGATAACGATAATGCTGGCCAACTCTACGACCATGCTCTCGGGCCATGGTACAAGATGCCCCTTCTACCGATAACGGGCGAGGGAACGCTTATCATTGATGTCGATGAGAATACCGTGGTTGAGTTTAATCCAGATTCGGACTACACGGGTGAAACAATTATTCGCAACGGAACAGTTTTTGGTGGTGCTGGTCAGTGGTGGGATGACGGTAACGAGAAGTTTATTCAAGACCAGGTATCGGTTGTCGATAACGGTGGTCCTTTATTAAATAGTATGGATACCCTGTTTGGTACTTCTGATGTCACAGTTGAAGCGGGTGGTAGTTTGGTATTGTTCCTCAGCGAACAAAATGATGGGCAGTCATTTGATAGAAATATCACTTTCGAAGGGACGGATGATGAAGCTCAATTACTACTCGTAAATCTTACGGCCGACAATAGCCTTGTTGAATTTAGTATTCCCAACATCACCCTAGCATCTGACAATCAGTTTGATGTCGATCTGATCAATGGCGACTTGTTGATTGATCTTGCCGGTATTGATAACGATGATCAGTGGTGTCTGACGTACGGTGAAGATAATGAATCTGCTGATAATTTTGAAAACGGGCCGGATTGCTCGGAAGACCCTGATGATCCTGATGACCCAGATGACCCAGACCCAGATGACCCAGATGATTCAGATGATTCAGATACAATCATACCAATTGATGAAATCCCTGGCATACCAAAAACGGGCGGACCGGTTGCAATTGGCCTGGCGGCTTCAGGTACAGCACTGGTGCCAGCGGCAATCTGGTTGATACGTAAAAAGTTTGGACTATAGCCTTTCACCACAAAACGTTCTGATAGTAGCGAGGCTTATGCTTGCACTGAGGAGATATTGCACTACAATACTGGCATGAGTGAGGTCCACATACAAAACGGTGAGCGTAGGAAGCTGGTGGTTGTAGCAGAGTGGTTGGGTGCGGGAAGCATCAACTTCTTCGGCCGACAATTTGCTGGTAAGGACACCTATGCGAGAGCCCTTTCATCACCACTTGACGCTCCAGTTATTGGCGGGGGAGACACCATTCGTGCTGCGCAGGCAGCGGGCACCCTTACGCCAGATATTCAGGCAATGATGGACGTCGGTGAACTGATACCTTCAGACGCATATAGTCGGATGATGCTGCCGGTGCTCGGGAGTAGAGAATATGCAGGTAAACCGTTGTTACTGAGTGCCGTGGGTCGTATGTTCGGGGAAGAGGTTGGCGTTATGCAGGTAACGCAAGAGGCACACCACCCAATAAAAGCTGTGCCCGATATTATGATTAGTGAAGCAACCGCATTTGATAGATTACGGCATACACCTTCGCGCGGTCGAAAAGATGATACCCCCGAAGGTTTGCAAAAGCGGCTTGATGAATTTACTGAACACACCATTCCGGTGCTTAATTTTTACGAACAACAAGGGCTGTATGTACCTGTGGACGGTGAGCAGTCTAAACAGCGGGTATTTCAGGAGCTCGTTGACGGATTATACAAAGCGGCTCAAGCTGCTTAGATTGTAACGGTGTTTTCATGAACATGCATCGAGCTGGGAAAGTAGCTGACTGGGAGACAATCGAACCGCATCGTTGGTCTAAAAGTCAAAAGCTTGCCGCTGCAACTGGTGGTGTAGTCACTCCTGGTAATATTCTGTCTGTTGTCGGTGGTGTCTTTGTTGCGGCGGGCCTTATTGATGTATACCAAGGTAAAAAGACTCGTCGCGGTGTCTGGAAAATTGGGATTGGGCGAGCTATTGATGTGATAGACGGGATTGTAGCCGATAGAACGGAGACAAAAAGCCCGATTGGAGAAGCGGTGGATGCCACGATTGATAAGCTTGCTATGGCGGGTATAGTAGCGGTGTTTGCCAAGAAAAACATTATTTCTAAACGAACCGCCTGGCACATCATCACCCAAAATGCAGCCAATGTTGCCATTACGGGTGTTGCTCGGGCACTCGATATTGATATTCATGCTTCGGCTGCTGGTAAGCAAGCTATGTTACTGCAGGGAATGACGCTCGGCTTCAATGGTTTAGCAGCGGCGGCTGAAGAAGAATCTGAGACCTATAAAGCAAATCAACTGAGATTAATCGCCAATATATGTGAAATTGGTGCTGCCGGTATGGGGGCAAGGGCAACCGCCGGATATGTGCGTGCTGTCGCTGTCGGCAGGCAACCACTGCTTGAAACATCTGAATAACAAAATCTCCAGTGTCATCCTGAACTTTATTCAGGATGACAGATCAGGAAGGCTGGTCTAATTTCGTGAATTGGGTTGCCACATCTTGACTTGGAAGCCAAGTTATGCTAATATGGTAACATTGTTCTAAAAGAATCTGGGTTTGTTCGGTTTAATTCCTTGATTCATTGCAGCAACAATCAAGGTATTACAAACTAAACAAATAAAGGATTCTATTTTTATGCCTTATAATTCACGTGCGCGTCAGCGCTCTTTCGGTGGAAACAGCCGTTTTCGCTCTAATAATAATCGTTCTAAATCACGCAATATGGTAAAAGGTCGTGGTCAGTACATTGATCCTGCTAAATTTGTGCGCGAAGCACAGTTTAAAGAAGTTGATCAATATACGCCAACGCACACATTTGCAGATTTCAAAGCCCAGCAGCTTATTAAAGACAATCTAGCTGCGAAAGGCTATGAAGTGCCTTCGCCGATTCAAGATCAGACAATTCCACTAGGTCTTGAAGGTAGGGATGTAATTGGTATTGCAAATACCGGTACCGGTAAAACGGCAGCCTTTGCGGTGCCAGTTCTGAACAAACTATTGCATAATCCACATAGTAAAGCACTAATTGTTGCCCCAACTCGCGAGTTAGCACAACAGATAGAAGACGAAATGCGTTCTATTGCTAAAAACA
Source organism: uncultured Candidatus Saccharibacteria bacterium (assembly GCA_964448015.1). Classification (GTDB taxonomy): domain Bacteria; phylum Patescibacteriota; class Saccharimonadia; order Saccharimonadales; family UBA7683; genus JACKGS01. Next base: position 5,409 of record CAYUUV010000020.1, read on the forward strand.
GTGGGCTATTCGGAGTACTTTTAATTGGTGGTACGCCAATGGGTCCGCAGCTTCGTGATTTGCGTGCCAAGCCTCGAGTTGTTATTGGTACGCCTGGACGTATTAAAGATCACCTGGAGCGTGGCACATTACATCTGACAACCTTTGATCAAGTGGTACTTGATGAGGTTGATCGTATGCTTGATATGGGGTTCTTGCCAGATATGCGCTTCATTCTTGATAATGTGAAGCAAGAACGACAGTCATTCTTCTTTTCAGCTACCATGGATCGGCGTGTTGAGCAGTTGATTAGCAGCTTCTCTAACGATCCCGTGACGGTTTCTGTTAAAACAGGTGACACGAGCGATAATGTGCACCAGAATGTTGTTCACTACACTTCTAAAGAAGATAAAATTGAAAAATTGCACGAAGCATTAGTGCATGACGACGTTAAGAAGGTGATTATTTTTGATGAAACACAGCGTTCGGTTGAGCGGCTGAATACGGAACTGAGTAATCGCGGCTTTGCGACCGATGCAATTCATGGTGGCAAGAGCCAGGGGCAGCGCCAGCGAGCCTTGAATAAGTTCAAAAAGACTGAGGTGGATATTTTGGTAGCCACTGATGTCGCGGCTCGGGGAATTGACGTCTCTGACATTACGCATGTTATTAACTACGCTATCCCGCAAACCTATGAAGATTACACGCACCGCGTTGGCCGTGCTGGTCGTGCTGGTCGAACGGGTTATGCCCTCACTTTTGTTGCAAAGTAACGTTATACTTAGCCCATTGTCCACAGTTCTTGACTGCGATCTCTCTTATACTTTTGACATAAGACGTAAGACGTAAGACGTAAGACCATGGAGCCTTATTGGCTTTTCACATATTTCATATTTCTTATTCCATTTTTCTCGTCTCTCACATTGACTTGTGTGCGGGAAACCAGTAGCGTGTAGGTATATGATTCATAAAACAAAAAAACTGTTACTACATACACTGTTCCAGCGGCAAGCTGCCATCAGTGCTGCTGATGTTAAAGAGGCCCGGTCCTACATACGCCATTCTTGGCCGCACTTCAAACGCACGCATCGTGAAGACAAAGACACTTTAATCGGTCTTCCAAACCCTTATTTGGTACCAGCGTATAACGAATCATCAGCTTTCACGTTTGATGAAATGTACTACTGGGATTCGTACTTTATGGTACAGGGTATGCTTGGTGATCCAAAAAAGAAAGAGCTGGTTATGGGTATACTGGATAACCTCTTCTTTTTGATTAAACGTTACGGTATGGTGCCGAATGCCAATAAGACCTACCTGCTTTCACACTCGCAACCGCCACTACTCACGCAGTTTATATTTGACGTCTATAATGCCTATCAGTTAGATCGTCGTTGGTTGGATCAGGCAATGAGCTATGCGAAAAAAGAATATCAAACGGTGTGGATGGGCACGAAACAGCCGTATCATCACCAGGTATATCAAGGACTGAGTCGCTATTACGACATTAATGTACATCACGATCTTGCCGAGGCGGAAAGTGGTTGGGATATGACGACACGGTTTGGGCGAAAATGTCTGGATTATCTTCCGGTAGACCTGAATGTGTTCTTGTATGTTTATGAACGTGATTTTATGAAGGCCGCTGAAATTCTACAAGACCAAGAAGGCGTATTATTGTGGCGTAAGGCTGCGGCTCAGAGAAAAAAGACAATACACAGCTTGCTATGGAATGAACGACGTAGCAATTTTTTTGATTTTAATTATAAAAAAGAAGCACAAGGATCTGTTGCATCACTGGCCTCGTATACGGCGCTCTGGGCTGGATTGGCAAGCAAAGACCAAGCTCAGAAAATGGTGAAAAATCTTGCTCGATTTGAAGCAAAAGGCGGCCTTACGACAACCGAAGATCCTACTATGCAGCTGGTGATGCCAGAAAAGCTGGCAACCCAGTGGGCGTACCCAAATGGTTGGGCGCCACTTCACTTTTTTGTGGTGTACGGACTAACGCGTTATGGATATAAAAAAGAAGCCACGCGTATTGCGCAAAAATGGTTGAAGACAAATCTGAGTTGGTTTGAGGCACAGGGTGTCTTCTTAGAAAAGTATAATGTCGTATCACCAGATAAGTTGCCGGTTGAGGGTTTGTATCCTTCTCAGACTGGTTTTGGCTGGACAAATGCAATTTTTGAACGATTTTGTCAGGATTTTATTGATACACCTGACAAAACAAGGTAAATCTCGCTATACTGAAACGTAGTATGATTAAAGCCGATCAACCCCATATTTTCGATACCTCAGTTATTGCTGCTGTTTCTTCCCGCGAAGACGGTCAAATGCAGCACGGCTGGAACGAATCAGATGCCGAAGTTAATGCTAATCGTCGAGCATTTTTACAGAGCATCGGTTTAATTATGGAACAATCTGTTTTCGTGAATGTCAGATACACAGAGGGCGCAACATACGATGTGATACGTGATGTTGACGCGGCAAATGCCGGTAGTGGTATGTTTGCTCGTGAGAAAAGCGGAGTTGATTGTCTTGTAACGGATACTCCGAACCTTGGACTGTTTCTACCCGTTGCAGACTGTGGGGCAACTATTGTGCACGATCCCCGGCACAAGGTTTTAGCTTTGGCACATCTTGGCAGACATAATGCCATAGCGGGCTTAGCGACAAAGTTGATCGCACATTTACGGGCCGTCTATCACTGCGACCCTGCTGACCTACGAATCTGGGTGAGTCCAAGTATACAAAAGGCTGACTATGTTATGGAGTGGGTTGACTTCACTAGAGAAAATGATGACTGGAAAGAGTTTTGTCACGCTGTTAAGGGCGGCTATGCTGTCGATGTACAAGGGTTTAATAAGGCACAATTTATAAAAGCTGGTGTTCTTGATTCGCAGATTAGTATTTCTTCAATCAATACCGCTACCAGCGAAGATTACTGGTCGCACTATACCGAGCGAACCGTGAGAGGCAGCGATGCACCTCCGCGATTTGCGGTTGCCGCAGCTCTTAAGGAAGATTAACAGATGTGGTATAGTATATTCATGCATTACCAATGTTTAGCAATGCGTCGTATGATGCCCTAGGGCATATATTGTATTTTCTATCGAATATTGAAGACGCTGATTAAACAGGAAACCTTATCATGAACAAACCATTTTATGTTACAACCTCTATACCATATGCCAGTGGCAATCCGCACATTGGCAATGCCATAGATTGGCTGTATGCCGATACCGTGGCGCGTTACCACAAACAGCAGGGCGAAGATGTCATTTATAGTGCGGGCTCAGATGAACACGGCTCCAAAATATATGAAAAAGCCAAGGAAGCTGGTCAAAAACCAGAAGACTTTATTGAAGCAATCGTACCGGTGATTCAACAGGGTCACGAGCTCATTAATTCAGAATATACCCATTTTTCACGCACCAATAGTAAGCAGCACATTGCAATTGCCCAAAAGTTGTGGAAGCTGATGGGTGATGACATTTATAAATCTGCCTACGAAGGCTGGTACTGTGTGGGGTGTGAAGAATTCAAAACTGATACCGAAGTAAAAGCCAATAAGGGTGTTTGCCCAGACCACGACAAGGCGTACGAAAAAATAAAAGAAGAAAACTACTTCTTTAAATTGAGCGCCTATACAGATCAGCTTAACAAACTGATTGAATCTGGTGAGTTCGAAATAGTCCCAGAAAACCGTAAAACGGAAATTCTGAATGTCATCAAAGGTGGTCTTACAGATATCAGTATCTCTCGCCCGAAGAAGAAGTTGCCGTGGGGTATTCCAGTGCCGGGTGACAAAGACCAAGTCATGTATGTCTGGTTTGAGGCGCTGATGAACTACATTACACTTCTTGATTTTCCAGATGG
>CAYUUV010000020.1:9369-16809 GCA_964448015.1 uncultured Candidatus Saccharibacteria bacterium
GATGATGGCGATTTCACCTGGGAACGGTTTGATGCGGTCTATCATGGCGAACTGGCATCTCAATTAGGTAACGTTGTTCAACGGGTGGCGAGTATGATTAATCGCTATCAGCAAGGTGTGATTGGCGAATATCCAAGCCCGGGCCATGACACCGCTCCGTATCACACGGCAATCGCCAATCAGCAGTTTGATCGCGCCCTTGAATGGGTGTGGGAACTTGTAAAAGGCTTGAACGTTTACCTTGAGCAGCAAAAGCCGTGGCAGCTTGCCAAGGAGCTTGATGAAACACATCTGCGCGAAGTACTTGCGGCATGTGTGGGTGATATTATGCAAATAGCTGAGCTACTGCAGCCATTTTTGCCGTCAACTGCTGAAACAATTGAAAAAATATTCCACGATGGCTACGTGCACAACTATTCAGGCGTACTCTTCCCCCGTATTGAAGAATAGGCGACAAGTTTTGGGTGTTAAATAATTTATAGAATCCTAATCTATTTGCTATTTGCTGGTATCTAATCTCTATTTCCCCGTTGTAGACCAATGCCAGGCCTCCAGCGCATGTTCTCGCAGATAGTACTTCGCGCCGTTCGCCTGCAACCAGCTGTAGCAGGGTGAATATTCAAACAGCCCGTATCCTTGACAGGCAAGATCAACCGCCAGGCCTTCATTGTGAAGGCTTCTGCCGGCTGGTTCGGTGGGGGGGATACATAAGTTGATTGGTTTTTGATATAAATTATAGTCGCCAAGCCCACAGGCTGCCGCGCGAAGAGTGCCCTGTTCGGCACAGTTTCGATAGGCTGATTTAACAACAATTGTTAGATCTGCCGCCTGGCTATCAGTTTGTAATTGCTGCACAAAAGGGAGTAGTTTTTTATGTAACCGCATAGTGCCAAGTGGATCAAGATGTTCTTCTTCCCAGGACGCATCGCGGCAGGCAATAATGTCTTGACTGGGCTGTGGTGGAATCGATCCTGCGGTCTGCAATATAATGTCCGTCTGTGAGACGGCCAAGCTAAGCCCCGTCAATAGCGTTACCCCAAGTCCTGCCATACTGTTTCTATTGTACCGCACGCAGGTTGTATTGCATTGCATGCTTTTTTCACGCACACTAGTACTATGAATGTAGTAGATACGCACGCTCATGTGCATGATCCGGAATTTTTTTCCGAAGAAGCGGCTGAAGCAGCACTGAAATGTGCGGTTCGCGCTGGAGTTACAAAGATAGTTTGTATCGCTACAAGCCTGGCGGACAGTAAGCGGGCAATTGCATTTGCGCACCGTTACCCCCAGTACTGCTGGGCAAGTATCGGTATTCATCCGCATGAGGCAGCTCAGCTTTCCGCTGCGGAGATTGAGCGGCAGGTACAGGAACTTGCTGATCTTGCGCAAGACAAAAAGGTGGTTGCGGTTGGAGAATGTGGTTTGGATTTTTACTATAACGAAAAAGCACAATATCTTACCTTGCAGGAGCGGCTACTTGTTGGTCAGCTGGAAGTTGCTTCGCACAATAAACTACCCGTAAGTTTTCATGTACGCGAAGCATTTGATGATTTTTGGCGTATTATGCATAATTACCCCCATATTTCAGGAGTCTTACATAGTTTTACCGATACCCAGCTACATCTTAACAGGGCTTTAGAGCGCGGCTTCATGGTTGGTATCAACGGTATTGCGACCTTTACTACTCACCAGTGGCAGCGAGAGGTTTTCAAGAATATACCGCTTGAAAATATTGTTGTAGAAACTGATACGCCCTTCTTGACACCAGTGCCCAAGCGTGGTACAATCAACACGCCGGAAAATGTGATATATATCACAAAATTTCTGGCGGAGTTAAGGGATGAAGAAGAAAAAATAATTGCGAATGCCACAACAGCAAACGCTGAAAAACTCTTCAACATCTAAAACAGGAGTGTTTTTATGCCGATAGGCGAACAAAATATATCGCAACATTTTAACCGCGCGGAGCAAGATTTAGCGCCATTTGAAGCCGATGCTTTGGATCACGAGGCATATCTTGCAGCTATGACCGGGCAGTCGTATCATACTGCAGCCGAGACGCCAGTAGTGCAGAATGTGGCACCGGTTATTCAGTTGAGACGACCTGAAGAGGTAGAACGATTTGGCGTCGCACTTGCGGATGATCTTACTACTATGCGAACGCGAGGAATGCACCATGCTGCGTAAGTTCCTTCGCCTTATTATGGGTACGCCAGCTGTATTGCCAGAAAACGGGAAGAAACAAACAATTACCCCACAAAAACTTGCCCAAAAAGAGCGAGAACTCATTAAGCAAGAAGCAAAAATTGGCGCAACGCTATTTGGTTCTGTGCCAACAGGGCATCATCGTGAATTCTTTTGTCTTGATCGACGAACGTGGATCTGGTTTGAAGAGTGGTACGATGTCGTTGCTAAAACAAACTGCCAAACGCAGGTCAGGTATGAATTTCAGCCACGCGGGGTACTCAAAACGGTTGACGGGGTAAATATCGGTTTTGTTGAGGGCCAAGAACTGACGAACTTACTCCATGCGATTCAGCAGTATCATGACCGTGTCGCGGTTGAGGTATACGGTCAAACACTGAGCTATGCTGCCTAAGCTATACTATTAAAGAGATGATCCAGCCCATATATCTAGATTATGCAGCGGCAACACCTATGGATGAGCGTGCAATTCAGGCAGCTCAGCCATTTTTACGCGAGCAATTTTATAACCCTTCGGCAGTGTATCAAGCGGCACGTATGGTACGTCAGCAACTTGAGGCAGCGCGGGCTGTAGTTGCTGATGTACTTGGTTCCAAAGATCAAGAAGTGATTTTTACAGCCGGCGGTACCGAGGCAAATAATATGGCTATTCACGGCATTATGCAGCAGTACCCGGAGGGCAATATCATTGTTTCCAGTATCGAGCATGAATCTATATTGGAACCTGCCAAGCAATACGATTGTCGATTGGTGCCGGTTGCAAAAAACGGTATTGTTGATCTGGCAAAGCTCGACAGCCTGATTGATGAGCGGACGGTATTAATCAGTATCATGTACGCCAATAATGAAATTGGCACCATTCAACCTATCAAAGAAATTGCCAGTCTCATAGCAAAACACCGTACCAAACGCTCAACCCAAAAACCACCAACCACCAACTACCCATTACTACTACACACCGATGCCTGTCAGGCAGCGAATTATCTTGATCTGCATGTCTCGCGACTGGCAGTCGATATGATGACACTCAATGGTGGCAAAATATATGCGGCCAAGCAGAGTGGCTGCTTATATGTACGTACCGGTGTAGAATTGGGAGCATTAGTACATGGCGGCGGTCAAGAATCAGGTTTGCGTAGCGGTACGGAAAATGTAGGTGCTATCGTATCTTTTGCGACAATGTTGCAAAATGTGCAAGCCACCCGTAAGGTAGAAACCGAACGTTTACGACAACTCAGGGACGAACTGTCGCGGTTGCTTATCAAAAAAATACCCGACAGTATTCTTAATGGTGATGTAAAAAAACGCTTACCAAATAATCTCCATATTTCTATACCGGGTGTTGATGGTGAACGTTTGCTGATGGAGCTTGATGAGGCTGGGGTGATAGTGGCCACAGGTAGCGCATGTACCGCCAGTAATGACGAACCGAGCCACGTACTTCTTGCACTTGGATTGAGCACAGCGCAAGCAAGTGGTAGTATTCGGATAACTCTAGGAAGTCCAACCACGGTAAGCCATATTACAGAGGCAGCTCAGCGTATAATAGAAGTCGTTCAAACGCACAGAGCGCTGGTATAATAGTAAAGATGAATAAGCTTATCGCCATTATTATTGCCAGTATTGTTGCTATTGGTGCGTATATCGTCTTGATCAGTGTCTATTTACCGGTGTATGATCCACTGGAAAAAGCTGATGCAATTATTGCGGTGAGTGGTGGCGACACTCGTGGTCGGACGAAACATGCCATAGATTTATACCAAGCAGGCTGGGCACCAAAATTAATATTTTCAGGTGCGGCCGCAGATCCGAACAGTGCCAGCAACGCCAAGGTTATGAAAGCAATGGCTGCGGCCGAAGGAGTGCCAGTTTCCGATGTGCTGTTAGATGAAAATTCACGCGACACAAAAGAAAACGCTTTAAAAACTAAAGAAATAATTGGTGATGCAAAAACCATTATTTTAGTAACCAGTGATTATCATCAGCGGCGTGTTCACAAAGAATTTGTGAAGGCGTTTGGTGATGACATAGAATTTATTAACTCTCCTGCGAAAGATAAAAATTGGGGTCGCAAGACGTGGTTTTTGAGTCCTTACGGCTGGTGGATTTCTCTCACGGAACCAGTCAAGTTACTGATTGCAGGCTGAGGTGTTATGAATACAAGTACAAAAAAAGTTTTTGTTGGTATGAGCGGCGGTGTTGACAGCTCTGTCACGGCAGCGCTTCTTGTAGAACAAGGTTATAACGTCACCGGTGTATTTATGAAAAACTGGGCACAAGACCTCCCGGGTTTTAAATGCCCCTGGCGCGAAGATTTGGCAGACGCCAAACGCGTGGCTGTGCAACTGGGCATTCCGTTTAAGATTTACGATTTTCAGAATGAATACCGGCACAAAGTGGTTGATTACATGATTGAAGGCTACAAAGCGGGTATTACACCCAACCCTGATATTATGTGTAACCAAGAAGTGAAGTTCAAACTTTTTTTGGAAACAGCCTTAGAAGACGGTGCAGATATGATTGCCACAGGACACTACGCCAGAGTCGCTGGTGCTCCAATTCACAATTCACAATTTCCAATTTTCAATCAATTTCCAAATACCAATGATCAAAGCTTTAAACAGACTCACCTGAGCCGCCAGCCGACCGAAGTTTTAACGAAGGTTGGTCATTCCCGTGAAGACGGGAATCCAGTTGAGGAAACCGAGCGACCTGTCCTCCATAGCCTTGGCGAAGGTGGAAGCGAATCAGCACAACTACCAACTACCAACTACCAACTACTCACTGCATGCGATGCCAACAAAGATCAAACCTACTTTCTTTACAGAATAACCGAAGAAGCCCTTTCTAAAACGCTCTTTCCGCTTGGCGGCATGACAAAACCAGACGTACGGGCAAAGGCTAAAGAACTGGGCCTTATTACTGCCGAAAAAAAGGACTCGGTGGGTATTTGTTTTGTGGGTGAGATTGGCATAAAAGAGTTTTTGCAAAATTTTGTGCAAACAGAGCCGGGGGACATTGTAGAAAAGGAATCCGGTAAGGTTGTTGGCAGACACGAAGGCGCTATTTTTTATACCATAGGGCAAAGGCATGGCTTAAACGTTGGTGGCGGTATGCCCTATTATGTTGTCGGTAAAGATATGGCTACAAACCAAGTTTACGTAACAACAGATTTGAATGATGGAACTCTGTGGCAACAGTCACTGACTATCGCCAATGTTCATTGGATCAACGGTGAGCCTTCTGCTCAGGACTATGAAGAGTGGAACAAAAAAGACGGTCAACTTCAGGTCAGAACTAGACACCGGGCACAGCTTGTTAACTGCACAATTTCTAAAAAAGACGAGTTTATTGAGCTGCAACTAAAAGATGAGATTCGGGCCCTTACGCCCGGTCAGTCTGCCGTCTTGTATAACCAAGAAATCTGTCTGGGCGGCGGGATTATTGTCTAGGCTCATTCACTTTATAGGTGCTCTGTTCGTAGTCGAGTAGGTAGGTCATTATTTCGCTTGCCATAGCCCGGCGTTCTCGCAGCGGTCCTGTTGGTTGGCCTTCGACTTCAATAATGTGTGGCGAATAGAGTGGTGCTTCATGATCGGTTACCGAAGATTCAATCAGCCGCGCCATGAGCCGCCGTAAATAGTTATTAGAAATTGAAAAACGATGCGCGATGGACTCGCTATCTTCAACAGTAAAACGGTCTATATGTCGATTAACACGAGCCATCCAAGCCGTTCTGAGAGACAAGGGGTAGACTGCTTCAATGACCTCAACTTCCTCCGGTGTTACCGTGCACAGTGTTCGTTTAGATGTTGGGTCACCGTTGAATAGCATAGTGGTAGTCTAGCGATTCAATAGCAGGCCTGCAAGCACGAGCAATTTGGTACAATAAGTAGTGATGAAGCAGCTCATACAGTGGATCAAAGTGCACAAGAGACTTACTATTCTCTTGGTTACCATGTTATTTTTGTGGGCTGCAATGATTTACCTATTTCTCAATCGAGACAATCAACCAAACAGTGCTGTACCTCCTTTAGATCAAGATACAACTACAACCTCGGTAGCCGAGCCATCGGAGCCGGTAGAGCCAGAACTTCAAGTTGCGGAAATCTTAACGGGCTTATCGCGCCCGTGGGACGTTGTTTTCTTGCCAGATAAAACGATACTTTTTAATGAACGTGGCGGCAGTGTGAGCAAGGTAGTTGCTGGTACCAAAGTGGTGATTGCTACTATCGCAGATGTTTACGCAGTCGGCGAAGGCGGTCTTACGGGATTAGCACTTGATGCGGACTTTGCAAACAATCGCTATGTTTATACGTGCATGAATTCTCAGGTGGCGGGTCGTGTAGACGTTCGGCTCGTGAGGTGGCGACTCAGCGAAGCGGCATCATCACTTGGCGAACGAAAAGACATCATTACAGGTATACCAAGTAATCGTAGCGGTCGTCATTCCGGGTGTCGTGTTCGATCAGCACGTGATGGCACTTTATGGATTGGCACTGGTGATGCTGCTGTTGCTTCTCATCCACAGGATCCACAGAGCTTAGGTGGAAAAATTCTGCATGTCAATCGAGAAGGTGAAGCAGTTGCTGGTAATCTGCCGCAACCGTTTGACCCGCGTATTTTTAGCTATGGACATAGAAATGTACAGGGTATAGTGTTATTTGATCAACCCCAAGGTGATGTATATGGCTATAGTGTTGAACATGGCTCAGATAGGGACGATGAAATTAATGTACTGAAAAAAGGTAATTTTGGGTGGGCGCCGCGCATTACGTACGTAGAGTCAGGTATTTCGATGACTGATTTGAACCGATTCCCAGATGCAGTTTCAGCAGTCTGGTCTTCCGGGTATCCAACCATTGCCCCCTCGGGCGCTACGCAGCTGCGGGGTAGACAGTGGGGAAGTTGGGAAAATGCCGTTGCCATGGCCGTACTAAAAGGTAAGCAGGTTAGAATTATGAATTTTGATTCATCGCACAAACTCATCGCAGAAAAAACCATTCTCACACAGTTTGGCCGCGTGCGCTCAGCGACATTATCTCCAGACGGCAGCATGTATGTTACAACCGACAACGGTGGTAATGATAAGATCGTACACATCACACCACAGTAGTAGAGGGGCATCAATCAATTATGTGCTGCGAGTGATCCGGTTAGTGCATTGTATAAGTAATACGCTTATGCTATAAATAGCACCATGAAAAGTGGAAAACATAAAACAAAAGGTAAGCA
>CAYUUV010000021.1:0-16352 GCA_964448015.1 uncultured Candidatus Saccharibacteria bacterium
AAATAAGAAATAAGAAATAAGAAATAAGAAATAAGAAATAAGAAATAAGAAATAAGAAATAAACTCTAGTGGCGCTTGTCGAGAGAGAGGAACTTGAGTTGTTGTGGATGGAAGTATAGTTCAACTTTTCCTGTAGGACCGTTACGATGTTTTGCAAGAATTAAATCTGCAATGTGTTGGCGATCGGTTTCAGGGTTGTAGTAATCTTCTCGATATAAGAAGGCGACGATATCAGCGTCCTGCTCAATCGAACCTGATTCACGAAGATCCGACATTTGCGGAATTTGCGGACTACGGCTTTCAACCGAACGGCTGAGCTGAGAAAGTGCAATTACTGGAACGTTGAGCTCACGAGCAATCAACTTCAGCCCACGACTGATCTCGCTCACCTCTTGAACACGGTTAAATTGACTACCAGTTCCCGAACCGCTCATGAGTTGCAAATAGTCGATTACAATTAACCCCAGAGGGTGTTTTTGAGCTTCTCGACGCGCTTTTGTGCGCATTTCTAGCACCGTAATACCAGGAGTGTCATCGATATAAATTGGTGCTTCAGAAAGAGATCCCATGGCTGCGCCAAGTTTTTCAAAGTCATCATCGCTTAAGTTTCCGGTTCTAATGTTCCAAGCATCCACCCCTGCTTCACCAGAGAGCATACGATCAACCAGCTGATCTTTACTCATTTCGAGACTGAAGAACAAAACTGCTTGCTTTTCTTGTGTTGCCACATTTTGAATAAGGTTTGTAACCAGTGTAGTTTTACCCATTGCAGGTCGAGCTGCCAGAATAATCAAATCAGATCGTTGCAAGCCCGCGGTCATAGTATCAAGATCTTTCCAGCCGGTTCGAACGCCGCGCAGACGACCCTTGTTTTTATGCAGTTCGTCGAGGCGGTCAAAGCTTTCAGCTAAAATCTGCTCGATCGAGATGAGGTCTTGTTTTGTGGTGCGCTGCGAAACGGCGAATAAGCGTTTTTCAGCTTCTTCAAGAATTTCTTGTACGGAGCTGGTAGCATCGCCAAAGCTCAGATTCACGATGTCTTCAGAAGCTCTAATCAGTTTGCGCCGCGTTGCCTTTTCGGCCACTAGATCTGCATAGTGTTCAGCGTGCGCGGCGGTTGGAACCGCGTTGGTGAGTTCGGTAAGATAGCTGGAGCCGCCTACCTGCTCAAGCTCGTCGGTATCTTTTAGCATGCTCGAAAGGGTTAGCAGATCAACCGGTTTATGTTGTTCGTACAGCTTTAGCATTGCTGCATAAATACTGCCGTGACGCTTTTCGTAAAAATCGCTACTGAATATTTTGTCTGCTACCGTGGTGATAACTTCATCATCAATTAATATTGATCCGAGTAAACTTACTTCGGCTTCAATATTTTGCGGTGGAATTTTCGCGTCTTTCGGTACAGTTTCAGACATGTACAACCTCTCCTCCACCCATAATATCCTGAACGCTAGAAATAAGTGAAGCATGAGCGTCATTGAAAGGTGTCGCTGGCACGATTGGGCTAGTGATCAGGTTTTTGTCTAAAACCGAAACGACTTCAGGAGTAATATGCAGCTGTGTTTGTACCACTTCTGCAATCAGGGCTTTATTCTTCACTTCATCAACTCGCTTCTGATGGAAGCTAAATTGAAATGCAAGTTGGAGCGTATTTTGTTCAAATGTAACGTGTGCCAGTCGCAGAACGGTATATAACGAATTGTTCTTTTCTTTAATAAGACCAAGGAGTGTCGGCCATTCTTGTTCGATAGCAATCGGCGGGATTTCTTTGGTATTTTTGGTATCTGGTGTATCGTTTTCGGGTTGCGGCACCCCTTTTTTATTAGCAGATGGTTTCTGAATTTCTTGATGGGCGGCCTTTGCTTGTTTCACTGGTGCATTTATGGTTGGCTGACTGACTGGTGCTTGGTGTGTGGTTTTTGGTACACCCTCTTCACGAGTAGTGCTGCCGTGTGCGAGAGTTGCCTGCAGTAGTACGGTTTCAAGTTTCAATTGTTGATACTGCGAGCTGGGTACTTCCAGAAGGTCGCTCATCAGGTTGGCATGAAAGATGGCAGGTTGTGATTTTGCTTCTTCTCGCAGTAGCCTGATAAGTTGTTCGGCAATACTTGAAGCGGTCAAGCCACTAGCAAATAATGCCTCCGTATTACTGAGTACCATGGTAGTATCGCCTGACTGTATGGCGGCCAGGAGCTGCCTGAGCGATTCCTGGGGGGCGATCCCCAAGAGGTGTTCTACTGAGTCGGCTGTAATCGGTTGAGCTTGATTCCTGATTTGGTCAAGCAGGCTGATGCTATCACGAAAACTGCCGCCGCCATGCTCAGCCAATAACGCGAGTGCCGTATCATCTATCTGGACACCTTCTTGTTCGGCAATATTTTTAAGGTGTGCCTTAACTTTTTCCGGTGGAATCAAGCGGAATGTGTGTCGCTGGGTGCGGCTAATAATTGTTGCCGGTAATTTATGTACCTCGGTGGTTGCGAGAATAAAAATGACGTGCTCTGGCGGTTCTTCCAAGGTCTTTAGTAGCGCATTAAAACTTTCGTTGGTGAGCATGTGCACCTCATCAATAATGTAGACTTTATACGGTGCAGAAACAGGAGTAATATGTACTTTGTCTCGTAAGTCACGAATGTCGTCGATGCGGCGATTACTGGCAGCATCGATTTCAATGATATCAAGGTGAGTCGCTTCGTCTTTATACGGGAGATTATTAATTTGGTGCGCTAAAATTCGCGCAATTGAGGTCTTGCCCGTGCCTCGCGGACCGGTAAATAAATAGGCATGACTTAACTTGCCGTTTGTAATCGCATTCGAAAGCGTCTTCGTGATATGCTCTTGCCCGACAATCTCATCTAAAGACTTCGAACGGTATTTTCGGTACAGCGCGACATGCCCCACACCCTCAGGCTTTTTCTTTTCTCCCATAGTAGCTCTAGTATATAGTGGCTAGTGATTCGTAGCCAGTATTACCGTTGTGCCGTTGTATTTAGTACTATAGTGCGGCTTCGAGGGCGGCCCATTCAACGTCGGTGTCGTCTTCAGGGAGAATGACGCTGACTTGGTCGCCGATTTGACCCTTGAAATAGGTAACGCTAGCAAGGAGAATACGGTATTCTTTGCCAGCAACTTCTACAAAATAGCCGCCATCGTGTTGCAATAATGTACCGATCACCTGTTTGCGTGGCACGGGGCCGATTTGCTTGTAAATGAAACCGCCATCTTCGGCAATGGTCAGTTTCAGAATATCGCCCTGCACAAGCTTTGATTTACTTGCGTAATTAGCGGGTACGGGATATGTTTTGCCATCTGGTCCGAGCATATTTTGCCCATCAAAGACACCTTCTATTACCTTACCGGCAACCTCTTCGCGTCGAGCATGCTCAAGTACGGGGTCGTCGCCCACAAGACTTGTCAAGAGCTCGCGTGCCGCTGCTAAATTAGTTTCAGCTTCACCTAATAGCGCCTTCAGGCGTTTCACTTGTTTCTCTGGTAATTCACTCATCTGATAAACCCTTATTTTTATTTATCTCGCATAACTATCTTCATCACAGTAGCATCATTAAAAAATGATGTCAAATAGTTATCCACAGCCATTCGCCGAGGCTATGGGCTGCGGGCAGCTGTTTGCAAGACTTATAGTAGTGGGTAGCGCTTTCTAAGACTCATGGCAGTAGGTGGCTGTTTGTAAGACCATGACTGTGGGTAGCGCTTTGCAAGATCATGATTGCGGGTAGATTTTGTTGAAGCTGCGGCTTGTGAGTGGCTTGTTGCTGAGGCTCTGATTTGCGGTAGGGTTTTGGTGGGGCGACCGGGAGAGTGTATCTATCAAGGGTATGGGAGGATTCTTAGGCGGAAATCAGTTGTTGGAAGCGGAGAGGATCGCGGTGTTTACCGGTGATGATAACTAAGTGTCTGGCATCTGATGTCGAATGCTGAGCTCGGTGTTTTTTCAGACCAGCTAGTGAAAGGCCAGCAGCGGTTTCCGCCGTAATGTCGGTAAATATATCAAGTTCGGTGAGTGCGCAACCGAGTTGGCGAGGGCTAACGGTAATCATGCCGCCAAAATTGGGGCTGGAAGTTGCGATACGTAACGTCAGTGTTCCGGCTCGCTTCACGGCTACCCCATCAGCGAGCGGGTTGATGTTTTCGAGTTCAACTTGCTGCCTTGCTCTGACACTTTGAGCAAATGCATCACATCCTTCAAGCTGCACGCCTAGCACGGTCGTACTTGCGCCGCGTTCAGCAAGGGCCTTGCATACACCTGCCAGCAGACCGCCGCCGCCAACGGGCACGAACACGGTATCAAAATTATAACCGCTGGCTGCAATTTCATGCCCCAGTGAAGCTTGGCCTTCTATCACCGCGGCATCATCAAATGGATGTAGGAAGAAGCCATTTTTTGCTTGACAGGCGGTCTGTGCTTCGCGCAAGGCATCATCAACCACCCCTTTTACCAAGGTCACATTGCCACCAAAGTGCTCAACTGCTTCAATTTTACCAACTGCTGCGTTTGCTGGCATAAAAATGTGTGAGTCTGCTCCCAGATAGGTTGCTGCCAGCGCTGCTCCCTGCCCCGCATTGCCAGCACTGGCACAAAACACGCCGTTTTGTAGCGACTCTGGCTGATATCTCTGGGCCTGCTGAATAGCATGGAGTGCCCCTCGAATTTTAAATGAGCCATTCGACTGCACGGTGTCATCACCGAGCCATACGCCTTCCAATGCTGGAAATTGTGTAATTGCCAGGGGCTGAACGAGTTCGTATATGCCAGGTGTTCTACTCATTAGGGTTCCTTTGTTATTAAAAAATCCCGCTTCTGCGGGATGTAATTGTTGCTTGTTGTAAACGAATTAAAAAATCCCGCGAATTGCTTTCGGAATAATCATCATTACTTGTGTACATTGTGTGGTCATACCCCATTATGATATGCGCCCTTTATAGTAATGTCAATAAAATAACCACTCCATGACAGAGTGGTTATTGTGCAACAAATCTGGTCGATTATGGTTTTTGTAGAATATCGTGGTGCGCTTTCGGATACTGTCTTTGAGGCATTTCCGAAATGATTTAAGCGTACTTAGGCGAGTTCTACAGTTGCGCCAGCTTCTTCAAGAGCTTTCTTGGCAGCTTCGGCGTCGTCTTTGCTGACCTTTTCTTTCACAGCTTTTGGAGCGCCGTCAACAATTGCTTTTGCTTCACCAAGACCAAGACCAGTAAGTTCTTTCACAGCCTTGATAACAGCTACTTTTTGAGCACCAGCGTCTTTGAGGATAACGTCAAATTCGCTCTTTTCGTCTTCACCACCAGCAGCTTCGCCGCCAGCAGCAGGACCAGCAACAGCTACTGCAGCTGCAGCAGGCTCAATGCCGTATTCGTCTTTTAGAATTGTTTTTAGTTCGTTTACTTCTAACACAGTCAACTTAGTCAAGTCTTCTGCTAATTTCTTTAGATCAGCCATTATATCTCCTTTGGAGTTAGTTTGTAGTTGGTAGTTTGTAGTAATGAGCGTAGTTTCTAGAAACTACAAACTCAAAACTGGAAACTATGCTGCTTTTGCTTCTACACCGTCTAGTAATGCGTGTAAGTTGCCTGAAAGGCCACTCAATACATCGTTTACTGGTGAAGAAAGGGTTGCAAGTACCTGAGCAATAAGCTCGTTCTTGCTTGGTAGGGTAGCGAGTGCCTTCACTTCGTCAACGCTGAGCAGTGCACCTTCTTTAGAAATAGCTCCCGCGATTTTAAGCGCATCATTGGTTTTTGCAAAAGAAGCTAGAACTTGTGCCGGTGCCACCTCATCTTCGCTGCTGGTTGCATAAAGCAACTGGCCAACAAGAGTGCTGGTATCGACATCTTTCAGGGCTGCATTTTGCCCCAGTGCAACTTTCACCAGGCGGTTTTTAACAACTTTAATTGTTACGCCTTGTTCTCGTGCACTGCGACGAAGCTTCTGAACATCCGCTACGGTCAGGCCATCGTAATGAGCGAAAGCGGTCATCTTGGCAGCACCAAGAATCTCTGCAAGCTCACTGACGAGGGATTGTTTTTTATCACGACTAATTGCCATGTAAACTTCCTTCCGTTAGTATTATTTTCGACCAGATTGTAAATGAACGGATGAGACCAAATAAAAAGTCTTTGGTTCTCGCATTGCCAAAGACTGATTCGGATAAAAACAAATTGTTTGTTTCATGTCCTCGGTGCGACTTATAAATGCACACTGTCTTCGGTAATGATCTCAACAATACTAGCGTATATCTCGCTCTATGTCAACGGTTTGGCGGCGTTTTTGCAAGAGTTAGGCTGGGAGTGATGTACGCATAGTGCTGTGTGCCGTGATTGGCGTGAATGGTAAAAATGACAGTTCAGCAGCTGGCTCTGAGCCATCATAGCTCAGCGGGAAGCTAATAACTGGCTGTACTGTTGGCCATTCGATTTCTTCTATAGCATCACGTACTTGCGCTGCCTGTTCGGGACTGTGCTCAGCAAAACGTACAAATCGTATGCGAGCAAAGTGTTCGGTAGCCCTGATGAGTCGTTCATAGTGTTCTTTTGTGTGATCATGTTCTGCGATTGTTCGTGCATACCGGGCGATATCAACAGCTGAGCGCACGATGACACCAGCGTATTGTTCTACGACGCTACCCGAAAGCGGGTCAAACTTTTCTGCCAACATTCCTTCCTGTAGACTCGGTCGTTTTGTTCTTTCCTTCATGACTAAATTTTCAGTGGTTTTCATAGTTTCTCCATTATTAAAAAATCGGGTGTTGAAACCCGATATAGTTCTGGCTGTGCTTGGCGCTAATTCACGCTTCGGGCTTCAACATTACTGAAGCACAGCCTTGGAAGGCCGAGAAGCAAGAGTTGTAATTGTTGAAACGCGTAATTCATTAGTATTACCATAAATCGCCTATGGGCGGTTGTCAAGCAGTCCGAGTCATCTCGAACTGGGCGCTCTTCGTAGCAAGTACTGTGTAGTATGGAAGAGGCCTAGCTGTACTTGTGGGTAGATCTCTTCACCCTTCGCAGTCTTGCTACGGAGAACGGGTCGACATGCCCCACCTGTCTGCTCGAGCCCCCTCAGTCTTTCTGACAAGAAGGCCAAGCAGAATGGGCAGGTCGAGATGACAGACTCGGAATATCTGTTACTGGCGTAATGTGGTATCATGGCTTTCGCTAGATGAAGCAGGTCGCACGCTCAGCCGTGCTAGTTTTATGTTTAGTCCAGGAAACATAGTCGAAATGTTCAGCAGTTTCTGTGGGCGTATCAGCGAGGGCTTTACTATGCTCAATATTTACAATAACAACATAAATATGGTATAATTATAACAATATGGTCTTTAAACGTTTTGAGTGGCTTTCCTCAACTTGCACGACTGGCGTGGGTGATGTTTTACGTACTGGCGTAGAACATACGGCTAGTGTTTTAGGTTCTGCTGCGTTAGCTGGTATTGATGTAGCGCAAACTGCCCTTGATGTTGTTCACCGTGCCGCCGGAAACGAAACTTACCGGGACTTATGGCGCGATAACCGATTCGATGAATTGACACACATAATAACACGTAGACGCATTACGAGAGAAGTTGATCGATTTGCTCAAGTAAATAATCAACGTGAATTTTTTGGAGCGTTTATTGACGTAGTTGGTTTAAAAGAAGTCAATGATACCTATACGCATGCAATGGGTGACAATCTACTACAGGTGGCCGGCTGGGGATTAAAACAGCTCTTTCATTTGCCAAAAGGACCGGCCTACAGGGAGCAGCCCTCAGCACTAGTGGGCCGATGGGGTGGTGATGAATTTATTGCATTGATGCCAGCAGATGCGCCTTTGTTTGACCACCTTGGCAAGAGTTTAGTATTCAGAACACTGAAAGAACTGCAAAACAATTCACATTCAGGAAAAGATCGTCAAATGGCAGTCTGGAACCTGAAACAATACTATACACAGTACATGAATAATGAAAACAACCGTCACATCAAGCCAGAAGTACGGGCGGCTATTCGGTCTCTACTCGACGCCGGAGTTGATAAAGTGGAATTTGCTTATAATATAGGTTCAATTTCTATTGAAGATGGTGCCAAACCCGCGATTGAACAATTTATGGCCAAATATAGCACTAAGTATGCACAACGGGTTGAAGAATAGTTTAATAAGCGGTATAATACAATTTGTTATGTTTATTTCATCTACACTCGTTTGTGTCGTGAGTACGAACCGCGTTTGCGGCGGCGTGCTCGTGCGTGAATGAATGTAGATTGAACAAGGTAACACGTTTTGGAAGCCGAGCTCAATCTACCAAGAGGAGCTCTTTTTGTTTCTTGCGGTACAATATCTCAATCTTAGTAGATATTTTACCGGAAGACGCAAACCCGCATCTTCCCTACCCTCACCGGGTAGTACTTTTACAAGCTGGAGGCCTATATGTCACTACAGGAATGCAACGAGGTGTCGGCCGCGGAAGCTGCCAAGAAGCTCGTTTTGATTCGGATCATGGAGCTTGGCGGGGATGTGCGAGGTGAAAGCTTTCGCAAGATCAGGGAGCTTCTCGGTTTTACCGAGGAAGACCTTTCGGTGAGCACGCTTCGTTCTGCCCTCTGGAAGCTGCAGCACGATGACGGCGTTTTGCGTCCAATCGTACTGCGTGACTGGGAGGGGTGTGATCCGCGGTGTACGCCGCAGGTCGTCTTGAGGATCTACCAGACCGTCAGGTCGTAGGTGTTGTGATATATGTTGGCTGGGCGACGGTGAATGAAAGCGAGTGATGGTGCGATCCACCATCAAGCGAATTCAATCACTGGCGAATCATTCGTTACCAACGAATGAGCATAGAATTGCAGCGTACCCTTAATCGCTCTTCTATTCGCCCAGCCATAGAGCTGTGTAGGCGGTTTGAGCATAGTGCTCATCACCTGCGCATTACAGTGCCTCCAGCTTATTTTTTAGAATATTGACTATGATATCTGACCCTACATCTAACGGAGCTTCAACTGCGCCGCGCGCTCAGCGGCTCACTGTGTAAGCTTGGCTTCGTCTTTATCAACAAAGATCATCCCGCTGGCAACAAGCGGGTGCACCTCGGCAATAGCCTCGTACATATGCTGAACGAGTTTTCGGTAGCCCGGGTTCCCCTGCGGGCTGGTGTGTAGTTCCATAAAATGATACGCCTCGCGGGCATTCATCGTTACCTTCCAGCGCATTTTGTGCCCTATGAGTGTGACGTACTGTGCTTCTGTGACGTAGTCGCTGGCAAGCAGGTAGTGATATAGCTGGACACTGGTATCAAAACATTGCTCAAATAGGTCGTCCAGCCCAGCTTCGGTCACAAGATCTGGAATTTCGTAGCCGTAATGCGGGGTGAGTGCCTGCCACTGAAGGGCATCAACCATACGATGTCGCTGTAAATCATGGAAAATTCCATAATCACACATTAAATCAAAGCTGTAATGAATGGTTTCGAGCGCCCGTCCAGGCTTATGCCGACGGTTGAGTCGTTCGCCAAAGTATGTTTTGAAGGCAGCCTCTTTTTCAATATATGGCCAGCCGGCTATTTCATTTTTAAGCTCGTCAAGACTTAAAGAACTATGCTTATACAACATGTGCGGCAATACATCTAATTCATTTTTTGGCCAAAAATCGGTTAAACGCATCGCGTCATCTCCGTTGCCCTTAATCGGCTGCAGTTTCATTTTTTGTGCCAATTGCTCAAGGTTTTTACGGGTGCGCGCGTGGTAGGCTATCAGGGCGCCTCCCTGCTTAGGTTTGTCGGCACGTTCTAGAAAAGCGGGTGCTACTTTTTTCGCTTCTTTCAGTAATTGCTTGCCAACTGTATGTGATTCAGCGAGTTCATCACTTTGAAGATGCAGAATTAAACTTTCAAGCGCTTGGCCGCTCGCAAAAATACCAACGGTTGATTTTGTTGCAAGCGGCAGTACTGCACGAACGGCGTCACAAGCTTGCGCTCGTGTGGCGCCCTTCCAGGCACCGTCGCTTGTTTCGTGTGGCTGGCGAGAAGTGCTTCGGATGTGATTTGTGAGTTTCCTGACCAACGTAGTATACGTCTTAAAAAGATTGTCCATTTGCGTGTTGTAATGAGCAGCGGTTTTTTCATCAAAAGTTGCCGGTGTGTGATACTTGAACTGACCCTGTTCATCTTTTTGATCGAAGAATATATGCCTGGTTGACTGTTCGAGATATGAAGCCAGCCGACCCCATTCGAGCTTTTTTGCAAGCAGAGTACTCGCTCCTTCAACGACCATGTGGATACCGTTTAACTGCCGTACGCTACCATCGTCGTTAGCGGTAATAACTTTTTGTAGCAGATCTGTCTCTTGACCGTTTTGCACAGTAAATTCATCTAAAATAGTGACACGCATGTCATCACCCCTGCTCGAAAGACGAGCCATGGCGGCTGCTATGGTTGCGTCGCTCAGTGCGTGCGTAAAAGCGTATACCTCCCCTTTTGTATCGGTGACAGCAGACTGAAGAAAGATTTTGCCTGTATCGGTGATAGTGAAACTGCCATCTTCGTTTTTTGTTATGTAGGGATTCTCCGTTTTCTTGGGCGCAAAAACCTCCGTAGCGCTGGCTTGTTGTTCTGTCACCTTATGTTTACGAATTTTTTTCAGCATTGGCGAGATCCTTTCCCAGATTAGGTTATTAATTGTTGGAATACTCATGAGTTCACCGTGTTGAGCGCAGTCGATATGTGCAAAGGTCTCCTGATAGATTTCGTACAGCTCACGGTAGGTTGCTACAGTGCGCTGTATGTGCTCTGGATCATCATCGGGGGAATCGATATGCTGTGACGCAACCTGTTTTTTAGCAAGTTCTATAGCAGTCTCGGCCGGTACGGTCAAAACAATAGTCGTATCTGGCTGAGGAATGCCCAGCATACCAAACTCAAGCTGGTCGAGCCATTGATAATAAGCAAGCCTTGTGGCGGTATCTTCAATTTTTTGGCCATGATTCACTTTGCTCGAGTTTATAAACGTGTCGGCTAGTACGATGTATCCTTGGGAAAGCCACTCGGATATTTGCGGCGCTGCGTCAAATCGCTGCAAGGCATAAAATAACGAGGCAGTATACGGTTCAAGTGTGTTTTTGTCGCCATATTTGCCTTGAAGATAGTTGCGAACAAAATACGCTGAACCAGTTTCAAGTTCGGTGACTTGTAGATACTTAATTTCGTAACCTTCAGCACGAAGTCTTTCAATCAAAAGTCTACACTGCGTGGTTTTCCCCAACCCAGGCACACCTTCTAGTGCCAAGAAGAGTCCTGGCGTATTAGGCATATGAGAATCCGTAGGCTCTGAGTATGAGTGATACAAACAACATAATCTGCAAAAAACTCTTTTCTGCCACCCTTTGCGACAATTATAGCACTATTTTATGTGATCAAGCGTGCGAGTTACGTAACACTGCGCTATACTATAAGTCAGAATTAATGGGTGGAAGAAGGAGGACGCATGCCCGAGTTCCGTGATACCCATGAACGAGAATTTATTGACATAGTTGGCTATAATGACGAACGAGAGGTCGATACTCAGTATCAAGATTTACTTAAAAATATTCGTCAGAATGGTCGTCGTGTCGATACACAGCTTGAGGACGCGGCATGGACTTTGTTTGCACCCGGTCACCTTAAGTACGACC
The DNA here is from genome assembly GCA_964448015.1 of uncultured Candidatus Saccharibacteria bacterium. Taxonomy (GTDB): domain Bacteria; phylum Patescibacteriota; class Saccharimonadia; order Saccharimonadales; family UBA7683; genus JACKGS01. The sequence goes on from CAYUUV010000021.1 coordinate 11,657, forward strand.
TACGTAACGGCTTCCCGTTACTCACTGAGCGTGACCTGTCGCAAGCGTCTAATGCGGCAATTGCTGAAATCACAGCATTCATTAATGGTGTGCGAAGCTTGGAAGATCTTGAATCTTGGGGCTGCTCGTGGTGGAAAAACTTTATAACTGACGAGAAGTGTGCAAAACGTGGACTGGAGCCTGGTGATTTTGGCCCCGGTTCATATGGTCCTGCGTATCACGATTTCCCAACTCCGACCGGTGCAACTTTTAATCAGATCCAGGCGATTGTAGATCAAATTGGTGCCAATCCACAATTGCGTACACACGTTGCTACCACTATTGTTCCTTCAACAATCATACGCGCACCGGGCTATCAACAAGAAACCGTATGGGTGCCCTGTCACGGGTCGATGTTGCATTTTCGTGTTATGGGTGATGAGCTTGAACTGCATCACGTACAACGCAGTGCAGATGCGCCGGTCGGACTGGCTTTCAACATTATTCAATATGCAGCATTACAAATGGTGGTTGCCAAGATCACTGGCTATACGCCAACTGTGTATACGCATACCCTTTCAGATGTACATATCTATGATAGACAGGAAGAAGACGTTGCAACAATATTGAGTCGAGAGCCGCGACCATTTCCTCGTGCGCTTATCGACTCAGCTTTGGATGACGTCTTTGCTTGGCGTAAGGGTGATATTCGCTTCGAAGACTATAATCCTCACCCTAAGATGTTGATAGATACACCAAGCAGTTAGGACTCAGGAAATGGCAGAGATACATAAAGAACCACACATAATTGTTGCATACGATGTTAATAGAGGTATCGGGTATGCGGATCAGCTTCCGTGGGCTGGCGAGATGCCGGCTGATATGAAGCACTTTAAAGAAAAAACTATTGGTAATATTGTTTTGATGGGTAGGACAACCTACGAGTCTATTGGTGGCCCTTTGCCTAATCGTGAAAACAGAGTACTCACCCGCCAAGAAGGTTACGAGGCGCCAGGCTGCAAGGTTTACACTAATCCTGAAGATGCTTTGTTGGTTGACACTGAAGACGACAGAGAATTGTTTGTTATTGGTGGTGAGCAAATATACAACATGTATCTGCCGTTTGCTCGGTATATTACTGCGACCGAAATCGACCATGCCTTTCAGGTTGATACATACTTCCCGGGTCTCGACGATACTCAGTGGGAAGTCACAAGTCATGTTGATCACACTAGTGATGAGAAAAATAAGTATGACTTTTCAATTGTTACCCGTAAGCGGAAGCCAATTTATATTGATACTTCTAAGGCGCGCACTGCTGAGCAGTATGAGCAATTTCGTCAGATAGAATTAGACGGTTTGTGTCCATTTTGTGCTGAGCACCTTGAAGAATACCACGAAGGGCCGGTTATGGAACGCGGTGAATCATGGAATGTAATTGGCAATATGGTACCGTATCCGCATACCGATACCCACCTGGTACTGATACCAAGCCGTCATGTAACGAAACCTGAAGAACTCACTGTTGATGAATGGGCGCAGCTTAGGGATCTCGTTACTACGTACACCAAGGATTTGCCATATGGCGGTGTTGCCTTCAGATTTGGTGATATATCACACACTGCTGCATCGGTTGCTCACCTGCACGTTCATATTTTAAAACCTGAAGACGATCTTCCTGATGATCAAAAAGTAAGATTTAAAATATCACGCTAATCTCGTTTGATATACGGTACGGCAATAGATTTTGCTGTTGGTTTCAGCTCAGTGTCACTGATCTTAACAACTTCAACGTCGGCTGATTGTAGAATTGAAAGACCGTCGGCAACTGCGTAACCTTCCGCGAAGTATATGGTTTTTACGCCGGCAGCACTCAGCAGTTTTGCACAACTAGGGCATGGGAAGGTACTGACTAGGCAGTCGGCACCTTCTAGTGAAATACCTTGTCGTGCTGCTTCGGCTATCAATGCGGCTTCTGCATGTTGTACATTGCCAATCTCGATATCAACGCCCCGGTAAGCCTGAGACCTAATATCGCCATCAAGTTCTGCGGTATCTTCGGTTGGTACGTAGTGATTGTGTGTTGACAGAATGATCTCACCCGCTTCAAATGCCACACAACCAACTTGCCGCCACCATTCGTTCGACTGGTCGATTTCATGTTGCAGCTGAGCTGTCACGTGTTCTGGAAGTGAATGAACGCTCATGGTTCGATCTGGCTTAACAGATGTGTTAATAGTAATATTGGTTCTATTCCAACGGAGGAAAAGGTTATGGAGTTGATACCGTTCTTCAGGTATTGCAAGTGAGTCTATAAGGTAATGGCTAACTTCATCATCCGGCATAATAAACCGGCAATCTTCTTCTTTGAGCATCTTTGAGATTCCGGTCATTCCAAGAGTACGAACGGTTATATCAAAGCGAGTTGCAAGCATGGGTGCAACTTCATGAGGGTTGAGTCTCCGCAAGTCTTTTCGTATGCCATCAATTTCACCCACGACTGAATTGTCAACTACACATACTTCATCAACGGTATTAATATGGGTGTGAATAAAGTCTACATAACTCCGACTAATGACGGGTACATGGGCGAGTAGTCTCCTAGTTTTCTGGCTCATAGGGCGTGTTGTTTATGCTTCATATTCATCAAATATTGTGTCAATAGTTTTGCGAATGTCCTTCAGTGTTTCTGAGTCATCCGCATCGTTCACATACCCTGCTAAAGCCGAATTTATGCGATCTCTGAGTGCGCTGCTACTTGATATTTGTAGGCGACGTAATCGAGCTGTTGTCGAAGTTGTTGCTTGCGGCGGCAATACGACAACGCGATCGACGAATGCATTCTGCAGTGTTGCTATCTCATCATCGCTATATGTGCCTTCGGTTGCAACAAGAGTATCTGGTTTAACAACGCGTATTAATTGCCAGTGCGGGTCATCTTTATCTTTCAAGGTGAGAAGATCTACGGGTCGTAAGTGTGCAAGCATACGTAAACGCTCTGCTTCATTGACGACTGGTCGATGTTCACCCTTCTTGGCCTTGATCTTTTCATCACTATCGACTCCAACAACAAGAAAGTCGCCGTATCGACTCGCTGCTTCAAGATATTGAGCGTGGCCTATGTGGATTATGTCAAAACTACCCGAGGTAAGTACTATTTTGTGTCCCAACTCTTTCATGGCTGTACAGATTGTGTTGACCTTGTGGAGATCAACCTGAAAGCGTTTTTCAAAATTGGCCCTATCGGTACTGAGTACGCCGCCATCATGCATTTCGGTATCACCAACGCTCTCAGTTGCAACCTGAGAAAGTATCCCTGCGAGTTTTCCGAGTATTTGATTTGTTGGAGTATCAGTGTTGATTAAATGTTCAAATTCACCCAATACGGCCGCATACTGCTCCGGCACACGCAAATCTCCAATTTGAGCGCCGACTGTATGTTGTTCGATATTTGCCATTAATGTCTCCACAATTTGTGCGAGAGCCCACCGGTCGCATTTATGCATCCAGTATACCATACCGGTGGTGTAGTATTATCATGGTGCTGCCTCACCTGGCCTGGCAAATCACGGCAGATTATTCATAGTAGCAAAACGATACTACTGGTAGCATCGTTTTGCGTATTTGACTGCTGAATCTTACACTTCGCTGAGGGCGATGTTTACGCTTGGTCCCATAGTTGTGGTCATGGCGATCTTTTGCAGATAGGTGCCTTTAACACTGCTTGGTTTTGCGTCAGCAATGGCTTTGAGTACTACTTTTGCATTTTCAGCGATCTGCTCAGGCTTGAAGCTGACTTTGCCAACTGCAAGGTGAACAATAGACTGCTTATCAACGCGGAACTCTACCTTACCGGCTTTTGCTTCTTTCACTGCATCAGCAACCTTAGCTGTTACGGTGCCGCTCTTTGGATTTGGCATGAGGCCCTTTGGACCAAGAACACGGGCATATTTACCGAGTTTAGCCATAAGTTGTGGTGTCGCGATGAGTACATCAAAATCAATCTGTTCTTTGTCGAGCAGTTGCAGGAACTCGTCTTCACCAACAATGTCGGCGCCGGCTTTTTTAGCGGCTTCGTGTTGATCAGCAGGTGCAAATACAGCAATACGAAGTGTTTTACCGGTACCGTGCGGTAAAGCAACGGTGGCACGAATATTTTGATCTGCCTGACGTGGGTCTACGCCAAGGTTAATGTGTAGTTCTACGCTAGCATCAAATTTCACTGTGCTGGTTTTTGGCAAGATCTCAGAAGCTTCCTTCAAAGTGTAGAACTTTGAACCATCAACAAGTTCGGCAGCTTTTTTGTAGCCCTTGCTGCGTCGTTCAAGTTTTGTGCGAGTCTTAGGCGCTGGACCTTTTTTGACCACAGCTTCTTCGTGCTCGCCAGTGTGCTGCTTTTCGATCTTTTCGGCCTTTTCCTCAGCTTCTTTGAGGCCTTTTGCGCTACGCTTCCCCGACTTCGCCAAGGCTTCGTCGGACAGGCCCGACTTGGCGGTGACGACTGTGTCGTCAGAGGTTTGAGGTGTGAGTTCTGAGTTGTCAGTGTCGGACTCATTCGTTTCTTCTTGACTCTTGACTCCTGACTCCTGACTCTGCTGAAGTGCTGCTTCGATTTCAGCAATAGTATTTTTTTCAGAAACCTCTAAACCGAGTTTCTGTGCTTGTTCTAGTAATTCTGCTTTCTTTGCCATGATGGCTCCTTCCTGCCCTCCAAAGC
>CAYUUV010000022.1:0-15936 GCA_964448015.1 uncultured Candidatus Saccharibacteria bacterium
CTGATCTCTAAATTTTGTGTAATTTGCCGTACCGCTATCAAGTTGGCCAGCCCAAAATGACGTACCTCCAAAGCTTTTCGAGCTAACACCTCGGCAAGCCTGATACCAACTAACGACCTTGTTGACGCTAGCCTGACTAGGGCCAGTGGTGGCAGGAGCTTGAGTACTAGGTGCCGGAGTAGCGGGTGTGGGCGTAGAGCTTGCCATTGAAGGCTCACCATCAGGGCAGTTGCCGTCCTTATTAGCCCTCATCTGATCTCTAAATTTTGTGTAATTTGCCGTACCGCTATCAAGTTGGCCAGCCCAATACGATACACCACTAAAGCCTGTCGCGCTCGTACCCCGACAAACTTGGTACCAGTAAGTAACCCGATCGGAGTTCGAAGTAGCAAAACTACGGAATACAAACAGACCACCTACAATCGCAATGACCACAATAAGCGGGATGGCCCGTTTAAAGTTAAAACCTCGGATACGTGACAGCCCACCCGAACCAACCCTTGCTTTGGTGGCAAATTTACCTTCGGTGTCGCGAAGCGGACCTTTCTGATTCTTTAGAGGCAGCTTAAAGCTAATCTTCTTTTTATCATTACGATTTACCGAACTAATATCTATGCTATCTTCGCCTTTTTTACTCATGGCCATGAGTCCTCTTTCTATTGTTATGTATTTGGTTGTAATAATAGCACAAGCGTATTACGGGTGGCAACTTCTCTGCCAGGAGATATATTATGGACATAATCCAAGTGCGCTATACTAGAATGCATGAAAGCAACCGATTTTTCCTTAAGAGATCAAGATGGTAACACGAAAACGCTGGCAGACTTTTCAGGTAAATGGCTCGTGTTATATTTTTATCCAAAAAATGACACACCCGGCTGCACGGTTGAAGCTTGCAGCTTACGAGATGCCAATGACGCCCTGATTGACCTCGGTGCTATGGTTGTTGGCATTAGTAAAGATGATGAGGATAGTCACCGAAAGTTCAAAGCAAAACATAAGCTGAATTTTACACTATTAGCAGATCCCTCTGGTGAAACAATTGCTGCTTACGGAGCGTGGGGTAAAAAAATGTTTGGCCGAGAAGGTATATTGCGCAAAACATTTCTGATTAGCCCTGAAGGCGAGATTAAAAAAACCTACGGCCGCGTCACTCCGCTCGGTCATGGTGAGCAGGTCATTGCAGAACTCAAGAAATTACAAGAAGCGGCCTAGTATCAGGTAGCTATAGTTAGTGGCAACTTCATAATTGCGGTTGTTGTTTTGCCTGGCTCTGATTGCAGAATAACGTCACCGCCGATGTAGCGCATAATCAGTCGTGAAAGATAGAGATTTAGGCCAATTCCCTGCTCACTAAAGATCTCGACGTTACTCGAGCTTGAAAATGGCTGAAAGAGATATGCAAGCTTTTCTGGCGCTATGCCCTCACCCTGATTCTTAATATACACACTGACATCTTGCGCCGATACACCAGAGATTGCCGCCGTTACCGTACTGCCGCTTTGAGCGTATCGGACCGCATTGTCAAGCAGAGTATTTAAAACATATCTTACGAAGAACTCGTTATGATGCAGGGTAAGCGAATCGTGGGCTGTCTTTACCGTCAGTTTCCTTCTTGCGGTTACTTCACTGAGCTGTCGAACAGCATCATGAAGCATACTACCGAGATCAAACTCGCTCAGTGAAGCTGCAATTTTGCCCCGCTCAAGTTCTGAGGCAAGCTCAAATCGTTCAATGAGTGCCCCCAGCTGCTGTACTGCCGACTGCGATGCATCCGTGTCGTGCCTCTTTTTAAGAGATTGGCACTTTTCTTTTAATACCACCAGTAGTGGTGCCATGTCTTTTGTTGTGCGCTTAATAAAATCATTGCGCGCTTTATCAAGCGCCAGTTGATGATCGCGCTGCAGCATCAGCCGGCCTCGCTGCTCAATTCGTTGCTGGCGTCGTTGTATGAGATTCATAATCAAAACCAGCAAAGTAACTGAAAGGATTATCTGCAGTACAATATTAGGAATAATCACTTCTGTTTTACCCGCAGCAATATACACTATATTTGCTCCCACCAAGAGAATCAGACTCAACAAAGCCGGTAGCAGCAACCGCCACGAACGGTACAATCGTAGCCGCACTTTTGAGACATCGGGTGCCACAATATGCTTGAGGTAGTGATCATCTTCGATATCTGAGAGAATAGCCTCGCTAGCAGCGTGTAATTTATTCGCTGCTGACTGCGCCGCCAACAGCTCGGTATTCTGTGTGTCATCCATGAGTGCGAGTTCAAGCGAACTTTTAATAATTGTGAGCGGTGTTCTCAGATGATGCGAAACCAACATAATAAACGTTGTCTTTTCATCTGCGAGCTGCTTGTCTTTTTTTAATACTGCGACCAAGAAAGAAACATATTGCAGCTGACTCTTTGTTTGCAGTAAAAGCACCGCCGCAAGCGTCGCGAGTCCGGTAAGAAATGTGTAGGGAACCGCATAGGCAACCTCTGGTGGCGTTGCTGCAATAACCTTTTTGACGAAGTCAGTTACGACACCAGCACCTTGACTCAAAAACGACTGATTACTCCAAATTGATGCTTGTTCCTGCATATCTTGGTTTTGTGTATCACTGGGGATATTAGCAACTGGCATACCCCCTTCACGCACAGTAATGGCGAACGCTTGCTCCATTTGCGAGCCATCTCGAAGCACTACAACAACACGAACTATGTAGCTATTGGCATCTGGTAAATTCCATACAACCCGATAGCTTTCACCCACTGGTTGCAATGCTTCACCGATCAACTGTTCACCTTGATAAAACAACACTCTTGCGATCTGGTCAAACGGGAAATTTGGCGTCACCACAACCACGTAGGCATCTTCTGTAAATACTTGGTTATTCGTAATATTAACGCTCACGACCCGACCGGAAGTCGGGTTTTGAGGCGAAGGGTTAATAGGTACTAGCGTTGTTGGTGGCAACACACTGTTGCAGCCTTCTGCATATATACAATTACCGTAAGCATCATAGCCATAGGCCTGCAGCGCAGACACGGGGATAGTGCTAACGCCAAGAGTGACTACAGCTATCACCACTGCACACATGGCCACACACTGCTTGAAGAATAATCGAAGCATACCTTCCCATCATACCGTAAGCGGTATTCACAGTACAAAGTCAATCTGATAAAATAATACGTAAGCGTTATGCGGAGTTTTCAATATACAAAAACTGGAGGGAAAGGAACGTAATGGCCCGCCTGCCAATTCCCGGTGATGACGTCGGAACATGGGGTGGTATCTTAAATGACTTCTTAAATGTGGAGCTTAATAGCGACGGCACGCTCAAAAAGGCGGCTGATATTTCAGCCGCTCAAACGGCAGCAAACAATGCCCTTGCCGCCGTCGGCAGTGCTCTACAGCCAGGCGATAACGTCTCGACCCTCACCAACGATGCGGGTTTTACAACAAATACTGGCACTGTTTCCAGCGTGGGTGTGAGCGGTACCGACGGCATAGAAGTTGACTCTGGATCCCCCATTACTAGCAGCGGCAGCATCCAGCTTGGTATCAATGCCAGCACTCTGCGCACCCACCTCAACGTTGCAAACGGCGCAGATGTTACCAATGCCAGCACGGTTGATGCTGCCGGCGCGACCATGAACAGTGATACAAACGTTGCTAGCAATGCCTGGGTGATTGATGAAGATACGCTCATCAGTAATTCCAATACCAAAGTCCCCACCCAGCAAAGTGTCAAAGCCTATGTTGATGATGCCGTTACCTCTGGTGCGCCAGATGCAACTGCCAGCACAAAGGGGAAGGTTCGACTGGCAGGTGATCTGAGCGGTACGGCTGATGTGCCAACCGTGCCCGCACTCAGTGGTAAAGTGAATAAATCTGGCGACACCATGACGGGCAAGCTCACTCTGCCAAGTATTCAAATTACCGGTGGCTCACCCGTGACTGACCATGTACTCATGACCGATAACGCCGGCAATGGTACCTGGAAGCCAATACCAAGCGCACCGGTGATCTCGGTCAATACCAAGCAAGGTACGGTTGTTCTTGATAAAACTGATATCGGCCTTGGAAACGTTCATAACACTGGTGATCTCGATAAGCCCATCTCAACCGCCACGCAAACGGCGCTGAACGCCAAAGAAAATACTGCAAACAAAGGTGTAGCAAACGGCTACGCCAGCCTGGATAGCAGTGGTACCATACCCGTTGGTCAACTCCCGAACCAGTCGGGTTCGTATATTCCAATTACCGCCAAAGGCGTGGCAAGTGGTGTCGCTGAACTTGATGGCACGACTCGCCTGCCAGCTACCCAGCTGCCAAGCGCAATTCCATTTGCCAACCTGCCTACCGGCACTAGCGGCTCAACGGTCATGGTGGGCAATGATTCACGAGTTGTAAACGCGGTACAAAACAGCGTACTTGACCTCGACAACACCCTCGCCGCCAATAGCAATGCTCGTATTGCCACCCAAAAAGCTACCAAAGAATATGTCGATAATCAAATTGCCAGTGGAACCGCCCCAGATGCCACCACGAGCAGTAAGGGTATTGTGCAACTCACTGGCGATCTTGCCGGCACAGCCACGACACCAACCGTGAGTGCCTCTGCCGGATTGAAAAGTGCCACAACAACCGTTACCACCAGCGCTAGCGCCGCCCCAAGCAGCGGGCAGTTCTTACGAGCCACGAATAGCACGACTGCGTCTTGGCAGGCATTGCCGCGTACCTTCGGCTGGTATTTTAATGATGAGATCGCGGTTGGAGATGGGCAAGGCCCCATTTATCGCCTTGATGCCAACGCGGCTATTGTTGCTTTTGATGTGAATGCCAAACAACCACCGGCCAGCACTGCTGAATTTGATATTCAAATTACTACCGACCCTTCGTCTGGCTTCACCTCAATATTTTCCGCACTGCCCACCATTGCCGCCACCCAATACGTTGGCACAAATGGCACACTGAGCACAACCAATCTTAACGCTGGCCACTATATACGGTTTTGTATTATTGATCCTGGTGGCGATGGACTTGGTGATAATGTTGCCGCTGGTATTACCGCGCAACTAAGGCTACAGACACGATGATGAAGAGTATAATAAAACGAGGAGAGCAATAATGGCAGGAAGCTACGCAGATGTACCAGGATATCGGTTTGCCTATGACCTTGATGGCACAACAGCCATAAAATACCCTATTGGCGGCGGTGCACCTTCAACCATTTTGTCGGGTGATCTCGCTATGATGAATCAAGATCAGCTCAGCCCGGGGACATGGGGGGCGTACAATCCAGGCGATCATCAAGTTGTCACATGGCTATTCCCCGAAATCCGTAATATTAGTGGGTACTTCATGAGTGTGCGGTCCGGCTACACTCCCTACGTAGGGAGAATTATGCAAACATCGGCAGATACCACGAGTGGTATTGACGGCACCTGGACAACCGTTGCAAACCCCTATCAGTTCATTAACTCTGATTCAGTCAGCCTGTCACCCAGTTATCGTTCAAGTATTCAGACAGTGAACTTCGCTGCTATCAAGGCCCTACGGTTTAATGTACACCAACATGTTGCTGGGCTTCATCTGTATGGCACCATAGCCACCACTGAAAGTCCTGATCGACTCCGGATCGTTGATACCTCGAATAATGATATTGCTGCACAACTTGATTTTGGCAATATCCCACAGCGCGCATCTTCGACAAAGCAATTTAAAATCATCAATAACAGCGCGACACTCACCGCAAATAATATTACGGTGAGTCTCAATGTCATCAGTAATGCCAGCCCGTCACTGATTGGACAGTATCAGGTATCGACCGATAATGTCGCTTTTGCCAACGCGGTGAATATCGGCAGCCTGGCACCGGGAGCCAGTACGGGAACAATGTATGTCAGAGATTCTGTTGCCAATAACGCACAGCTGAGTACGTGGGCAGCCCGTATTATCGCCCACCCAACGAGTTGGAGTTAGAAAATGGCAAATTCCGGCGACGGCTACGCATATCTTACAAGCAACATAGGTGTGGGGACACCGAATACTGGAGATGGATTTGGGTATGCGTATGAGAATGTTGGTGTGGGGACACCGAATACTGGAGATGGATTTGGGTATGCGTATGAGAATGTCATGCTCCATGTCCTTGCCTCATCCGACAAAATGCCGCCAATGATTAATTAGGCAGTGCTGATTTCATGAGCTGGTGCTATTGCCAGGTAAGACGGGTAAGAAAAATGTATTGTGTTATTAATTGTCTCTGCGCAGCATCACTGTGAAAGCTTCAGCCGGAATATCTACTTTGCCAAAGCGTTTCATGCGCTCTTTACCTTTTTTCTGCTTGGCTAAAACCTTCTTTTTACGCGAGACATCACCGCCGTATAAGCCTGAGGTGACATCTTTTCGAAAAGCTGAAAGATCTTCGCGGGCAATAAATCTGCCGCCAATTGCCGCCTGCAGTGCTACCTTGAAGTTCTGACGAGGAATGACCTCTTTTAATTTGGCCGTGGTTTCCCGACCCAAGGCTTCTGCTTCTGAACGATGCGCCATCACCGACAGCGCGCCAACCATCTCGCCGGCAACATAAAAATCTACCCGTACGAGATCTTCGATTCTATAATCTGCTAATTCGTAATTAAATGAACCGTAGCCACTGGTAACGCTCTTGAGTTGATCGTAAAAATCGGTCAGTAAATTTGCGAGTGGCGCTTCAAACGTGATGAGCGCCAGCTGGGCATCAACAAAACTGAGGCCTTTTTGCAGACCGCGCTTGCTGGAAATCAGTTGTATAACACCGCCGACAAATTCTTTTGGTACGACGATTTCTCCCGTAATCCACGGCTCGGCAATACTTTCTATTTTGGCGGGATCAGGCAGACTACTGGCAGACTTGATGTCGACTGCTTCACCGCTTGAGAGCCTGACGTGATAATCAGTACTCGGATTAGTAATAATGAGGTTTAAATTATATTCGCGTTCCAGCCGCTCGCGCACAATATCCATATGAAGCAACCCCAAGAAACCAACGCGTACCCCAAAGCCCAGCACTGGCGAATTTTCCGGTTCGTATTGTAAAGCAGAATCGCTCAGTGAAAGTTTTTCAATTGCCTCTTTGAGCTCAGCGTAATATTCGTTACTTTCCGGAAAGATTCCCGCGTAAACAAAGGGCTTTACCTCTTTATACCCAGGTAGCGCCTCGCTAGCCGGAGCCCGCGCGAGCGTGATGGTGTCGCCAACTTTTGCCTCACGAGTTGATTTGAGGTTCGTCACAATATAGCCAATTTCACCAGTACTGAGTTTTTGATCGGCGCTCATAGCAGGGTTCAGGTGCCCAACCTCCAGTGCTAAGCCATGGCTCTTGGTGCCCATCATGGTAATTTCTGAGGCTTTTGAAATAGTGCCGTCAACCATTCGAACATACAAAATCACGCCCCGATAATCGTCGTAATAACTGTCGAAAATAAGTGCCCGAGTGGTATCTTGAGCAGCACCTTTTGGCGGCTCAATAGTTTCAATCACTACATCAAGGACTTTTTCAACACCCTCACCGGTTTTGGCAGAAATATGCAGAATTTCAGATGGGTCACAGCCCAGTAAACTCACCACTTCAGCAGTGACTCGCGGCACGTCGGCGGCTGGTAAATCAATTTTATTTAAAACCGGTATGATCTTGAGATCAGCCGCCATAGCGAGATAGACATTGGCTAGTGTTTGCGCCTGGATTCCCTGAGAAGCATCCACCACTAAAATTGCGCCCTCGCATGCCTCTAGGCTCCGCGAGACTTCGTAGCTGAAATCAACATGTCCTGGCGTATCAATTAAATTCAGTTGATAGCCTTTATGCTGCATCTGTACTGGCGTGAGCTTAATGGTAATCCCTTTTTCACGCTCTAAATCCATACCGTCAAGCAACTGGGATTTCATGTCTCGTTTCTTCACCGTCTCAGTAATTTCCAGTAGCCGGTCAGCCAGCGTGGACTTGCCGTGATCAATGTGGGCAATAATGCAGAAGTTACGAATATGGTCTTGGTTCATTGAATACCTATTATAACAGAGGTCGTGTATAGATAACAGATAGTAGCAAATAGGTAGTAGAATATTGGCAGCTAAAGTAGCGTGTAGAAATTAAATATTTGGGTATACAACAATGTAGATCTGAGTAAAAATCTTCGACGCAACAATCTATTATCTATTTGCTACTATCTGTTATCTCTCTACTGTAGTCGGATGGGCTTGAATAGAATCATGCGAATTTTTGCAATAATTGGCTCCACCTCTTCGAGCTTGAAGAGCCATGAAACAATAATGTACACCAGTAACACGATGCTACATAACACACCTAGTTTTGGCACGATTGTGAAGAAACCTCGATCTTGCGCCCCAAGCTCAAAGAGTTCCCTTCTTAAAATCCAGGTAACCCAGAAGGTTATCCCAAATGCTGAAAGCATGCGCCACAACGCGCCCAAAAACACCCGGTTAACAATACCCGGGAAGCGCCGTGACAAAATAACAAGCAAAATCACCACTTCCGTTGCCGCCACAATCACTTGCGCTAGCGGTAGCCCAATAATACCGTAGCTGCTTGGCCGGGCCAGCAGAACTGTCAAAACAACATTTAAGCTAATTGCAAATATTGAAACATACAGCGGCGTATAAGTATCTTGCTGAGCATAAAAACTTCTTGAAAGCACATGATACAAAGCCCGAAACATGACCGCCCATGCAAAAACGCCTAAAACTGCGGCGGCGGTAGCTTGTCCGTCACCTGCTAAAATACGGATCAGATACCCACGCATCAAAAATGTCACCGTCACCGCTGGCAGGGCAAACCAAATAACCAGTCGTAGCAACGAGGTGAGCTCTTTTTTAAATAGATCTGGTCTATTTTGCGCCAGTCGCTCTGTCATGCGCGGGAAAGCAGCGGTCGACAGTGCCACCCCAATTAGTGTAATGGGAACATTGTGAAGTGTACTTGCTGCACTAAATGCACCAATTGCCCCGGCGCCTAAACGAGAGGCAAGATTAATTTCTACAATATTAATAAAGTAATCCATACCCTGATCAGCTGAACGGGCGGGCAATATTTTTAACAATCGCCGCAAGCCGCGATTACGCCAGAAGACTTTCGGCCGATAATCAAACCCGAGCCCGGCGAGTCCAAGAGCACTCACCAATAACTGTAGTACTGAGCCGACCACCACCCCCAGCGCAACGCCCATAATACCGAACTTTGGTGCTAAGAAGACAACCCCAAAAATAATACTCAGGTTATAAAACGAAGGCGCTAAGCTCACAAAAAAGAATCGGCCGACTGCCTGTTGCATTGCCGCAAAGACAGAGCTCACTGAAAAAAGCAACGGATTCACTGCTATAATACGCATCATCGAAACTGCTAAAAATGTTGTGTGCTCGTCAAGACCAGGCGCAACAACGTAGCGCACCAATGGATCCGCAAAAATCACAATCAGTAGACTGACAACAAAGGTCGTGACCGCAAACATGTTCAAGAGGCTGGAACTGAGTTCCCAGGCAGACTTTTTATTACCCTTTACATACCGTTCGTTAAAGATTGGGATGAACGTAACGCTGAGCGCCCCTGAAATCAGTGCGAAAAACATAAAGTCGGGCACGGTAAAAGCTGCTTTGAAGGCGGCAACTTCAGCACTCTCAAGCCCGAAGCTCCCGTATAAAAACCGGTCTCTGAGCAACCCAAGAACCTGCGCAATCATGCTTGAACCAGCTAGCAGTGTAGCTGCCCAGCCAAAGCTTACTTTTTGATTTGCTCGTACAAGGAATTTTTTTACCATGCTGAATGATTTATCGCCCGTGCTTTATATGGTTTTTATGTATCTGAAAGAAGTATACGCGTATCGGCCTGAAATGAGAACCTGTATTTTATGACAACACTGCGTCAGCCGGTGCTTTAGCACCCTTTAATGACTGTCGGGCTTCATCTTCATCAAGTGTCTCTTTTTCGAGTAGCTCGTTCTTGATATTTTCCAACGCAGGAAGGTTAGCGCGAATAATTTTTTCAGCCCGTGTTGTCGCTTCAGTAATCAGCATTTCGACTTCTTTGTCGATTAATTCGGCTGTTTTTTCAGAATACGGCTTTGAATGCACCATGCGATCAAGCATCATACCACCTTCGTCTTCATGAAAAACCTGATCACGTAAGCTCTTCCCCATACCCTGTTCAATAATCATTTCTCGAGCCAAACCCGAAGCTTTTTGCAGATCGTTACCAGCCCCCGTTGTAACCCAGTCTTTGCCGTATATCACCTTTTCAGCAACTCGACCGCCAACAATTCTTACCAGCACATCTTTGTATTCATTGATTGAATGGTAGCTTTTGTCTTCTTCGTCTAAGAACCATGTAACGCCACCAGTACCACCCCGAGGAATAATAGTAACTTTATGCAGGCCGCCTGAATTAGGCAGTACGTGTCCGGTTAATGCGTGGCCACCCTCGTGATATGCGGTCATTTCACGGTCTTTCTCGGTCATGGCCTTATTTTTACGCTCCGGACCAATTGCGACTCGCTCAAATGCTTCAACAATATCAACATTCTGAATGACTTTTCGATTGTTGCGGGCAGCGATAATTGCCGATTCATTCGCCAAATTCGCCAAATCAGCACCAGCCATGCCAGTTGTCTTTTTCGATAAAGCCTTCAAATCAACTGACTTATCGAGTGGCTTGTTGGCGAAGTGAACCTCGAGAATTGCTTCACGATCCTTCCGCTCGGGTAATGGAATGTTCACTCGTCGATCAAAACGACCAGGGCGAAGCAATGCAGGATCAAGCACATCTGCCCGGTTGGTTGCAGCCAACACAATTACATTCACACCCGTTTCAAAGCCGTCCATTTCTACCAGAATCTGATTCAGGGTCTGTTCACGCTCATCGTGACCACCACCCATACCAGAACCGCGACGACGCCCGACCGCATCAATTTCATCAATGAAGATGATACATGGCGCATTCTTTTTTGCTTTTGCAAATAAATCTCGTACCCGAGAAGCGCCCACACCAACAAACATTTCAACAAACTCTGAACCAGAGATGCTAAAGAACGGCACACCCGCCTCACCGGCAACCGCCTTGGCCATCATCGTTTTACCAGTTCCTGGCGAACCAACCAGTAGCACGCCTTTAGGAATTTTCGCACCAACCGCTTCAAACTTTTTTGGTGATTTTAAGAAATCAACGACTTCTTCAAGATCTTCTTTGGCCTCTTCATTGCCAGCAATATCTTTAAATACCACTTTGGATTTATCATTCCCAGCAATTCGGGCCTTACTTTTACCAAAACTCATTGCTTGATTATTTTGCCCCTGGGCCTGGCGCATCATGAAAAAGAAGAAGCCCAGTATCAGCAGTGCTGGTACAAACATAGAGGCCAAGAAACCGATTGTATCACCCGTACTTGAAGGTTCTTTTGTGGTGTAATCGGTCTTACTGACATCCAGTTTTTGGTCATCCCTCAGTTCACCGCTAGGCCGAATGACAACAAATTGTTTTCCAAGCGCCTCACCATCACGAGAGAGTTCCTCTTTTAAGGTAACTTTGAGTTGGTTACCTTGCTCAACAATACTTTCGACTTTATTGTCGTTAACTTTTTGATTTAGTTCCGTGTAACTCAATACATCTTTTTTATACTCCACTCCACTGAGCGTTGAAGTGGCCCAAAAAAAAGCAGCTATCAGTGCTATGAACACAACAAAGCCTATGGTTTTGAGGGTATTTTTTTTACTAGGTGGCGTATTACCGGGCTTTTTTGAGTCCACAAATATCTCCTTTTACTACCCTATAACTGTAGCATATTTTTACACCTTTTTAAATTGAATCGTTGTGGCCAGACTTGTCATTCGAAGCTGCCTGCCAAGCTGTAGCTCTTTATTGATACGGGCAGTTTTTGCAAAATAAAGTGCCCGTGCAATGTGCCGATGCGTCGGATGCCAGTTAGTATCAAGCCCAGTCAGAATTGTATACATAACTTCAGTCGCAACAGTGCTGGGCCACATAACAAGTTGGTAGCGGGAAAGTTGAAAGTTGTTCGTTGCCGGTTGAAAGTCTGTGAGTAACCATTGGATTTCTTTTGTAATTTCCTGCTTGAGTTCTACTGCTTTTTGGTTGATAGCTAGTAGCTTATTGATAGTATCTGGATCACTTTTAATCATAGCTGGCAATAGGTTCAACCGAATATAGTTTCTGAGGTAGTTAACTTCGTTGTTTGTACTGTCTTCTCGCCACTCTAGGGCGTGCTGTTGCGCATATAAACGAATCTCGGCTTTTTTTATAGAAAGCAGTGGCCGTAAAATTTTATGTTCGATATTTGACGTTTGATTATTACTTGGAAGTTGGAGGTTTGAGGTTAAAAGCTGGGTCATTGGCGCCAGGCCACGCCAGCCCGTCCCTCGAATCAGATTGATAATGATTGTTTCGATCAGATCATCTTGATGATGCGCGGTAATGATGCCAGATGCTCTATACTTTTTGCAACATTGTCGCAAAAAATTATATCTCACTTCACGAGCACGGGCTTCACTGGTTCCGTTACCCAAATCTGCCCTCCCGCCTTCAAACGGTAAACCATACTTTTGAGCAAGTGCTTCCACAAAAGCTGCGTCACTCGCTGAATCGTGACGCATGCCGTGGTCAAAATGTGCCACAACCAGTTGGGAGTTGCGAGTTGGAAATTGGGAGTCTGGTACAACAGTTTGCAAAGCATGCCTTGCCAGCATATCCAACAGTACGACTGAATCGACGCCGCCACTAACCGCCACAATATACAGATCTTTCGTCATGACCGACTAAATTATAACTTTGCAAGAAGAAGAAAGCTATCGAATACCAAGTCCGCTCTTACCCTGAGCGCCTATTTGCACAGCGTGAGAACGATTATTCCAGAAGCCAACCGCCAACCCAGGCTGCAGACGTGCAACTGGCATACCATCACTAACCATGACTTCTTCTCGCAGGACCGTTGCGGCACCCAATTCCGCATCAAGCACTGGATTTCCTTCAATTATTCTCGAAAGTTGCGCCGCTAAATAGGTGGCGACTTCTGGTCTATGCGTAAATCGCTGCTCTACATATTCAGGCATGTGAGCGGGCAAGAAATCAGCACTCCAACCCCTTTCGATATCAACAGCCTCAGGAGTACATCGAACATATTTTGTGAGCATGAGCGTATGCGGCCGACCGAGCACGCTGCTGTACAGTGCCTTCCAGGCTGGACCATTTTGTATCACCGGTGCTACCACAAAATCAGCACGCCATGTTGGGCTTTCTGCCTCTGGCTGATCCTGCCATTCTTCAAGTACCTCGTTTACAGAAGGGAGTCGCTGCCCGGCATGCCGAAACAGTGGCCGCGCACTCTCGAGTGCTCTTTCTGCCCCAATCTCATCGGGTATAAAAAAGGAGCCATATGCTCCGTCTGATATTGTTCTCTCTAGTGTTGTGCCTCGTGTTCTTGCCATACTAGATTTCAACTATAACACACGTCCTAGCCATCACTCAACCGCACACCCAGCCAGATACCAAAAATCCCGCCAACAAAAGCACCCAGTATACTCCAGCCAGAGAACCCGCTCGCACCAAGTAATACCGGAATATACCCGCCAAGAGCCCCACCCGCTCCAGTCACTAGTAGAATAATCTTCTTATCCATATAGACTTAGTATACTCTTCAAAGTTTTTATAGCACACCGCAAATACCAGATCCGATACGACTAGTTTTTTTACAAGATCATCATACTAACTCTAATGAGGTATGATCTTTGTAATAAAATACTGTGTCAAAATGAGAAAGCTCGATCTTTGTTGGTAACTCAAACATTTTGAGGTAAGACTGTAGTTCATCAAAAGTAATAGCGACCGTACCATGCCGCATATTAGTATTGCGGTGCTCAAGCCTCTTCCACTGCTCTTTTGGCGATAAATCAAATACATGTATGGCAATATCCGCACCCAACCGCCTGCCATCCGCCAGCTTCGCATTCCGCTCTTTCTGAGACCAGAGACCATCTTCCAAAATTACATCTATTCCTTTTGCTAAGAGTTCTTTTGCCAACTCGTACAAGCGGGCCTGTAAAAGGTCGCGAACAGCTTCATCATGGAGGTCAATATGCAAACTCGTGAGCCAGTCGTCAGTACATATCCTCACTGCTCCAGTTTGTTTTTCTAGCTGCCTAGCAACGCGTGTCTTGCCTGATCCTGGTAATCCGCAAAATAACACTAGTGTGGCTCTATGTTTCATGGTTAATCTCCTTTCTTGATACATCCAGTGTACTGTTTATGCCTATCGATGCAATAAAGTACCTGTCGTGAGACGCTACAATGAGTGCTCCATGATAGTTATTGAGAGCAGCCTCCAGCCGCTCCCTCGTGGTAATATCAAGATGATTTGTTGGTTCATCGAGAATAATCAGGTTATGCTTGCTCAGCAATAGTTTGGTGAAGCACAGCTTCGCTTGCTGGCCTCGTGAGAGTTGTTGCGGTCTTTTCCGTAAGTCGCTATCACGTAAGCCGAGGCTCATTGCCTGACGATACACCTCTGTTGCGTGTGCTCCTGTGCTTTTGAGAACCTCGGATGCGGTTTGAGTACTTGATATGTCGTGTATATCTTGTGAGAAATAACCAATGCTCAAATCTTCGGCTTTCTTAAGCTCTCCACTATCAAAGCCCGTTCGATCAGCCAAAATATTAAGAAGGGTGGATTTTCCAGCACCGTTTAATCCTTGAATGTGCCAACGTTCACCACTGCGTACTTCAAAAGATAGACCTCTAAATATATTTTTATTATGGATGCTCTTTGCTAGATTCTTTACAGTGATAAGTTTCTTGTCGTGCATAAAACTATGATTAATTTTGACTAAATAATTTTTAGCTTTTTCAGGTTTTTCAACATCACTAAGCTGATTGATGCGTGACTGCATCGCTTTGGTTTGGCCACTGAACGATCGTTGCACGTTATTTTGGTGCCAATCAAACTGAGCTTTGTCGTTATCACGCATTTTTTGATTACGCAGCCCCTTCGTAGCTCGCTCTTGCTTTTCCCTGAGGGCACGTTCAAGCTGTCGACGTTCCTCTATACTTCTCTCGTACTCTTTCAGGTGAGATTGATACTCAACTTCTTTCTGCTGCTTATAAAAGTCGTAATCACCCCCATAGTGCTTTAAACTCCCCTTCTGGAGCTCAACAACCGATGTGGCAACTTCATTGATAAAGCTGCGATCGTGAGTGACAAGCAATACGACACCATTAAAGTTTTTGATGAATATTCGAAGCCACGCAAGACCGCTACTATCAAGGTTATTGGTTGGCTCATCGAGTAGTAACACGGTAGGCCCCGGGTCTTTTGCGAGTACCTGAGCTAAAGCAAGACGCGTCTTTTGGCCTCCACTCAAGTGTTGTATTTTTCTAATCTTGACACCTTCGAGCATCACTAAGCCAAGTGCGTAATCAATACGCCATTCTTCGACATTAGCAAAACTCTCCCGCACAACCGTATTTTGACTCTCGGGTTCCTGGGTTACATATCCAACAATTTCATTATGCAGAGCAATAGTACCGTCATCTGGCTCAATGAGACCAAGCAGAATCTTCAGTAACGTAGTTTTACCCGCTCCATTCTCACCAATAAGAGCAATGACCTCACCGGAATTCACTGTAAGGCTAATGTTTTCTAAAATAATTTTTTCGTTAAAGTTTTTGGTTATATGCCTAAGATTAAGCATAGTTTCTCCTAACTTAAAAAGCCGAGTAGCTAGTAGGTATGTATTCACCACGGCACTCGACTTTTTATGAAGAAGTTAAACAATGTAAAAATCAAACATACAAAATAATGCGCATATTTTCCGTAGCGATCACTTTATAGCTTGATTCGTATCATTCTTAGATATACTCCTGTTCTACTATTCGATTATA